>CAIQIV010000044.1 GCA_903871905.1 uncultured Chloroflexota bacterium | reverse complement strand
GGTGGGCGAGGCAGGCTTCCAGATCCCTTCGGGAAAGGCATACTTCAGGGCATTGGAGACCAGCTCATTGACGATTAGCCCGCAGGGGATGGCTTTTTCCAGGCTCAGGTTGCACTGGTCGGCCGAGGTGAAGATGCGCACACTGCCGGCCTTTTTGCTGTAGGATTGGCCAAGATGGATGGCCAGCATCTTCAGGTACTCACCGAAGTTTACCCGCTCCAGGTCTTTTGACTGGTAGAAGCGCTCGTGGATCAGTGCCATGGTCTTGACCCGGTTCTGCGTTTCACGGAACGCCTCGTAAGCCGGGGTGCCCTCGACTGCCACCGCCTGCAGGCCAAGCAGGCTGGTGATGATCTGCATGTTGTTTTTCACCCGGTGGTGGATCTCCTTGAGCAGCAGCTCTTTTTCGTGCAGCGAGGAGCGGATTTGCTCCTCCACCTCCTTTTTCTGGGTGATGTCCTCGTAAGTGTAAAACCGCCCAAAGTAGTGTTCGCTTTCCCCTTCCAGGCTGCCGCGTATCTGGGCAGAAAAGCGGCGGGCGGTGCGGCCGTTGGCAAAGACAATCTCGTCTTCCAGCACGCTGCGATTGTTTTCGTCCGCCAGCGATTTCAAGGAGGCGGTGAAAGACGGGGCGTCTTCCAGGCTGGGCAGGCAGGCGCAGACCAGCTCGCCGTATGACAGCTGGCGGCTCTGCAAGGCTTCTTCCTGGTGCTCAATGCCCCAGATCTCACAGAAGCGGTGGTTGAAATACAGGATTTTATCGCTGCGGTGGTCGACGATCAGGAAGCCAAGCGGAGAGGCATCGGTGACCAGGCGCAACAGGGTTTCCTGCCAGGCCAGGGCTTCCTGGGCTTTCAGGCGCTCGCTGATATCGCGCGAGATGCCAAACAGCACCTGCTGGTGATCCCAGGTTCCCAGGGTGACGCGGGTCTCAACCGGGATCAGGCTGCCAGTGCTGGTCATCAGGGGGATAGGGCAGTAGGCAAGCTTGCCGGCCAGCATGTCGGCGACGATGCGCCCGGCCTCCTGCCGGCGCTCGGGAGGGTGGACGTCCAGGATGTGCATGCTGTGCAGGGTCTCGGTGGAGTAGCCCAGGCGCTGCTCCACGGCGGGATTGGTGCGGATCAGGCGCCCGCTGCTATCGGCAATAAACAGCAGGTCTTCCAGCGAGTTAAACAGCGTCTGGAAGTTCTCCTGGCTCTGGCTGAGCTGCTTTTCAGCCTGCACGCGCGCCACGGCGCTGCCGATCTGCGCCGCCAGGCTCTCCAACATATCGCGGGCATGTGGTGGGATCTCTTCCTGGGTGTGGGAGGCCATGTTGAAGGCGGCGATGGCCTGCCCTTCGTACAGGACAGGTACAACCGCCAGGCTGAGCAGTTTTTCGTCTCTCATGGCCTGGTTGGGTGACTGGGATACGTAGGCGTAAGACCCGTAAATGGGTTTCCCTTTTTGCACCAGGACTGCCTGGTAGTCGATGGGGTTGTAGCGGGCGGCGCTGGCAATGAAGGCAGGCGACAGCCCCTCGTGGACGACCAGTTCCAGCGCCCCGCTGAGTGGGTCTGTCAGGTAGATGCCGCCGCAGTCGATGGGCTCGATGCGCAGGGCGGCCTCCAGGATCAGGCGCAGGGCCTGCAGCAGCTCGCTGGTTGAGCCCAGGGCGATGCCCAGGTCGCGCTGGATGCACAGGAAATCCTCGGCCTGTTTGCTCAGGGTGATGTTGCGGGCGATGCCCTGGATGGCGGTCGCCTGGCCAGCGGCGTCGTGGACCGGGGTAAACTGGTGCTCGGTCCACAGGGTGCGCCCATCCCGGCTGATCCAGCGCAGAGTCAACGGCGACAGGTCCGCGGCGCCTGAGGAGAGCTGCTGCAGCAGGTTGGACGGGGCGACCAGGTGGCGGTCCTCCGGGTGCGCCAGCTTGAGCCACAGTTCAGGGTCTGCACAGCACTCGGTGGGAGTATAGCCAGTCAGCGCGGTGACTGCCCGGTTGATATATTCAAAGCCAGGCTGCGGCAGCAGGCGGTAAAGGTAGAGAATGTCCGGGGAGCTTTCGGCGAGATGGCGAAAAAAGTCTTCTCCTGGAGGAACGGCTGCAGGCGCCGGGTTTTCAAGGGTTGGGTTTAGGGCTGCATGTTGTTTATTTTTTGTGCTCATGGCATGTGGTTCCCTGGATCATAACTTTACTACATATTGGATGGATATACCAGGAGTATGGTCAGTTTGGCGTTTGTCGAATAGAATTGGCCTCATGATGAACAACCTTATTCCTCCCCCCAATCATCGTGACACGGTGCTGCTGTTCACCCGTTTTGGTCTGGGTGAAGGGCCTGCCGGGCTGCAGCAGGCGCTGGTGGTCAAGTATCTTGGCCTGACCCTGGAATCGGGCGTTTACCCGGCAAAAGTTCTGTTTTATACGGAGGGCGTGCGCCTGGCGTGTGCTGGCTCGCCGGTGCTGGAGGCGCTGCGCAGCCTGGAGGCTGCGGGGGTAGAGCTGGTGCTGTGCAAGACCTGCCTGGACTACCTGGGCCTGGCTGACCAGGTCCAGGTGGGTGTGGTCGGCGGGATGGGAGATATTCTTGAGGCGCTGGACAAGGCGGCAAAGGTGATCAGCCTGTAGCCGCAGCTTTGATCTCTGGTAAAATTGGCTGTACCTGTATTTTGTGCTGGGTTGGTTTCAACTCCCGCTGCGGCGGGAGTTCTGTTGCCTGAGTAAAATTTGAGAGGCGATTGTGATTGCTGATTCGGACTACCAGGTCAGCGACCTGGTGCTGGCGCCTGGAAAAGGCGCCTTGTTTGGCCTGGCGGCCTCCGGGGTCATGCTGGCTGTAGTTTTTATGCTGCAGCCGCTGACCGGGCGCGGGCTGGAGCAGGTTCTGGGGCAGGTGGGCGGCTTGCTGCTGCCGCAGGGAGCCCCGGGGGCCGTGGCTGCGGGGCTGGTGGTGCACCTTGTCATCGGCATGGTGTGCGGCGTGTTGTATGCCCTGGCCCAGCAGCGGGCGCCGGAGCGCTACCTGCTGGCGGTAGGTGTGTTTTACGGCCTGTTGATCTGGGTGGTCGGCAGCCTGCTGCTGCTGGTGTTCTCCGAGGCGCTGCGCCCGGTCTTTCGCAGCCTGGGTTGGCTGGTCTGCTGCCTGGCTTACGGCGCCAGCCTGGCGGGCCTGGCGGCCTGGCAGCAGCGGCGGCAGGGCGGCGGGTTGGCTGTGATGCCCAAGGATTAGGGAGGCAGGCTGCACATGTGGAAAAAATTCTGGAGTGAGTGGAAAATCACCTCCCGCTACATTGGTGAGTTTCAATCGCGGCTGCTGCTCAGCCTGTTTTACTTCACCTTCTTGGTGCCCTTTGGCCTGCTGGCGCGGCTGTTTGACCGGTCGTTGGACCTGCGGTTTCACCAGCCGAAGCAGACGGGCTGGGTCAAGCGTTCCCCGGCGCAGGACAGCCTGGATGAAGCCAGGCGGCACTTCTAGGTTGTGAGAGGATTGTTCCGATGTATATCCTGGGCATCTCTGCCTTGTACCATGATTCGGCTGCCGCGCTCTTGCGGGACGGCCAGTTAATTGCCGCGGCGCAGGAAGAGCGCTACAGCCGCATTAAGTTTGACCAGCGCTTCCCGCGCCAGGCCATCGAGTTCTGCCTGCGCCAGGCGGGCATCACCACCCGGGAATTGGATTACGTGGTGTTCTACGAGAAGCCGCTCAAGAAGTTCGAGCGCATCCTGCTTTCGCACCTGGACACCTTCCCCCGCTCGTGGCGCGTCTTTCGCGAGGCGATGATCGCCTGGTTCAGCGACCGGCTGTGGCTGAAGTCCGAGATCCTGTCCAACCTGGACGTTGCGCCGGAGCGCGTGCTGTTCGTGGACCACCACCTGATCGAGAAGCTGGACAGGGCGACGCTCAGGCTTCATTCGCCGGTTCCCCGCGAGATCTCGTTCTACGAGGACGCGCCGTGGGAAGGCAACTACGGCGGCTACCATTCCGTGGTCAGGGACGGGGGTCTTCTCCGCTACTATTACCGGGGCGCCCAGCGACGGAAAG
>CAIQIV010000043.1 GCA_903871905.1 uncultured Chloroflexota bacterium | reverse complement strand
TGGGGAAGGCCGGTCTGCGCTTTTAGAGCGATCATCTCCTTGAGCACTTCGCTGACCAGCAGGTACATGACGCCCTGCTCCAGGTCCTCGGCATGTCCCAACAGGCGGGAGAACAGGATCAGCTCGCCGCAAACCATAACATGAGCGTAAGCTCTTAAGCGGCCCTCCTGGTTGAACACCCCGTACATCCGATCAATCTCCTGCACCAGGGTGCGCACCTGGTCCACCTCCGTATAGCTGGCATACATCTTCCGCCCCTGGCGCACCGGGCTGGAAGCATTGATCTCCATCAGATCCTCCAGCCACTTATCCGGCTGGAATGATTGGAAGGAAAATCCCTGCTTAAGACACCGGGTGCGATTGGTACGCAGCGCCTGGCTTCTCTTCCCAGCAGTATATTCCTCAAAAGAGGCGGGAAGCGGCAAAATCGCCGCTCCAATGCTCTTATTCTGGATCACCCAATAGTGAGGGTGAGGCCGGACAAAATAACGATACATATGATGGCAGTGCTCATCCCCCCACATGCGGATCTCAACACGGGGAAGAGTGATGATTTCATGGAGCAGGCGGTAATATTTTTTCAGGTCCATAAGATTAGAAACTCAACTGTTTTTCAGCAAGACCATTGCGTGTGTTTTCTTGATCCCTGGAACAGTGTTCCAGAGCAAGGCTAACCGCCATGAGCGCCGCAGCAGCCGGGAGGTATAAACAGCATGCAGCCTTCGCATGGCACACACCTGGAGGCGTGGGAACAGGCTTTCCACCTCGGAAAGCTGCAAGCCTCGGAGGGCATCCGAAGTGGTCTGCAGCATATCATACCAGAGCAGGTAACCGCCAGGTTTCATCACCCTGGTGATCTCGGCTGCTGCTTCCCGGCGCAGCTCCCCATCCAGGATGGAAGAAAACACGGTAAACTGGCTGACCAGGTCAAAAACCTGAGATTGATAAGGCAGCGCACCCCCATCCCCCATACATATCCCCGTTTCCTGGTTACACAGACTGCGCGCCTGCTTCACCCGGTAATCCAATAAATCAACACCTTGCAGTCTGCCAGGATTGGCCCCAAGATTGGTCAAGAAACGGAGCAACCCCCCCGTTCCACAGCCCAAATCCAGCAGGCGCATATTTTCCAGGTCCAGGCCGGCCTGGTTAAGCAGTGAAACCAGAGCATATTCCTGGGCATGCCGGAAAAACATAGAAAGCGGGTTGCGGGGATGCCAGTCATAACGACGATCATTAGCGTCCGGCCGGTATTCAGCATTATACACATCTCGGATGCGTTCGAGTTCCTGTCCGTGGTCCACTGCCCGCCTCACGCTTCAGTTCTTGTTGAGCACCTGGTTCAACTCCGCGGCTAGCTGCCCTGCCAGCCGGCGCCGGTCATAGACCTGGATCACGTCATCATTCAGATCGATCGACATGCGCCCTTCCTTCCACTGCTTGTACTGCATCCGCAGCGCCTGGGATATCCCGCCCACATCCTCCGGTGCCACGATCATCCCTGCCCGTGCGGATTGGATTAATTCCGAGGCGGCCCCAGGGGGGACCAGGGCCAGGATGGGGCGCCTGGCTGCCAAGTACTCAAAGATTTTACCGGTAAAAACCACCTCACTGCCCCTGCCCGAGCCAATAATCAGCAGCAGGCAGTCTGCCTGCTGCATGGCGCGTACCGCCCGCGCGTGGGAGGCATATCCTTCCACCCGGACCTGCTGCGCCAGACCAAGCTGGCAAACCTGGGTCTGCAGCGCGGCTGAATGACTGCCCAGGATGCGGAGAACCACCGAGTCTGCATCGAATCCACCATCTTCAATGTTCTCTTTCATCGCCCTTAAGAAATACGCCGGGGTTTGTTTTTCTCCGTAAAATGAACCCGTATAAACGATGGTAAATTTTTTCGGGTCTCTTTCCCCCTGGAATTCTTCCTTCACAGCAAAATCCATGGGGTCAAATCCATTGGGGATGGTGACAAATTTTTCTTCCGGCAGGTCCGGGTAACGCCGCCGGAATTGATCGGTCATCGGCAAGCTGACTGAGATGACCCGGTCAGCGCGCAGGACAACCTTGCGCTCCAGCCCCCGGGCAGCCTGCTCGTGCCAGCGGCTGGGAAAAGAGCTGGAAAAATTCCCGATCCAGGGGTCGCGAAAATCTGCAATCCACGGCAGGCCCGTTTTCTGCTGGAGGCGCAACCCGATGAGGTGGCTGGTATAAGGAGCAGAACTGGAATAGAGAGCGGCAATGCTTTTTCGCTGCTTGATAACCTTCTGCGCTTCCTTTTGAGCAAATGGCAGCCAGCCCACTTCGTCGTCAACCAGAAGCAGCCAGCGGCGGATAAAATTTCTCACCCGCCAGGGAAGACCAGCCGGAATGCGATAAGCCTCTGTGCGGGTCACAGGCACCTGTGGCGGGACATCATCCGCCAGTTCAGGATCATGCGCCGCAGTCCGATCGTCATTCACTGTGATCACGACCGGCGACCACCCATATTCCGGCAGGTACTTGATGAACTTGAGAGTGCGCTGTACCCCGCCGCCCCCCAAAGGTGGAAAGTAATAGGCCAGCGTCAGAACTTCAGGCATGCCAGAGCTTTAACCACCAGATCAACTGCCTCCTCGCTCATTCCTGAATACAGCGGCAGGGTGATTTCCCTTTTTCCTACTTCCTCGGTGAGAGGCAGCAGCCCTGCCTCAAAACCATAGGTGTTCCGGTAATGCGAGAACAGGTGGATCGGCGGGTAGTGCATGCTGGTCTGGATGCCCTGTTCTTTCAACGAAGCCACGGTCTTCATCCTGGTTTCCTGGCTGTCCACCAGGATGGGAAACAGGTGGTAAGAGGATAAGCCTGGATGGTGAACAAAGGGAATGGTCACGCCCGGGTTGTCTGCCAGCCTGGCCAGGTAATCGCTCACGATTTGTTGCCGCTTCAAATTATGCGCCTTAAGCTTTCCAAGCTGCACGACACCCAGCGCGGCCCGCATCTCATCCATGCGATAATTGAACCCGGGCGAAACGACATCATAAGAATAGGCATGCCCTTTATGCCGGTCCCAGGTCAGCGTGGTCATCCCATGGGAGCGCATCAGCCGAATTCGCTCAGCCAGGTCATCCCGGTTGGTGACCACCATTCCCCCTTCCCCCGTCACCAGATTCTTGTTTGAGAAGAAACTAAAACAACCCACATCGCCGATCGTTCCCAGCATCTTCCCATTTAACATCGCCCCAGGCGCATGGGCTGCATCCTCTACGACGGCGAGATGATATTCCTCTGCCAGTGCCAGGATCTCCTGCATAGGACAGGCGTAACCGCCGTAGTGCATGACTGCGATGGCTTTGGTCCTTGAGGT
>CAIQIV010000042.1 GCA_903871905.1 uncultured Chloroflexota bacterium | reverse complement strand
CTGGCGATGGTCCTGCGCCGCTCCCGCCTCGCCCGCCGGGCCCTGCTGCGCTACCAGGGACGCTACACTCCCCAGATCTATGCCGACCTTTTTGAGAAGTACCGCCCCGGGTTGGTCATCGCCGCCTCGCCCGGTTTTCGCCAGGACCGCTTCCTGCTGCGCGAAGCCGCACAGCGCGGCGTGCCCACCGCTGCGGCCATCATCAGTTGGGACAGTTCCAGCAGTTACGGCCTGCCTGGCGCCTCGATCGACTGGGTCACCTGCTGGTCCGAGAAGCAACGGCAGGAGCTGATCGGGGGGGCTGACTGGCCGCCCGAACGGGTGCACATCGGCGGCATGCCGCCCTACGATGGGTATGTGCGCCGAGAGTGGCTGCTGTCCCGGGAGGAGTACTTCCGCATGCACGGCCTGGACCCGGAGCGCCGGCTGCTGTCCTATGCCAGCAGCTTTGTCAGCTGGTCGCCCAACCTGCAGAACGTCGAGGCGCTGGTGGACCTGGTGACCTCGGACCGCCTGGAGGCGCCGTGCCAGCTGCTGGTGCGTCTGCACCCCATCCACATGAGCGGGCACTATGTTGCCGAGGCGGAGCGCATCCGCGAGCTGGGGGGGCGGCACAAGCACGTGCACGTCATAGAGCCGGTCCCGTTGGGCGCCCTGGGTCACTATTCGGGCGAGGACATGGCGGAAAAAACCTCGATGATGGCCCATTCGGATATATTCCTCACCGTGTACTCCACCATGTGCGTGGAATGCTCCTTCCAGGAGCGCCCGATCATCAGCGTGTGCATCGATTCGACGGTGGGCTGGCCGGGAAAATACTGGATCCCGATGTCCCGCATCGGGGTCTGGCCGACGCATTCGCGCTTCCGCGATTCCGGCGCTGGGCGCATCGCCCTCGACCCGGAGCAGCTGCGCGAGGCGGTCAACGTCTACCTGCAGAACCCGCAGGCCGACCTGGAGGCCATGCGGCGCTTCCTGCGCCAGGAGTGCACCTTCCTGGACGGCAGCTCCGGCCGGCGCACCGGCGAGTTTTTCTTATCCCTGCTGGCCGAAACCGGCAGGGCGGAGGGATCCCATGCCCCTGACCATCGCTGATCGCTTGCAGATCGCGGCCCGGGTGCTGCTTACCGGCAGGCTGCCTGCCAATAAGCAGCCTGCCAACCTGCGCACCGACATCCCGGCCATCAGCCCGGAGGAGGTGGCCGAGATCAAAACCTTCTTCCCGGCGGACAAATTCTTCATTTACGGGCATGCCCGTTCTGGCACGACCCTGCTGGCGCGGCTGGTGCGCCTGCACCCGGATGTGCACTGCAATTACCAGGCACATTTCTTCACCCGCGCACCGCTGCTGCAGGCGCTGGTGGCGGATAAGGAGGTGGGGGCCTGGCTGTCGCGGCGCAGTAACCGCTGGAACCACGGGCGCGACCTCTCGCCGGTGGTGCTGCGCGCCGCGGCCGATTACATCATGGAACGCGAAGCGCGCCCCCTGGGAAAGCGCATCGTGGGCGATAAGAGCCCCAGCAGCCTGCTGGATGGCGAAGCGGTCGGACTGATGCACAACATCTACCCGGACGGCAGCCTGGTGTTCATCGTGCGCGATGGGCGCGACACGGCCCTCTCGCACCGCTTCCAGGCGTTTATCGATAACCCGCAGTCCCTGTCTGCGGAGGATGCTTCGATCCGCCAGGCCTTTGCCAGCGACCCGGAGCCCTTCCTGAAGGGCCAGCGCTCGGTGTTTTCCGAGCGGGGCATCCGCCTTGCAGCACAGGGCTGGGTGCGCAACCTGGCGGAGACGGACCGGGCTGGCCGCGATCTGTATGGGGAGCGCTACTTTCCCCTGCGCTATGAGGACCTGCTGGCCGACCCATACAGCGCCATGAGCCGCCTGTGGGTTTTCCTGGGCGCGGGCGGGCAGGGCGAGGGGAAACTGGAGGCGGCCATCCGGGACGAAATGGGCCAGAACCCGGACGCCGATTGGCAGCAGCAAAAAGCGCAGGAGATCGCCTCTCCGCTGCAAAAGGGGAAACAGGGCTCCTGGCGCGAGATGTTTACCGGGCGCGACCGGCAGATCTTCCAGGAGGTCGCCGGGCAGACCCTGGCGGAGTGGGGCTACGAGAGCTGCTGAAGCGATCCATGCTTTGAATCAAAACCCGCGGCAGGACAGGTGAAACGATGAAATTTTTGATTGCTGGTATGGGTTCTATTGGACGCCGCCACCTGCGCAACCTGCAGGCGCTGGGCGAGCGAGATATTTTGCTTTTCCGCACCCACCAGAGCACGCTGCCCGAGGCAGACCTGGCCGGCTTCCCGGTGTATACCGACCTGGGCCAGGCCCTGGCACAGAAGCCGGATGCGGTGGTTATCTCCAACCCTACGGCTCTGCACCTGGAGGTGGCGCTGCCGGCAGCACAGGCCGGGTGCCATCTGCTGCTGGAGAAGCCGGTTTCGCATACGCTCGAGGGCCTGACCGAGCTGCAGCAGGTGGTGCAGAGGCGGAACGTGCAGGTGCTGGTCGGGTACCAATACCGCTTTCACCCGGCCCTGCGCCAACTTAAGGAGCGCCTGGAGCAGGGGGCGATCGGCCGCCCGCTTTCGGCGCGCGCCGTCTACGCGGAGTATCTGCCCACCATGCACCCCTGGGAGGATTACCGCCAGGGGTACGGTGCCCGCCGGGATTTGGGGGGCGGGGTGATCCTCACCCTGTGCCACCCGATCGATACCCTGCGCTGGCTGCTGGGCGAGGTGGATGAGCTGTGGGCTTTTGCCGGGTCGCTCAATGAGTATGGCCTGGATGTGGTGGACACTGCAGAGCTGGGTTTGCAGTTTGGCAGCCGGGCGTTGGGCAGCATCCACCTGGACTACAACCGCCGCCCGCGCCAGCACAGCCTGGAAATTACCGGTTCCAGCGGCGTGCTGCGCTGGGACGACGCCTCAAACTGCACGGAGTGGTTTGATATCGAGCACAACCGCTGGGAGACCCTGCCGGCGCCAACGGGCTTCTTCGGCGGCCCGGCTTTCGATCGCAACGATATGTTCCTGGCGGAGATGAAGCATTTCCGCGAGGTGGTCAGCGGGCAGGCTTCTCCCGCCTGCGGGCTGGCGGACGGCGTCCAATCTCTGCGGGTCGCACTGGCGGCCCATCATTCGGCGGGCGCCGGGGAGCGCGTGCGGATGTACCAATTCGGCGCAGGTCAGGGGTAGGGACGGGTTTGTCCTGCCAGGTTCAGCGTTTGACGGCAATAAAGGTCACCCGGGTGGGGGCAAAACCGTAGATCCACAGTTTCCGCCCTCCCAGCCGGTAGCCCAGGGCTGCCTGGTTGATCGACAGGTTGAAGGTCGGCAGCTTGAGCAGGATGCTGTTGAGCGCCGGGGGGTGGTACTGCTGCAAGGCGGCGGCGTCGAACCCGGCCTGACTGAAGGCTTCCAGCCACTGGCGCAGGGTGTATTCGTGTTCGCCCCAGTCCCGGCGGGTGAATCTGGCGCTCAGCGGGATGTTGTACTTGGTCTTCATGTGGTCGGGAAACTCCTTATCCAGCATGGCATCCAGCTGGGCCTGGGTGGTGTGGTCAGGCCAGGCGCGGTCGATGGCAGCGATGACCCCCCCCGGTCTCAGCGCCCGCCAGCATTCTTTGAGCGTGACGTTGAGTGACTCGGAGTGGTGGAACGAGTCGATCTCGGCGATCACGCCCAGCGAGTTGTCAGCGACCTCCAGGCGGCTGAAGTCACCCACCACGCGCTGGATCTTCTCCTGGCGCGCCTGGTTCTCGTTGAACACCACCGGCATCACATCCCGCACGAAGGGTTCAGAGATTTCGACTGCCCATACCCGGTCAATCGTGTCAAAGCGGGACAGAATGCAGGCAGCCACTCCGGTGCCGGATCCCAGGTCAGCGGCCTGGCCGCGCATGGGAAGGCCGACCTTGCGCAGGAAGCGCCGGACGCCCAGGTAGAGCTGTTCATACTGCCGGTAGCGTCCTGCGGTCTCTCCATGCGCCTTGCCGATGTCCACTCCTTCGCTCACCTGGTCCAGCTCAAAGCTGGCCCGGTTGGCCATGCCGGAGACGGCCTCCTGGCGGACAAATTCGGAGGTGGACCAGTAGACGGGGTCTTTCAAGGCGCCCGAAGAAGCTGGCGGGCGGGTGGTTTCTTGCTGCATACACTGTTCTCCTCAAATCGATGCTATAATTAACATTTCGAGTATACCGCAGTTATGGAATGTCTGGCAGTTATCCCGGCGCGCGGCGGCTCAAAAGGCATCCCGCGTAAGAACGTCCTGCCTCTGGCAGGGAAGCCCCTGATCGCATACAACATTGAGCAGGCCTTTTTATCTCACCTGGTCACCCGGGTGGTGGTGTCCACGGACGATGCCGAGATCGGCGCCGTCGCCCGCCAGTTCGGGGCCGAGGTGGTCTGGCGCCCGGCGGAGATATCGGGGGACACCGCCTCGTCCGAGGCGGCGCTGCTGCATGTCCTGGAGTACCTGGAGACCACCGAGGCCTACCAGCCGGACCTGCTCGTCTTTCTGCAGTGCACCTCCCCGCTGACCCTGGCGCAGGATATTGATGGCACCATCCAGGCGCTGCTGGACCAGGGCGCTGACACGTCCCTGGCCGTCACCCCGTTTCACTATTTCCTGTGGCAGTCCAGGGAGGGGGATGCAGTGGGCATCAACCATGATAAGGCGGTCCGCCTGCTGCGCCAGCAGCGTGAGCCGCAGTACCTGGAGACGGGCGCCGTATACGTGATGAAGGCGCCGGGTTTCCGGAGCGCCGGCCACCGCTTCTTTGGCTGCACGGCGATGTATGTCATCCCGCCGGAGCGGCGTCTGGAGATCGATGACCCGGTGGACTTCGACGTTGCCCAGGTCCTCTTGAGCCAGCAGCACGCTAGGCAGGTCGTGGAGGGCCGGGGGGGGCGAACCTCCATCCCGGCCGGCCCGGCCCCGGCGAAACCAGAGCCTCTGCCGCAGCCGGTGGGGGCGCTGATCCTGGATTTCGACGGGGTGTTCACCGATAACCGGGTGCTGGTCATGCAGGATGGGCGCGAGGCGGTGTGGTGCAGCCGCGCCGACGGCTGGGGGATCGCCCGCCTGAAGCAGGCCGGGGTGCCCATTCTCATCCTGTCTACGGAGACCAACCCGGTTGTCCAGGCGCGGGCGGATAAGCTGGGCCTGCCCTGCTTGCAAGGGCAGCGCGTCAAATGGGAGGCGCTGGCGCCGTGGCTGGCTGACCAGGGCATCGACCCCGGGCACGTGGTCTACGTGGGCAACGATGTGAATGACCTGGACTGCATGCAGCATGTCGGCTGTGCGGTGGCCGTGGCGGATTCAGCTCCGGAAGTGCTCCAGGCGGCTGATCTGATCCTGGCGCAGTGCGGGGGGAACGGGGCGATCCGGGAGATCTGCGATCGCATCTTACATTTTTTACCCGCAGGAGGTTAGATGCCTGAATTGGTTGAGATTGGTGGACGGTTGGTTGGTGCAGGGCAGCCGGTTTTCTTCACGGCTGAGATCGGCATCAACCATAATGGCGACATTGCCCTGGCCCGGCGCCTGATCGACGTGGCGGCGATGGCCGGCTGCGACGCAGTCAAATTTCAGAAGCGCACCCCTGAACAGGCCGTCCCTCTTGAATATCAGAACGTGATGCGCGAGACGCCCTGGGGCCTCATTTCCTACCTGGACTACCGCCGCCAGGTCGAGTTTGACTTGGAGGAGTATCGTGAGATTGACCGCTACTGTCGCGACAAGGGCATCCAGTGGTATGTCTCCTGTTGGGACGAAGAATCCGTCGAGTTCATGGAACAGTTTGACACCCCATGTTATAAGATGGCATCTGCCTCGCTCACCGACGTCCCCCTGCTGCAGAAGGCGCGCAGCACCGGCCGCCCGTTGATCCTCTCCACCGGGATGTCCACCTTTGATGAGATCGAGCAGGCGGTCGAGCGGGTTGGACAGCGGGATCTGCTGATCGCCCATGCGACCAGCGCCTACCCCTGCCCGTCTGACCAGCTTAACCTGCGCATGATCCATACCCTGCAGCGGCGGTTTGACTGCCCCATCGGTTATTCGGGCCACGAAGTCGGCCTGCAGACCACCCTGGCGGCGGTCACCCTGGGCGCGGCTTTCGTGGAGCGCCACATCACCCTGGACCGCGCCATGTGGGGCTCTGACCAGGCTGCATCCATCGAGCCCTGGGGGCTGATGCGCCTGGTGCGCGATATTCGCGTCATCGAGAAAGCCCTGGGGGACGGCGTCAAGCGCGTCTATGACAGCGAGCTCAGCGCCCGCCAGCGGCTGCGCCGCCGTTGAACTTACACTAAGAATTTTCCCCGGTTTTTCCCGCCGGGCTCAACCCGCCGGCCCGGGGCCAAGAAATTTGAACGGCATACCTGCCGAAGGAGAACCATTGCATGTCTAACGAAGTCAAAACCAGCCCGCTGATTGCCCCCTATGGAGGAAAGCTGGTCAACCTGGTGGTCAACGGGGACGAGCGCCAGGCGCTGTTGGAGCGCTCTCACCGCCTGCAGTTGGTCAAGATTTCCTCGCGCGCCCTGTGCGACCTGGAACTGCTTGCCACCGGCGCCTTCTCCCCCCTTGATCGCTTCATGCGCAAGGATGACTATGAGCGTGTGCTCACCGAGATGCGCCTGCGCGACGGCACGCTCTTCCCCATCCCGGTCACCCTGCCGCTGGATGAGGCCGCCCTGCCGACCTGGGGCGATGCCATCACCCTGGCCGACTCGCGCAACAACCCGGTTGCGGTCATGGAGATCGAAGAGGTCTATCATTATGACCCGCAGCGCGAAGCCCGCCTGGTCCTGGGATCCACCGACCCCCGCCACCCGCTCATATCCGAGATGGTCTCCTGGGGCAAGGTGTACGTCTCCGGCGCCATCAAGGTGCTCGACCTGCCCAGGTACTACGATTTTCTCGATCTGCGCCGCACCCCGGCCCAGGTGCGCCTCATGCTTGAGCAGATGGGTGTATCCCAGGTGGTGGCCTTCCAGACCCGCAACCCCATGCACCGCATCCACGAGGAGCTCACCAAGCGCGCGGCCGAAGAGGTCCACGGCGCCCTGCTCATTCACCCTGTGGTGGGCATGACCAAGCCCGGTGACGTCGACCACTACACCCGTGTGCGCGTCTACCGCGCCCTGGTTGACAACTACTATGACCCCAACCGCACGGTGCTCTCCCTGCTGCCCCTGGCCATGCGCATGGCCGGCCCGCGCGAGGCGCTGTGGCATGCGATAATCCGCCGCAACTACGGCGCCACCCACCTGATCGTCGGCCGCGACCATGCCGGCCCTGGCAAAGACTCGCAGG
>CAIQIV010000041.1 GCA_903871905.1 uncultured Chloroflexota bacterium | reverse complement strand
GCAAAGGCAGCACCTTCTTCTTCACCATTCCCCTGGAAAATAGCGGTCGCGCCGCCTGACCGGCCCTCCCCGCGCCCCTCCGACCCCGCCATCTGTTTACCAAACGATAACAATCGTTGACGGAAATTTAACATTCCATTCCCCTGGTGTTAAAGATCATCGGTTATTCTACAAACCGGAGATGTCCACGCCCGCCAGCCGGCGAACCACCCCGGTGTCAGTCTTGCCTGGAGAAACGTTATTGAAGACCAGGCCAACCACCTGTGGTAGGCTGCCCACAATCTGGATCGCCTGGCGCATCGGGTGACCAACATTTATAAGCCCACCATCTACCTGATCACGCCTGAAATCAAAGAACTCCCATCAACCGGTGAACAGGGAAAGGAACCATGATATGACACGCAGCGCTTCTCTGGCCCAGCCTGGGCTTGAACACCGCCTGCGGCAGGATTTCACCCAGGGAATCATCAACCAGGCCCAACCGCCCCCAATCGGGTTGGAGCGCTGGCTGCTCGAGTTGGTGCTGTCCCTCCCCCTGCGCCGCATTGCCCGCCTGGCTCAAGAGTTTGACCGCCAGGTTGGCGAGGTCGGTTTAAGGATGGCGGCCCAGCGCCTGCTACCCAGCCTGGTCCAGGGTGTGCAGGTGGTCGGGCCTGGCATGCCAGAAAGCGGCCCCCTGCTACTCGTCTCCAATCATCCCAGCACCATCGATACCCTGCTCCTGGCTGCACATCTGCCCCGCGAGGATGTGCGCATCCTCACCCAGGATATCCCCTCTCTGCACTCCCTGCCCAACACCCAGAAGTATCTGATCTTCCTCGGGTCCTGCATGCCTGCCCGCCTGGCTGCCTTGCGCCTGGCGCTGCGCCACCTGAAAGCCGGTGGGGTCCTGCTCGTTCATCCCAGCGGCCGGCTTGATCCGGATCCGCTCACCATGCACGGCGCCTGGGAGTCGATCAATCGTTGGTCCGCCAGCCCTGGGGTCTTCCTGCGCTGCGCCCCTGGGTCGCAGGTCCAGGTGGCTCTCCTGGGCGGCTTGATCGACCAGAAGAGCCTGGAGCTCCCCCTGGTACGCTCCATCAGCAGCCCGAGCCAGCGCCAGGTTGCTGCCGAGCTCGCCCAGGTGACCCGGCAGGTGTTGTTCGGCGGCCCGGCATGGGGTTCTCCCCGCCTGTACCTGGGCGAGCCCCTGGGGATCCAGGATCTCAGCCGTGACCCAGGGCTGGGGATGCGGAACAGCCTGGTCCACTCTGCCCAGCGCCTGTTGGTGACCAACGTTTACTGATGCAGCACGAGCCTATTTCGACTGAGATGAGGTGAAGATGAAACCGATGAAAATCCTGTTCCTGTGCACTGGCAATTCCGCCCGCAGCCAGATGGCAGAAGCTTTTCTGCGCAAATACGGCGAAGGTCGTTTTGAGCCATTCAGCGCAGGGTTGGAAGCCCGAGGCATCCATCCCCTGACCCTCCAGGTCATGCAAGAGCGTGGCCTCGGATTAGAAGGCCAGTACTCCAAAGATGTGCGCACCTACATGGGGAAGGTGAATTTTGGTTATTTAATCACCGTATGCGATCAAGCCGACCGGTACTGCCCGGCTGCCTTTCCCGGCGTCAGCCACCGCCTGCACTGGTCATTCGAGGACCCGGCTGCAGCCCAGGGCAGCCCGGAGGAAATCCTGGCGGTCTTTCGCCGGGTGCGTGACCAGATCGAACAACGCGTCCAATCCTGGGCGGCGCATACCGATCCGAGCGGGTATGAAGGACCCACCATCAGGCAATCCCTGTCAACTTGAATCATCCCTGAGGACGCAGCATGCACACCCCACCGGGCTGGGGGTGGTGGTGGATGGGGCGGTCCCCCCCCTCCCAAAGAATAGACCAGGTTTCCCGGAGAACATGAATTGCGGGATAGGGATGCTTAGTCCAGGCTCTGACAGCGTTCCCTTTTTCTCTTCCAGGTAACAGAAAAATTCTTTCACCACCTGGGGGTCAAAGTGCTTTCCAGACTGCCCTTGGCTATATAAGGCGGGTCATACTGGCTGATGCCAATTCTCACCGTCACAGGGATCGTCCCGGCACAGGTTGGCACCTGCATCCTGGCCACGGTGGAGCGCAGGCGTTCCCCCACCTCCCCGGCGATGGCCTCATCACTGTCCAGCAGCAGGACCACGAACTCTTCTCCTCCATAACGGCCCAGGAGATCGGTCGAGCGCAGCGTCAAACGGCAGACTTTCGCCACGGCGCGGATCACTTCATCCCCGGCCGCGTGACCATAACGGTCATTCACGCTCTTGAAGTGGTCGATATCGATTAACAAGGCGGAAAGCAAACAGCGGTTTCCCTGGACCATTATTACCGACCACGATGCCATCGCCGGAGCATATGAAGCTCAACAGAAAGCGCCCTCTTACGGGATCGAAGTCATCCTGGGAAGCGAGATCTCCACTGCCGATGGTCACCTGTTGGCGTTGTTTATCCATAAGTGTATTCCGCCAGGGCTTTC
>CAIQIV010000040.1 GCA_903871905.1 uncultured Chloroflexota bacterium | reverse complement strand
TCTTGGGCTGCATCTCCACCACCAGGTTGCGGGCGTTGTGCTCCAGACCCCATTCCTGGGCTGCCAGCAGCAGCGCGCTGGCGATCCCCTGGCGGCGCACATGCCGCCGGACCACCAGGTCAGTGACCCAGGCAGTTAGCGGCGCCAGTTGTAAGCTCAGGCTGATATACCCGACCACTTCCCCCCCTAACAGCGCCGCCAGCACGCAGTCTCTATCCTGCCAGTCTGCCACCAGGTCCTGTGGAGAGCGCGGGTATTCAACCCGCACCGAGCGCGGCAGGCGCACCTCCCGGAAACGGATGCGGACCTGCCCCTCTTCAAATGGCTGGACTTCCATCTGCCAGACAAAATCAGTCATGTAATTATGGTCAATCGCCACCAGGGCAGGCACATCCTCTTCATCAATGTGCCGGATCTCAATCTCGGGCATTCTGCACCAACCTTCTATGGACCTGGCGTTTCTTCCACCGCCGGTATCACGCGCAAGCGGACCACGCAGTGCTCCGAAGCTCGCGCCTGGTTATCCACCACCACCAATCCCAGTAGATACTCTCCGACCTGCAGGCGGCGGGTATCCCAATCGCCTAACCTGGCATTCTTCACCACGGTATTCCCTGCCTGGATCGTCAGCCAGTTTGTGTCATCCGGCGGTTTCATCTCAAATTTATAAAACCCGAAATTGGGAATATCCGCCGTGCCGATTACCTCCACCACACCGCTCACTTCCTGTCCCTCGGTGGGGGATTGGATGGCGATCATATCCGTCAGGCAGCCGCCGCCGGCTTGAGTCGCCTGGGGGTCGGTCGTAGCCGGCGTGGCTGGAGCGCCTGCCGGTACGGTATTCTGGCCAGATTGGATAGAAGACACCACCAGCGTGGTGGTCGGGGTGGTTAGCAGATCCAGCGTGGGAGTTAACAGCGGAATAGCGCCCGGAACCGCGGGGGCGACAAAAGATACCAGCAAGAAGACAGACACCGCCATGGTCACAATCAACACCAACACACTGGCTGCCTGGTTCAGGCGGGATTGGGCATTTTCACGCTCCAGGCCAAAACCTGCACCCTGCAGCTCCTGCCAGTACAGGAAAAACTTCCGGATATAATACAGTGCCCCTAACCCAAGTAATAAATAAATCCATACTTCAAAGGCGCGAACAAAACTGAGTGCCTCGGCCATCTCACTCCCAGGTCAGGGGAATACCAGTAAACCGTTTTCTATACGCCGCGCCGGCTACAGGCAGCGCAATGTCTCTCGCACCAGGGCAGTCAGCTTTGGCACCAGGATCTGGCCAGCCTGTAAAACTTCATCATGCGTGGTGATGGTATCCCCATCCAGGTTAGCTTTATTACTGATGCCTGAGAGCCCCAAAACCCGCAGCCCACCATGGCGCGCAACAGTCACCTCCGGAACCGTCGACATCCCAACCGCATCCGCTCCGATCATGCGCAAAAAGCGCAGGTCGGCAGGTGTTTCAAAAGACGGACCTGCCAGGCAAACGTAGACCCCTTCTCTCAGGGGCAGGCCTACCTGTTCAGCAGCCTGGCGCGCAAGCTGGCTTAGATCCCGGTCATAGGCGCGGCTCATGTCCGGAAAGCGCGGCCCCAGCTCGTCCAGGTTCTGGCCGCGCAGGGGGGTCAATCCTGCCATGCCAATCAAATTAATATGATCGGTGATCAACATCACGTCGCCAGGATCGAAACCCGGGTTCACCGCCCCTGCGGCATTGGTCACGATCAGGACCTTTACCCCTAACCGCTGGAACACCCGCACCGGCAGACCCAGTCGGGCCATGCTGTACCCCTCATAGTAATGCGAGCGCCCGCGCATCACCGCCACGGATTTTCCCTCCAGGCGCCCCAGTACCAACCTGCCCTGGTGACCCATCACCGTTGAAACCGGCCAGGGCGGCAGTTCTTCGAAGGGAATCACCGCCTGGTCTTCAACCGCCTCTGCCAGGCCGCCCAGACCCGATCCCAGGATCATGGCAACCTCGGGCTGCATCCCGGTCCGCGAACGGATGCTGTGTACAATGTGATCAATTTCTTCCAGCGTAATTGTCTCTTCCATAAGCCAACCTGTGAATATTATAACATGTACCGCTAGAGAACTTTCGCAAAGGCCTGGATCGCGCGTTCCACGCCTTCATCGTCAATCCAGTAATGGGTTACCAGGCGGAAGCGGCGGGTGCCGATGGGTCCAACTTTGACCCCCAGCTGAGCCATGCGCTCCACCACCCGGGGGGCGTCCAGCTCAACCCGGTCATCCAGCTTGAGGAATAACATGTTGGTAAATGGCCCCAGCTCGATCTCTATCCCGGGGATGGCCGCAATTCCCTCAGCCAGTCGGCGGGCACGCACATGGTCTTCAACCAGGCGCTCGGTCATGGTCTCCAGGGCCACAATGCCAGCCGCTGCCAGGACGCCCCCCTGGCGCATCCCACCCCCCAACTGCTTGCGCAAGCGGCGGGCCTGGGCAATAAAAGGCCCGCTGCCGCACAGCACTGACCCCACCGGCGCGCACAGCCCTTTGCTCAGGCAAAAGGTCACTGAATCGACCGGATCGACCAGATCGCGCACCGGAACCCCCAGTCCAGCCGCGGCGTTAAAGATGCGCGCGCCATCCATGTGCACCATCAACCCGTGGGCATGGGCCAGATCACCCACCGCCTGGGTATATTCAGCCGTGAGCGCCACCCCGCCGCAGCGGTTTTGGGTGTTCTCCAGGGTGATCAAGCGCGTCACCGGTTGGTGAACGTCATTGGCGCGGAACGCGCTTTCTATCTGGTCCAGCGCCAGCGTGCCATCCGGCAGGTTCGGAAGCTGGCAGGAATGCACCCCTCCCAACGCCGAGATGCCTCCCGCTTCAAACAGGTAGGTGTGCGCCGATTTTCCCAGGATCACCTCGTCCCCGCGCTGGCAGTGCGCCAGGATCGCCGCCAGGTTACCCATTGTCCCAGAGGGGACAAACAGACCGGCCTCTTTCCCCATCCGCTCCGCAGCCATCTCCTGCAAGCGGTTAATCGTCGGGTCCTCCTCCAGAACATCATCCCCTAACGGAGCCTCAAACATGGCCTGGCGCATGGCAGGGGTGGGCCAGGTGACAGTATCAGAGCGCAAATCTACAAAGTTCATTCTTCCCTATCTCCTCAGAATCTCGAGTGCCGCCGCCAACTCTGGCGGCAGTGGTGCGTGAAAAGTGCGCGGCTGGTCTTCACCAGGCAGGTGAATGGTCAGTTGTGCGGCGTGTAAAAAATGCCGCTCCAACGGCAGGGTTGGGCGGCGGCGTCCATAAATCGTATCGCCAGTCACCGGACAGCCCAGGAAAGCCATGTGCACCCGGATCTGGTGGGTGCGCCCGGTTAGCGGGTGCACTTCCAGCAGGGAATGCTCGGGGAAGCGCTCCAGGACCCGGTATTCACTGACTGCCTCCCGACCTTTCTGCATGGGGACCACAGCCATCTGCTTGCGCTGCAGCGGGTCACGCCCCACCGGCGCCTCCACCCGCCCCACCGGGGTGGGCGGCGCGCCGTCCACCAAAGCCAGGTAAACCTTTACCACCCGGCGCGCCCGGAACTGTTCCTGCAGCCAGCGGTGAGCCTGGTCATTCTTGGCGACCAGAATCAGGCCAGAAGTGTCCTTATCCAGACGGTGGACAATGCCCGGCCGCTGTTCCCCGCCCACACCTTCTATTTCCGGGGCGTGCCCCAGGACAGCATGCACCAACGTCCCGTGGCCATGCCCGGCTGCCGGGTGCACCACCATACCCGCCGGCTTGTTGATCACGATCAGGTCCTGGTTTTCAAAGACCACCTGCAGCGGGATCTGCTCCGGCTCCAATGTGGAGGGCAGCGTGGCCGGGACAAACACCTCCACGGTGACCGGTTTCTCCAGCACCATGCCGCTCTTCGCCGCCACCTGGCCGCCAACCACAACATGCCCCTGCCGGATCAACTCTTGCAGGCGCGAACGCGAATATTCCGCCAGACAGCCAGCCAGGAAGCGGTCCAGCCGCTGCGGCTGGGCATCCTGGAAGACCACCGTGATCTGCCGTTCATTCACCCTGGGCATCCTCTGGAACCGTTTCCAACGCCTCCGGCGCCTGAGGGTCCAGGACTGCCTGCTCCTGGGCCGCCAGCTGCTCTTTCTCCGCCTGGTCCCGCCTATCCTTGGACCACATCCCCAGCAGCAGTACCCCCACGCCTACCGAGATGGCAGCATCGGCCACGTTGAAGATAGCAAAGTTTCCTACGGAAATGAAATCGGTCACCGAGCCGATGACCAGTCGGTCAATCAAGTTGCCAACCGCCCCGCCCAGCTGCAACGCCATCGCCAGCCGGATAGGCCAATCCTGCCTGGGAACACGGGGAAAATAGTAAATGATCGCCAGCGACACCACGAAAGCCAGCATCCGGAACACATCCCCCAGGTGTTGGAACATCCCAAAAGCCGCTCCTGTATTACTCCAGTGCACGATGCGGGCATAGTTTTCCATCCAGACCCAGGGCGTCCAGATTTCCCCATATTGCAGATTATTACGCACCAGGGATTTTGTCCACTGGTCAAGAACAATCACGATTCCTGCTACCCCAAACAGAAATCCATAATCTTTTACCAATTTTTTCAACACGCAACTCCAGTAAATCGATTGTGAATATCCTCCCATTTTACCTCACTTCGCCCGGGCAGGTGTCAGACTCTGGCAAGGAAATCGAGCTGGTGAGCGATATAGACCAGCTCCCGGCTTTCTACCTGCTGCAAGCGTTTTTCCAGCCAGCTGTCCAACAGCCCTCTTTCAAGCCCGGGCTGCCCGTGCAGAGCCTGGTGCACCGTGTGCAGGATGAACTGCAGAAAATACGCCTCATCTTCCACATATCCCTGCGCCCCGGCAAAGACCACCCAATCGGAGGCGCCGGAGGCCAGGATTTCAGCGCTATTGGCGCGCAGCAGCCCGAACAGGTGGCGCCCGCTGCGGCTGTCGCCCGATGGCTTGCCACCAACCTGGCGCTCATCCATCGTGCGGTGATACAAAGCCTGGATCTGCTCCTCAAGCTGAAGGTCCCAGGCTGGCTCAAACAGGGTTGCGCCATCGAAATTCAAGCTGAAGTAGCACAGGCCGCCCGGGCGCACCAGGCGCAGCAGGACCGGCAGCGCGCGGGGCAGATCCAGCAGGTCCAGGAAGGCATGCGCCACCAGCAGATCCCACTGCTGCCCCCTGACGTGCGCAGCAAAATCCAGCACCTCTGCGGCGGTCCAGCGCACGGTCAAGTTCAGCCCAGGGTTATACACCGCCGCTGAAATACCATCCGCCGACATGCGGAACGCGTCCCCCCGCGCCTGCGCCCAAAGCGGCAGACGCTGCCGCGCCACGGCAATATTCTCGACCTGGGCATCCAGGGCAGTATAGTCAGCCTGGGTGAGCAAATCCCAATCCACCATGCGCTCCAACATGGTGCCGATCCCGGCCCCTACCTCCAGCACCCGCAGCGGCAGGTCCGACTTTACCCGGCTGAGATGGATGGCTAACTCCTGCCAGACGTGGCGGTTAAGCGCCCGGTCATCCACGCTCTTCTTGGCGGACAGGTACCGAGGAAAAGACACTTCGAAATCAAGCATGGCGCGCCTCGTCATGCTGGCCGGAAAGCCTGAGTAAAAATTCCCGGATCGCACGGCAGCTCTGCTCCCAGCCGGGGTGGGCCAGGAACCTCCTGCGGGCTGCAAGGCCCATGGTCGCCAGGCGCAGCCGGTCGTGCGCCAGATCCAGGACCACATGCGCCAGTGCAGCCGCGTCACCGGGCTCCACCAGGAAGCCATCCTGCCCCGGCGTGATCACCTCGCCCGCCGCCCCGCTTCTGGTGGCAACCGCTGGCAGGCCAAAGCTCATGCCCTCCAGGTAAGCAATGCCGAACCCCTCATAAGTGGAGGGCAGCACCAGCACCTGGCTGCTGCGCAGGCGTTCCACCAGCGCCTCATGATCCAATGTTCCGCAAAACTCCACCTTGCCCTGCAGCGCGGCAGCCTGTTCCCGCACCTGGCGGGCATACCCCGGGTCTGCCTGCAGGCTGCCAATCACCTGAAGCTGCCAATCCTGCGGCGGAAGCTGGGCCAACGCCTCCAGCAGGGTGTGCAGCCCCTTGCGCGGGATCAGGTTGCCCAGGAAACACAGGCGCAGGGGAGGCGGCTGCATCGCCCGGAGGTTGATCTCTGCGGAGGATATTTCCTCGCCAAACCGGTCCCCAGCCGGGTATGCCACCTGGTATGGCTTTCCACGGGCATCGATCACCGCCTCCACCACCTTGCGCGTGGTCTGGCTGTTATAGACAAAACCATCCACCGTGGAAAGGTACTCACACTCCACCCGGCGGTACAGGCGGTTCTGCCAGGCCGGGCGAAACTCGCTGCTGCGCAGGTGGTGGACAATGGACACCAGCGGATAGCGCTCTTGCAGCCGCCGGTTGGCCCAAACCAGGGAGGGATGGTTCAGCTCATCCTGAACCATTACGTCCAATTCTAGACCGGCAACCTGGTTCCACCAGCCGGCGTCCAGGTTGTCCAGCAGTTGCCGGGCATAGCTGCGCCAGGGCAGGGTGAGCAGCGTCACCCGGTCGCCAGAGCGCAGCAGGTGCTCCGCCAGCATGCGATCGTATAAATAGCCGCCCGAGACAGTGGGGATCAGCCTGGGAAGCGCGTCCAGGGTAAGGGGATGGCACTCAGCCCGCTCCCCGCCGGCCGGGTTGTACAGGAATAAACCAATTTGCACAGGAAAAGAGCCCTGGCTACGAACCACTCCTGCGCTGGCAGCGGTAGCCGGCCCAGGCTGACTCGTTTTCCCACAGCCTGACCGCCAATGCGCAGAGGTTTGGCGCCTGGATGCGCTTATCCAACGCCATGCACAGGATGCGGCTGAAATGCTCCAGGCTTGGGTTCAGTCCTGAGAACTCCGGCAGGTCATTCAAGGTCTGGTCGCGATAATGAGCCACCAGGGCATCCAGATGCCGCTCGATGTCCATAATATCCACCAGGAAACCGTGCTCGTCCAGCTCTTCTCCCTCCAGGCACAGCTCAACCTGGTAGGGGTGGGAATGCTTCAGGTTCTCAGCACCCCAATCGCCACCGATCATGAAATGTTGGGCAATGAATTCTCTTTTAACTGCAACGGTATACATAGGCCTTTCTCTCAGTCATAAGTCAGGATGACCTGCAGTGCCTGGTCAGGATGCTGATCGATCAGTTCATAAGCCCGGCCTGCCTGGGCCAGGGCAAAGCGGTGCGTGATCAGGTTGGCCGGCCTCACCTGGCGCAGCATGTCCCAGGCCAGGGCAAAGCGCCGTTCCTTGCTCCAGCGCCCGCGCAGCTCGGGCGCCAGCGTGCTGACCTGGCTGCTGACCAGGCGGATGCGCTCCCGGTGGAAGCGCCCGCCCAGGTCAAGCGAGGCGCGTTTGCTGCCGTACCAGGAGCCGACCACGATCCGGCCGCTGTAAGCAGCCAGGGCGATCGCCAGGTCCAACGCCGCCGGCGAACCGGACAGCTCATACACCAGGTCCGCATCCGCTGCAGCCGGGAACTGCGCAGCATACGGGTCATGGCATTCCTGCGCTCCCAGTTCCAGCGATACCCGCCTGCGCAGCGGGAGCGGATCGTAGGCTGCCAGCCTCTCCAATGGGAAGCGAGACAACAAGGCAGTGGTGAGCAGCCCCACCACTCCCTGCCCCAGGACTGCCACACGCTCGCCGATCAGCGGTGCCCCATCCATCACCAGGCTGACGGCGGTCTCCATATTGGGCAGAAACACCGCGTCGTCTGCATCCACGCCCTCCGGCAGGGGCAGCAGCCCTCCCGGCTCAACCAGGAAGCAGCTCTCATGCGGGTTGAAGGCAAAGACCCACCTGCCTTCCCAGACCGGGTCCACCCCCTCGCCCAGACCAACCACCTGTCCCACTGCAGAATACCCATACTTCAGTGGATAAGCAAACCCGCCTGCCAGGGAGGTGAGGTTTTCATCCAGCGCCAGAGAGGATGGGAACTGACCGCGATAGATCAGCATCTCCGTCCCCGGGCTGATGGCGCTCAGCCAGGCGCGCACCAGAACCTGCCCTGCGGCAGGCGCGGGAAGAGGCGCCTCATGCAGGGTAATTACCCCGGGGGCTTCAAAGAACAGGCTCTGCCGGCAAGATCGATCCAACCCGCCCATACCAGGACAATCATAATTGAAAAATACTGCGCCGAAAAGGGCTTTATCCCATGCGCCCCCAGACCAGCAGGTCACGGCCTGCCGGCTGATATTCCACCTCCACCAGCCGGCGTCTGCCAGCCTCCATTGCCCGGGATAAATTTGCTGCAATGGGCAGACCGCCAATATAAACTGGCGCAATGGTCACAGAAACCCGATCCACCAGGCCGCTCATCAGGAAACTGGTGAGCACCCGCGCCCCGCCTTCCACCATCAGGCTGCGCACACCCCGTTCGAAAAGACCGCTCAACAGGCAGCGCAGATCGATGTGCTCATCCAACCCGGTGGGCAATTCCAAGATCTGTGCACCGGCTGCCGCTATTGCCCCTTTCTTCTCTAAATAGGTTTCGCCCCGCTGCCCAGCCCGGGTGGCAACCCAGGGGTGCAGCGGGTGGCGCAACACTTTTGCATCCATGGGCAGGGCCAGGCCGCCATCCAGGATCACAGGCTGCGGAGATGCGCCTGCCACCAGGCGCACGGTCAGGCTGGGGTTATCCGACAGGATGGTGCCAATGCCCACCAGGATGGCGTCCTGTGCGGCGCGCAGGCGGTGGGTCATCTCCAAGGATTGAGGGCCGCTGAGCAGCAGGGGCTCCCCCGCGCGGGCAGTCAGGCTGCCATCCAGGGACTGGGCATAGCACAGGCTGACCACCGGGCGCTTTTCCAGCTGCGCCTTTTCCACACCCCAGGCCAGCCAGCGATCAAGTATCTCTTCCAATTGATGATTATTCCTTATCCAACCACAGCAGCACGATCAGAATCAGCTCATCGATCTTGGTCAGGTAGCCCAAGGCACCAGCCGGCAGGGACTTGTTCCCAATTGCGACCCAGGCCAGGATGGTGACCGCGGTAAAGGCGATCAGTGTCCAGCGCACCAGGCCATGATACCGCCTGAGGAAATCCAGCGGCAGCAAATACGCAGCCAGCAGCCCCAGGAAGCCCAGACCGTTGAGAACAAACAAAGTGCTCACCTGGCCCATCAAGACGCTTAACAGCACCAGGTGGATCAGGGCAGTGATCAAGCCTGTCACCAGGATACCGATTTTCTTACCACTCATCGAACACCTCCTATACGTTTACCAACAAGTATTGATTGCAAGGATTGATTGGAGCCCCTGTTCATCCTTCAGTCCGCTTCAGGTTGGATGGCTGGAGGGCACCAGGACCACGCTCTGCTGCCTGGGATGCCCGGCCACGGGCTGTCTTCGAATGGGTCAGCGAACCTGCCCACCACAGGCCCAGCAAGCCAAAACACAGGTCGCGGAGGCGGATCAGCAGGCTGAGGCTGATCCCCAGCGCAGCATCATACCCCAGGGTCTGCATGGCAAACACCTGGCTGGCCTCCAGCGCTCCCAAACCGGCGGGCAGCGGCGCCAGGAAAGCCAGGCGCGCCGCAGTGAGCGCCCCAACAGCTTGAAATGGGTCTAAGACTGCCCCCAGGAAACGCAGGGTCAGCCAGTATTCCACAACCATCAGGATCCACAGCAAACCGGACAAGAAAACGATCCCCAGGATGATCAGCGGATGGAGATGAAACAAGCCTGAGATCTGGCGTTCCATGGGGGCCACAAAAGAACTGGCCTTGTCCCAGAACCGCCGGCGCACCAGCCATCCCGGTGCATGCAGCACCAGCCAGGTCAGCGGGAGCCTGCCAGCCCACAGGATCAGCAAATACGCCAGGGGCGCCGCCAGCAGCAGGCCGCTCCCCAGCAGCATCTCGCCGCGCGCCATGCCCGGCAGCAGATTGGTGGATAAAACTAACAGCACCCCGGCAAATAAAAAGGTGAAGTTGGCCAACACTTCGAACAGCTTATCCAGGGTCACTGCAGCCACTGCGGTTGCGCTCTGCAGCTCATGCCGCTGCTGGAGCAGGTAAACCTGCAGCGGCTCGCCCCCGAACTGCGTGCCCGGGGTGAAATAGCTGATGGCAAAGCCCGCCAGCCGGTACCTGACCAGGGAGAAATACGGGACTCTGCTCCCCTGAGCGCGCAGGATCAGCCACCAGCGGCTGCTGAAGAGCACAACAATCAGCGTGTTCAGCGCCGCCAGCGCCAGCACCTGGTAAAGCTTAAGGGAGCGCAGCGTTTCCCATATGCTGGCAAACGGCGCATCCTTTACCGCCCACCCAAACAGCAGGAGCAGCAGGAACGGCACCAGGAAGCGCAAGCTGAAAAAAGGTTTCATCCTCCTTCTCCTGAGATAAGATGGCGCTCACCAGCGCGGTGATGGATGAAATATTCCTCCGGTGTCCACAGGGAGCATGGCCCGGTACCGGTGAACAAGACTCCAATATAGATGGGGATAAGAAGCACCTGCTGCACGCCCAGAGGCTGGATCAGCTGGGCCAGGCCCAGCAGCACCAGGCCGGCGCCAGCTGACACCCGTCCCAGCGCACCCGCGGCGATCATGCCAGTGACTGCCGCCTGCAGCCC
>CAIQIV010000039.1 GCA_903871905.1 uncultured Chloroflexota bacterium | reverse complement strand
GGCGTGGGTTGAACCGCTGTGGGTCCTCCTGGGGCAGCATGTGCCGTCCGCCGTCCACCAGCCACAGCTCCGCACCCGGGATGGCAGCCGCGATGTCCCGGGCGTGCTGCGGGGTGGCGTACTCATCCTCGACCCCCTGGACCACCAACGCCGGGCATTGAATGTCCCTCAGCACGGGGCGCATGTCCCATTCCAGGCGCTCTGGCTTGCGCCATCCGCTGTACCAGTTGTACAAAACCTGCTCAACCTGCTCGCCGTGCATGCGCTGCAGCCCCTGGCGAAAGCGCTCGTCCTGCTCGAAGCTGCGCCGAACAGCATCCATCCCGGGCGCCATGCGCTGCTCCACGTAAATATGGGCAGCGATGGTGACCAGCGCCCAGGCCCGCTGCGGGCGCCGGGCAGCGAAGTACAGGGCCAACGTGCCGCCGTCGCTGTGCCCGACCAGGGCAGCATGCTCCAGTCCCAGGTGGTCCAGCAGCGCCTCCAGGTGGCGCCGATCCAGGGAGAACTCGGGCAGGTCCAGCGCCGGGCGCGGCGACGACAGCCCGTATCCCCAGCGGTCGTAGGCCAGGCAGAAGAAGCCTGCCTCGACCAGTGCCGGGACTTGCAGGCGAAAGGCGCGGCTGGATCCCAGCCCGTGGTGCAGCAGCGCCACCGCCGGGTCGCCGGGTCGGCCGGTTGTCTCGTAATAGATCTGCAGCCCGCCGATATCCAGGAAACTCACAGGGGGATGTTCCCGTGCTTCTTGGGCGGGTTGCTGTCACGCTTGTTGGACAGCATCTCCAGGGCGTTAATTAACCGCGGGCGCGTCTCGTGCGGCTCGATCACGTCATCAATGTAACCGCGCGAAGCAGCAACGTATGGGTTGGCGAATTTTTCCCGGTACTCGGTTACCATCTCCGCCCGGCGCTGGGCCGGGTCCTCTGCCTGGCTGATTTCCTTGCGGAAGATGATGTTGACCGCCCCTTCAGGCCCCATCACGGCAATCTCGGCGGTCGGCCAGGCCAGGTTCAGGTCTCCGCGGATGTGCTTGCTGCTCATCACGCAGTAAGCCCCGCCGTACGCCTTGCGCGTCACCACGGTCAGCTTGGGCACCGTGGCCTCGCAGTAGGCATACAGCAGCTTGGCCCCTGAGCGGATGATGCCGCCGTGCTCCTGCCCGGTGCCAGGCAGGAACCCTGGCACGTCCTCAAAGGTCACCAGGGGCACATTGAAGGCGTCGCACAGGCGCACGAAGCGGGCGGCTTTTTCCGATGCGTTGATATCCAGCACCCCCGCCAGGTGCGCCGGCTGGTTGGCCACGATCCCCACGCTGTGCCCGCCCAGGTGGGCAAAGCCGATCACAATGTTGGGCGCATAGTTCTCCTGCACCTCCAGGAACAGCCCGTCATCCACAATCATACGGATCGCATCGCGAATTTCATAGGGCCTGGTGGCGTCCTCTGGCACCAGGCTGTCCAGCGCCGCCTCCATGCGCAGAGGGTCGTCGCTGGTGGCGGCGAAAGGCGGGTCCTCCATGTTGTTCTGCGGCAGGAAGGCCAGCAGCTGGCGCATTAAATACAACGTGTCCGCCTCGCTGTCGGCGGCCATGTGGCATACCCCTGAGATCTCGGCGTGCACCGTAGCCCCGCCCAGGTCCTCAAATGAAACATCCTCGTGGGTCACCGTCCTGACCACCTCCGGCCCGGTGACAAACATGAAGGACGACTTGCGTACCATGAAGATGAAATCGGTCAGCGCCGGCGAGTACACTGCCCCCCCGGCGCACGGCCCCAGGATTGCGCTGAGCTGCGGGATGACCCCGGAGGCCAGTGTGTTGCGCAGAAAGATGTCCGAGTACCCTCCCAGCGATACCACCCCCTCCTGGATGCGCGCTCCGCCCGAGTCGTTCAGCCCGATCAGCGGCGCCCCGTTCTTCAGCGCCATGTCCATCACCTTGCAGATCTTCTCTGCATGCGCCTCCCCCAGGCTGCCGCCAAAGACGGTGAAATCCTGGGAGAAGACATACACCAGCCGCCCATCGATGGTGCCCCAGCCGGTGACCACGCTGTCGCCCAGGTATTTCTGCTCCTCCAGGCCAAAATCGTGGGTGCGGTGCATCACGAAGCCGTCTATCTCGCGAAACGAGCCTTTGTCGAGCAGCAGGTCAATCCGTTCCCGGGCGGTCAGTTTTCCGCGCTGGTGCTGGGCTTCGATGCGTTCTGCCCCGCCGCCGAGATGGCTCAAATCTCGCATTTCATGCAGCTGGCTGCTGTTGGTTGTGTTGGTCATGTGCCTCTCCAAAATAGGTTTTTACCTGCGGACGGGTGAAGATCCAGAAGATCCAGGCCAGCGCCAGGGCGGTCAGCCCCAGCATAAAGAGCTGGTTGGCGGGCTGGCTGCGCAGGTCTGCCACCAGCAGCCGGTCAGTCCAGTAGTAAATCACATATGCCAGGGCGGTGATACGCACCAGCCATGGCGTCCAGCGCCAGCGCCTCAGGCAGCCCCAGGCGCACAGCAGCCCGGCGCAGCCCCAGGCCAGGCCGCTGAGGGCGAAATACCAGGGCGAGACCGGCAGCAGCGTCTCCAGGATGGTCCACTGCTGGATGGTCTGCGCCAGGCGCAGGATGCCGACCAGCGCCAGCCCCAACGACAGCCACTGTACCAGCTTCACACTGGCCGGCGCTTTCACTCGCTGTTTCAAATCTCCAGCACTACCTTCCCCATCTGCTCCCCGCTCTCCAGCCGGGCCTGGGCCTGGCGCGCTTCCTGCAGCGGGTAGACCCGGTCAACTACCGGTTTGAGCTTCCCG
>CAIQIV010000038.1 GCA_903871905.1 uncultured Chloroflexota bacterium | reverse complement strand
TGGTCAGGTACCAGGTCGCCGTCGCCATGGTGGCGCCAAGCAGGAAGCGCCAGAACCAATGAATATGGTAAGAGTTGGTGACCGAAAGAAGCTGATCCACACCGGAGAGGGTGGAAACCACGATGGTCAGGATATAATCCTGGATCAAGACCACGGCCACGATCAGGCTGACCGAGGCGCCCAGGTAGCGCATCGAAGCGGTGAATGAGCCGCCGCCCTCATTGAATATCCCCAGCGAATACATATACAATACACCGAAGACAAAGTTGGCCAGCGCAATGGCTGCAACCGCAAAATAGGCATATTGCTGCAGTCCGTAGGGGTGCAGGGCGCTCATCATTTCGCCGGTAGCATAAAAGTATGAGGTGAAGTAGTCAACACCAAACAAGGCCACCGCAGCCAACAGCCCGACCTGTCCTGCACCGTGGATCAGGGTGTCGGTCTGCTTTTCTCGCGGCGCGATGCGATAGGAAATGAAGATTATGCCTGCCAGGAGCAGTATCGAGATGATCATCTAGTAATATCCTGTTCTTTAAAATTTATTTCGTTACCGTAAAGAAGTCTTTCGCGGTTAATCCTCAGCCTCAGATGTCTCAAAGGCCTCCTCCAGCATTTTTAGCTCTGCCAGCAGATATTTGCGCGTGGACATATCCAGCCGCGTGTCTTGCGCCACCTTGACCCGTTCCTGCCGGGCAGCTCGCACCACGAAAGCCGGGACAAACATGATCCGGCCTGCCGGGATCACCTCAAAGTCGTGATTTTTCATCTGCAGGTCCTGGTCATCAAAATAGGGCAGGCTCAGGCTCAGGCCTCGGTTCAAACTGTGTGCCGCCGCGCGGCGCTGGATGGTCTGGATGATCTCGCGCGTCTGGTAGCGCGCCAGCGCCCGTCCCTGGTTCACCAGCTGTCCAAGCATGCCATAGCGCTTTTGCTGGTAATCACTGTCCGTGACCATGTACGGCGCCAGGGCTACTGCCGCGTGCAGGATCCACACGTAGTTCTGCATGGAGTTCAGGTGCGCCTGTGCCTCGTTCAGGCCCCCCACCAGGAGTACGTCTTTATCGTCAAAAGCCACCCACTGCGGCAGGTAGAAGCGCCGCGCTGCGGGCACAAAAGGAACCTGCAGCTCGCCTCGTCCGGCGCTGTCCTTCCCTTCTTCCAGGGCGATGGCGTCGGTGGTAGCGGTGATCGCCGATTCGGGTTCCAGGTCGTCCATTTTGGGCATGGTGGCAATTTCTTCGCCTTCAATGGCTGCGTATTCCACCGTGCGCCCAGAGGGCAGCATGTTGTGCACCATGTGCATTACCGTGGCGTGGCGCACCAGGCGCGCCCCAACCGCCACTGACTTGTTGGATGACTGTTCCAGCTCGGTAAAGCGTACTCTTAAAGCCACCCGCGAGTCGCTGCGGGTGAGACGGTCCAGCACTCCGCCAATCATCTGCTCCCGGCTGTTTTCCGGGACGCGCTGGGCTTTGCTGCTGTCCTGATCTGCATCCGTGACCACCCGGTCAGGCAGAGTGAATCGCATTTGCGGCAGGTGCTGGACGATGGCATCTGCAAGCTGCCTGGCCTGGGTTTCGATGAAATTCTGCACCAATGGCGATTGGTGGCGGTAAATTTTCTGGGTCTCCTCGTACTCCTGCACCAGGTGGCTGGTGGGCATTTCTGCATTGGTGAGCGTTGATTGGGGCGAGGGCTGGTTGGCCATGGAAACCTCTCTTGAAAGAAGATAATCTGCACAGTTTATTTAACAAGGAATGATTTATTTATGAAATTTTTATCAACCGAGGATTATACACCAAATGAGCAGTGAATTAAGGTTATAATCCCCCTACCGCTTTTTCTGGCCCCAGGGAGAGGGCATTTCCAGATGGTGAGCAATCAATCTACTCCAAATCGGATCCCTTTTTGCAAATACCAGGCTTTGGGGAATGATTACCTGGTGCTGCGCCCGGACAACCTGGACGCCAGCCTGTCCCCTGCTCAAATTCAGTATTTCTGTCACCGGCATTACGGTGCCGGCTCGGACGGCATCCTGTTGGGGCCGCTTCCTGTTGAAGGCGCCGACTTTGGCCTTCGTATCTTTAACCCGGATGGCAGCGAAGCGGAGAAAAGTGGCAACGGGCTGCGCATTTTTGCCCGTTACCTGTGGGACCAGGGGTTGGTTGTAGATGCCCCCTTTACAGTGTGGACGGCTGGCGGGATAGTTCATGTCCAGGTGCATAGCAACGGCGAAATGGTGACGGTGGAGATGGGCCAGGTGCGCTTTGATTCCCAGTTGATCCCCATGAAGGGTCGGCCGCGGGAAGTAATCAACGAGACCCTGGTAGTCGGTGGGCAGGACCTGCAGATCTGCGCTGCCACCATCGGCAATCCCCACTGCGTGGTCACCTCCCAGTTGGTGACCGAAGCCGAGGCGCGCCGCCTGGGTCCGCTGATCGAGCACCATTACATGTTCCCCAATCGCACCAACGTGCAGTTTTTAGAGGTGCGGGACCGCCAATCCATACGCATCGAAATCTGGGAGCGCGGCGCCGGGTACACCCTGGCCTCCGGAAGCAGCAGCTGCGCCTCTGCCGCTGTGGCTCACCGCCTGGGATTGTGTGACGCCTCGGTAGCGGTCCATATGCCCGGTGGTTTGATCCGGGTGAAGATTTCTCCAGATTATGAAATTTCCATGACCGGGCCGGTTACCGGCGTTTACGAAGGCGTTTTCTGGGGGTTGCCAGCCGCCTGAATCACCACGCAGTATTCCCCGAGCGGCGTTTCTGCCTGGACCATGGTCAGGATTTCTGACAGGCTGCCGCGAGAAACGCGCTCGAACATCTTAGTCAGGTCGTTGGCCAGCGCTGCCGGGCGATCCCCAAGTATCTCCAGTGCATCCTTGAGAAACGCCTCAAGCCGGTGTGGGCTTTCATAATAAACCAGCGTGTAGGGCA
>CAIQIV010000037.1 GCA_903871905.1 uncultured Chloroflexota bacterium | reverse complement strand
GTGACCGCCATCCCATTGTTAATGTTTGCATCTGGGGCGCGGCGGGTTCCGCTCTCCACCATGGGGCTGCTGCAGTATATCACGCCAACGCTGCAGTTCATCCTGGGGGTCTATGTTTTCGGTGAACCTTTCAGCCAGGCGCGCCTGGTGGGGTTCAGCATGATCTGGTTGGCATTGATTGTTTTTTCCGTGGAGAGCTTTATCTATTGGCGCAAAGTCTCTGGCCTGACCGTGCCGCTGCCAGTGGAGAGCAAGGCCTGAATTGAAGTTTGCCAATGAAGAATAATTCTGAGATCAACCTGTTGATATTTAACTGCGGCAGCTCCTCCTTGAGCTACCGGGTTTTTTGTCTCGACAGCGCCGGTGGTTTGCAGCCCGTTGCTCACGGGAAGGCTTATCATATCGGGGTGAAAAGCGATGAGCGGCCTTATCTACGCCATACCTTTCCGGATGGGACGGTACGGCGCGATTTGGATGTGGCTACTCATGCACAGGCAGCGCGCGCTGTGCTGCAGTATGCGAAGGAAAGCAGCCTGGCTGTGCAAGCCATCGGTCATCGTTTTGTCCACGGTGGATCGCGTTTCCAGTCCGCGGCGCGGATTACCCCAGTGACATTGGCTGATTTGCAGGACTGCAGCCACCTGGCGCCGATCCATAACCCCAACTCGCTCAGTGTGATCCAGGTCTGCCTGGAGATGCTGCCTTCTGCTGTCCAATATGCCAGCTTTGACACGGCCTTTCATGCCAGCCTCCCGGAGAAGGCATTTCGTTATGCGCTGCCGATCTCGCTGGCTGACCAATATGGATTTCGAAAGTACGGGTTTCATGGCCTGTCCTATCAATATGTATGTTTGCAGGTGAGCCGTTTCTTGAACAGGCCTTTAGAAACGCTGAAGATCATTGCCTGTCACCTGGGTACCGGAGGATCCAGCGTGGTTGCAATCCAGGCCGGAAAAAGTCTGGACACCTCGATGGGGTACTCTCCACTTCCTGGGTTAATCATGAGCACTCGCAGTGGAGACCTGGATCCGGCAATTATCCTTGAACTGATCGGTGAGCACGAGTGGAGTGTTGGACAGGTCAACCGGCTGCTGAACCGGGAGAGCGGACTGGCGGGTATTGGCGGCGGTACCAGCGATCTCTTTGAGCTGGTCCAACATACTGAACAGCAGGATCCACAGGCGCGCCTGGCAGTGGAGATGTATGTCCACCGCCTGAAGAGCTATATTGGCGCATACCTGGCGCTCCTGGGAGGTGCGGATGCGCTGGTATTTACCGATGATATTGGCCTGCGCTCCTGGCAGGTGCGCCAGCTTGCCTGCGAAGGTATGGAGTGGTGCGGTATGGAGATTGATCCTGCCGCTAACCGGAACGCTCCGGTTGATCAGATTGCGCTGATCAGCAGGGTCGATTCACAGGTAAGTGTAATTTCCATGCCAACCGACGAAGAACTGATGATTGCCCTGGAAGGCGCCAACCTGCTGCGCGGCCAACAAACCAGCCTCTCAGAAAACGGACTGGGGTAGAAGGATATCTCTGCGTATTGGCGGGGATGATTTGATGCTTGACATAGAACCTGTGTTCTAGTATTATTGAGATTGTTCTCAAAACGACCCATAAAATAGATAATCCGTGTGGAGGAAAAAGTTATGGCGATCCAATGTGAATCATATGACCGGCCGGCTCAGCCAGTCCTGATGATCCGCAAACAGGCTGCAGTTCAAAATTTGCCCCAGGTTTTAGGCGAAGCATATGGCATGTTGGCTCAATACCTGGGGGAGATTGGCGAGACGCCAGCCGGCGCTCCTTATGTGGCCTATTTTAATATGGATATGCAGGCTCTGGATATCGAAATCGGTTTTCCAGTGGGACGCGTCCTGCCGGGCCGAGATGTGATCCTGGCTGGTGAGATCCCCGGCGGGAAGATTGTGACCAGCCTGCACATCGGTCCGTATTCGGAATGCGGCCCGGCTTACCAGGCAATGAATGAGTGGATCCAGGTGCATGGCTATGAGGCGGCTGGACCAGCATACGAATTTTATTTGAACGATCCACAAGAGACGCCGCCGGCTGAGCTAAAAATGCAAATCGTCTTTCCCCTCAAGGCGAAATCCTAGGGTGTCTGGCAAAACCAGTATCTCTGAATTATAGGGAGTAAAATGGTCGAGCCTGACGATCTCGAGGTTCCAGAACACAGCAGCCAGCAAGACTCGCCGGATGCTGACTCTGCCCGGGCTTTTCCGCACCGCGGGCGGCCCGATATGCCTGCGGATTATGGCGTTCCTGGAGACAGCCAGGGCTTGCTGTCCTGGAATTTTGTAGAAGAACGCATGACCAGGGCGATCAATTATTGGTTCGGGACGACGCGCCCCGATGGCCGCCCGCATGCCATGCCAGGCTGGGGTGTATGGCTGGATGGAGTGTTCTACTTTGATGGCAGCCCTCAGACGCGCCGCGGCCGCAACCTGGTAGCAAACCCATCTGTGGTTGTTCACCTGGAAAGCGGCAGCGAGGTGGTGATCCTGGAAGGGGAAGCTTACGAGATTGTTGGCCCAGGGTCAGAGCTTGCGGGGAAATTGGTCCAGGCCATCGAAGCCAAGTATGGGGCAATGGGGTATCATCCTACTCTCGACCTTTGGGATCGCGGCGGGCTCTATCAGCTGCAGCTGCGCAAAGCCTTTGCCTGGACGAAATTCCCTGAGGATGCAACCCGCTGGATTTTTTAGCCGGATCTCACGTACAATTGCTCGTAGACCCACACTGGTCTACGAGCTTTTATTTTAAACCTACCATGGATCGGAGGACTTGTTATGCGACTGACCAGGATGATTTCTGCGGTTGATCTGCATGCCTGTGGTGAGCCGGGAAGAGTGATCGTTGGTGGTGTGCTGGATGTGCCTGGAAGTTCAATGTTTGAAAAGATGAAATATTTACAGCAGCATGGGGATGATCTGCGCAAACGCATGCTGCGTGAGCCGCGAGGTTACCCGGCCATGTGCTGCAATTTGATCTTGCCGGCTACACACCCGGATGCTGATGCAGGCTTTGTGATCATGGAGCAAACCGAGTATCCTCCCATGTCTGGTACCAACACCATCTGCGTTGTGACCACGCTGCTGGAGACTGGCATGCTCCCGATGCAGGAGCCGATCAGCAAGCTGCTGCTGGAAACACCGGCTGGTCTGGTAGGTGTGACGGCAGAGGTGAGAGACCAGAAGGTCACCCGGGTGACCTTTAAAAATGTCCCGGCGTTTGCTGTGCATCTGGACCTGCCCGTTGAGGTGCCTCACCTGGGGACTGTAAAAGTAGATGTGGCCTGGGGGGGCATGTTTTATGTGATCGCCGATGCTACCCAGTTTGGGCTGCGCCTGACGCCGGATGAAGGGCGGGATATCACCCGCATTGGGGCGATGATCCGGGCTGCCACGCGTGAGCAGCACCCGGTGATGCACCCGGATAACCCAGAGATCATTGGCCCGACGATTTCGCAGCTTGCCGGACCTGCCACCCGTCCGGATGCGCAGGGGAAAAACGCCGTGGTGGTTGCAACTGGAGAGGTGGATTGGAACAGGCCCTCTACCTGGACAGGGTCCATTGACCGCTCGCCTTGCGGGACCGGCACCTGTGCCAGGATG
>CAIQIV010000036.1 GCA_903871905.1 uncultured Chloroflexota bacterium | reverse complement strand
CCATACATCCATGCATAGAAAAGGGAAGTGGCGAATCCATGCTGTCACAAATTAAACATTCTCTCGATCGGGTCATTTATCCAAAATTACCGGAAGCCTACTTGTATCGCCAGGGGAAAAAACCGAATCTCCTGCTCTATTCCAGCCGCAGAGGGGGATCGACCTTCCTGGCGGATTTGATCTCTTCAGACCCTGGCATCCGTTCAATTGACCAGCCATTTGACACGTTTGATCGCAGCAATGCCAGGGTCCAGACGAAGCTGAAATACATTCCAGAGGTTATGGCAAGTCAATATATTCACCTGTCGCCCTCTGAAGCTGAAGCGGTTCAAAAATATATGTCCCTGTTGTTGAGTGGGGGGATCAGGCAATTGAGTGATGCGTTTTATTTCCCTAAGAGCCGGACGATTCTAAAAATCCTCAACGCCATTCCTCTCCTGGATTGGTTCGCCGGGATTTTTAATGTGTACTCGATTTACCTGGCCAGGCATCCCATTCCTCAGGCTATGTCTGTTATCCGGAACAACTGGCAACTGACCACCTCGGCTTATCTCCAGAATGAATATTTTGTTGAAAATTATTTAACCAGCGCTCAGAGGGAAGAAGGGCTCAGGATACTAGAAAACGGCACCCCTTTGCAAAAAGGGGTATTGAATTGGATCGTGGAAAATTACTTTCCGCTGAAATTTGCCCAGAAGATCACGATCAAGCTCACGTATGAGGATTTGACCATGCATCCGGAAAAGTATATCCATCTTCTCCAGAAGGGGCTGGAGCTGGATGATGGGAAGAAGATGGTGAGCCTGGTGAATGTCCCTTCCCGGTCGAACAGCCTGAGTAATGATGAGACGAACAAGGCGATTGTTGATAATAACAAGGAATACCTGGTGGGTAAATGGCGAAATTCAGTCTCAGCAGTTGACAAAGAAGATGTTCAGAAGGTGCTTGACGTTTTTAATATATATGAGTATTCAGCTGACAGCGCTTTACCTCATGAGAAATTTTTACAGGCCACTGGTGTGATTCAAAAGCCGCCGGCTGAACTGCAGTGACAGATGAAGATTTTAGTTATTACGGATTATCTTCCATATCCTCTGATCTCCGGTGATCGGATCCGGGTATATAACCTGGTGAGGCGCATAGCAGACTGCCACCAGGTGACCCTGGCAGGGCCGATCCGCTCGGAGGAGGATCTGCAATCTGAAAAAAAGCTGGCTGAATTTTGTGAGCAGGTGATCACGGGGAATCTACATATGCAGCACCCCCTCCGTCATTTACCTGGCCTGGTACGCTTTGCCCTGGATGGGCTTCCCCTGGAATTAAAATTCCTGCATTCTGCAACATTGGAAGCCAAAATCCGCAAGGCGGCGGCTGAGGGTGGCTTTGATATTGTGCAGGTTGAGCACTCGCGCATGGCCTATTATCTGCGGGCGCTGCCAGAGGACCTGCAGCGGAAATCGGTGCTGACCCTGCATAATATCACCTATGACCAGTTTGGACGGATCAGCCAGGTGGAGTTGAACCCGGTGCAAAGATTTCGTGCCTCGCTTTACAGCAGGCAGATGCGCGATTGGGAACCGCGTTATGCCGGACGGTTTGCTCGGGTGGTTGTGGTATCCAGGCTTGACCAGGAAATGGTCTTAGAATTGAATCCCCATCTTCATACAGAGGTTATTCCAAATGGGGTCGATGTCCAGCGTTACCAGCCACTGCCTGTCCAGCGGGATGACCCGGTGATGCTTTTTATTGGGACAATGAGTTATGCTCCCTGTGTAGACGGCGCCATCTTCTTTAGCCAACAGGTGCTGCCTTTGATCCGGAAGGCCATCCCTAATGCCAGGTTCCTTATTGTAGGGGCGGATCCGGATCCAGAAGTGCGTGCCCTGGAAAGCGAGGCAGTGGAGGTCACCGGCAGAGTACCGGAGATTGAGCCCTATTATTCGCGGGCCTCGATCTGCGTGGTGCCACTGCGAGCTGGAGGTGGGACCCGGCTGAAGATCCTGGAGGCAATGGCGTTTGGCCGGCCCGTGGTTTCAACGAGCATCGGATGTGAGGGCCTGGAGGTCAGAGACGGACAGGATCTGTTGGTTGCAGATGAGCCTGAGAAAATTGCTGCTCAAGTAATCCGTCTGCTCACCGATAAGGATTTATACCGGCAAATTGCTGATGAAGCAAGAAAGACGGTTGAGGCTCAATATGATTGGGATGCAATTGCTGGGCGCTTGATGGATATATACCAGGAACTCAATCCAACACGAGTTGCTTAATCCGGGTTGACCGCCCGCGGATGCGGGCATTATTTACGGAGTATGATCGATGCATGTTGGCATGGTGGCGAAATCGGATATTGACCAGGCGCTGGACCTGGCTACGGAATTGGAGCGGGAGGGCGTGCAAATCACACTTTACCTTTCCCTGCCCCACCTGATCAGGGAGCTGGAGACTTCGGAGAACCCGATTGAGAAGCTGTATGAATTGGAGTTGATCCCGCGTACGATCCGGGTACGCCTGTTTGACTTGCCGCGTATGCGAGATCCGCGCTCGCTGCCGGCGGTTTACCGCATCTACCAGGAGATGTTGAAAGATGGGTTAGATGTGGTACACGTGCTTTCCGGCCCTCATGAACTTTGGCTGGCAATCCTGGCCTTGTTGATCCGGGGCCTTCCGGTGGTTTCGACGATGATTGTCCCGGTACAAAACGTGGGAGAATTTCCGTCCCAGCGGATTGTCTGGTGGATTAACAAAATCCTGGCAATGGGGTCGAAGATTATCATCGTAAACGGTGAAAACCAGGTGGAGCAGGCGCATCGGTTGTACCGCCTGCCATATGAAAGAATTGTGCATGTGCGTCTTGGCGCCCGCCGGACGACAATGAAGTTCCGGCGTCACCAGGTGGAGGAGCAGGATGGCACTATCCTGTTTTTTGGCAGGCTGGCTGCCTTTAAAGGACTGAAGTATTTAATCAGCGCCCAGCCCGCTGTCAGCCAAAAGTTTCCCGAGGCGCGCTTTCTCATTGTCGGTCATGACGAGGACATGCCGGCCTACTTTGCGAATGTAGAAGATATGGATAGGTTCGAAATCCATGAAGAGTACGTGACGGGAGACATGGCTGCGGCCTTTTTTGACCGTTCCTCCCTGGTTGTGCTGCCCTACCTGTCTGCATCGACCAGTGGGGTGCTGTTGATGGCGCACTGCTTCAAGAAGCCTGTGGTGGCGACGCGGGTGGGTTGTCTGCCGGAATATGTCGAGGATGGCAGGACTGGAATCCTGGTCGACCCACAGAATGTGGAACAGCTTGCAGAAGCAATTGGGAAAATGTTAGAAGATGGCAACCGGCGGCGCGCCATGGGCCAGGCAGGTTATGATTCCGTAATGGCTCGCGAAGGCGAGATTGTGCAAAAGACGCTGGCGGTCTATAACCGGGTGACCGGGAAGAGCTAGTGCTTCGAGAACCGAGAGAGAGACGCATTTGCCTGGCATCACCTTCATTGCATGGGTCAAATATCAACACCGGGTTGAGGTGCTGTCCCAACACCTCGGAGCTACCAGGTTTTTTATTTTACGCGGGAAGCGAGGCAGCCGTTGGTATCTGCCGCTTGCCTACCTGCAACAGTTCGTTGAGACCCTGAGGATATTACACCAGGAAAAGCCCCAGATCATCCTGGTTCAAAATCCACCGATTTTCACGGTCATCCCAGTTTATCTTTACTGTCTTCTATTCAAATCCAAATTTGCGATCGATTCGCACACCAGCGCTTTCACCCCCAACGAGTGGGGTTGGTCGATGCCTCTCCATCGCTGGCTGTCCAGGTCTGCCTTGTTGACCATCGTGCATAACGAGCAGCTGGGCCAGATCGTGGAGGGGTGGGGATGCCGGTATGCTGTTCTGGGAGAATACCCGGGGAAAATCCTTGAATGGGAGGATTTCCCGGTGCGACCGGGTTATAACGTGGCAGTGATCAGCAGTTTTGCTCCAGATGAGCCGCTGGACCGCGTTTTCCAGGCGGCGCAGCAGCTTCCAGAGGTCAATTTCTATGTCACTGGAGATGCCGCGCGGATGCCACCTGCGTTTGTAGCAATCCAACCATCTAATATCCATTTGACCGGGTTTTTGCCCAAAGGTCAATACTTTGGCCTGCTGCGCAGCGCCGATGCGGTGTTGGCATTGACCACGCGGGATGGAACCATCCTCTCTGGGGCAAATGAAGCCATCTCAACCGGCGTCCCGTTGATTGTGTCGGATTGGCCCCTTCTGCGTTCCCTGTATTCCGGCGGGACGGTCTATGTTTCCAACACAGCGGAGGGTATCCTGCAGGGGGTCATCGAATCTCGAGAGCGAAACGTGGTTCTGCGTGGCGAGATGCAAGGATTACAAGCCAGGCTCCTTGAAGAGTGGGATACTGCTTTTATGGGGGTTAAAAAAGTTCTGGATGAAGCCTGTTCAAATGGCAGGGGAAAAAGATGAGAACAACTGCGCTGTTGACGGATCGAAGGCAAAGATGCTTGGGAATGATGGTGTGTTTCCGGGAGTGATGTGATTTGGAAGAAGCGAACATTCTGAAACCCGTCCGGGTGTGCGTGATCGGGTATTCTCATTACTACCTGGATGCCCGTATCAAGAATTATGTCCATGCGCTGCTGGAGCATGGTTATGAGGTGGATGTGTTTGGCCTGGGAAATCCGGTGGATGAGACACCGGGCTTACAGCTTTACATCCAGACAAATAAGCCTGACGAGGGCGGCAGTGGAAGATATTTCCTCTCACTCCTGAAATTTCTCTTTTGGGCCCTGGTCAAGGTGGGCTTGCTGTATTCCAGGAGGAGATATCAACTGGTGCATGTCCATAATATGCCGGACTTTCTGGCCTTTAGTGCGCTGGTTCCAAAAATTTTTGGGGCAAAAGTGATCCTGGATATTCACGATACCATGCCTGAGTTGTATGCAGCAAAATTCAATCTGCCGCTCACTCACCCCATGGTGAAAATCCTGGTTTTTCAGGAAAGGCTGAGCGCCATGTTCAGCAACCTGATCATCACAACCCATGATCTGCACCGCGAGTCACTCATCCAGCATGGCCTTCCGGCGGATAAAATTCGTGTGATTGTGAATTTTAGCAACCAGGCCATCTTTAAACCGGTTCCTGAGAGAGAATCTCACAATGGCTTGACCCTGGTGTACCATGGGACAATATCCTGGCGGCTGGGTTTGGACCTGGTGGTTGAAGCTGTGCATAAGGCTTTACCAGCCTGCCCTGGCCTTCGTTTACTGCTGATTGGGCATGGCGATCAATCCCCAAGAATTTCTGAGATGGTGCAGGAATTGCAAGTTCAAGAAGAAGTGAAGCTGATCGGTTGGGTGCCTTATGAAGAGATCCCATCCTACCTGGCACAGGTGGATGCCGGGATCATTGGCTTGCGGAGCATTGACCAACAGCGCCGCAACTGGGGGCTGCCCGGGAAGATGCTTGAGTATGCGGCTATGGAAATACCTACCATTGCACCGCGTTTGCGCGTGATTGAGCAGTATTTTGATGACCAGAGTGCGATCTTCTACCAACCGGATTCATCCGATGACATGGCCCGGCTGATCGAGCGGGTGTATCAGAATCGTGAGATCTTGCACCAGGTCAGGCAAAACTTGAAGGCTTTTAACCGGGTCCACAATTGGCAGGATATGGAGCGCACCTACCTGGGATTGATCGAAGACCTGTTGGCAGGGAAAAAAAACAGGCCTCCCGGTGAATAAGAAATTGGCATGTCCGGTCATCTGAGGGTAGAATACAGATCCCGACTGCTGGATGGTCCAGGTTAATCAAACGGAGAATGTGAAGGATCTTGGCGATAGAGCGAAACACCAGAGAGAAATCCCATACTCAGTACCAGGCAGTGTTGGTACCGGAACAGGAAAAAGCCGCCTGGAATGATTATATTGCCAGGGTCCCGTTTTTTTCGATGCTCCAATCCTGGGAATGGGGTGAGTTCAAAAAACAGCTGGGCTGGACGCCTTTTCGGGTAGCGGTGAAGAAAGGTGGGGAGTTTGCCGCTGCAGCGCAGGTGTTTATTAAACCCCTGCTGTTTGGGGCGACTGGTTTTGCTTACATTCCACGCGGACCGGTGGGTGACTGGCTGGATGCGCAGGTGACGGATGTGCTGCTTTCTGCCATTCACCGCATCGCCCGCCAACACCGGGTAGTTTTTCTTAAGCTGGAGCCTCCGCAGGTGTGCAAGGCCGGGTGCGAAGATATTCTTCTCAGACAGGGCTTTAAGCCAGGTTATTATAATAATCAGCCGTGCTCGACGATCATTGTGGACCTGACCAGGAGCTTGGAGGAGATCCTGGGAGAGATGCGCAGTTCAACGCGGCGCAGCATCCAGGCCGCGCTGCGCAAAGGGGTGACATTTAAGGTTGGGGATGAGAGCGACATTCCCGCGTTTTTCGAGATGATGCAGACCACTTCACGCCGGGCCGGGTTCGCCATCCGCGGGCTGGATTATTACCAGCATGAATGGAAGACCATGTCAGCAGCATTTCCTGCCCTTTTTCTGCTGGCTTATTACCAGGATATCCTGCTTGCAGCAAATATCTCCTATTCGTTTGGGAAACATGTGGCGTTTTTTCACCAGGTGTCTTCTGGCGAATTGAGAGAACTGAACCCAAACCCGCTGTTGGTGTGGGAAACGATCAAGTGGGCAAAAGGATTGGGCTGCGAAAGTTATGACCTGTGGGGTATTCCCGACGAGATTGGCCCAAGGTACGTCCTGGATGGGGTTCTCCCCCCGGTGGATGAAAAATCGAATGGACTGTGGGGGGTATACCGGTTTAAGAGCAGTATCAGCAAGAATGTGGTAGCCTATATCGGTTCTTATGATTATGCCTATCTGCCTTTGCTGTACCTTCCTATGACCAGCAAATATCTTACTAGAGAGCTGCAGGATCAGGCTGCAGCCTGGCTGGACAATCTGCGGAGATAGCTTCGAGCGGCTAAAAAGACACGAAACCATGATCACCATTGAAAAATCCCTTCCTCATCATGCCTGGCGGCAGTATGTGGAACAGCATCCACAGAGCAATATTTACCAGACGCCGGAGATGTTTGAAGTTTTCCGCCAAACCCACGGCTACCGCCCAGAGATCTGGGCCGCACTGCATAACGGAGAAGTGCTGGCGCTGCTGCTTCCGGTGCAAGTCACTGTGTCCAAATGGCTGCCGCGTTTCCTGAATACGCGGGCAGTGGTGTATGGCGGGATCCTGTGTAACCAGGACGCTCTCGGGCGCGAGGCGCTTGGATTGCTGCTGAAGACCTATACTCGCGAGGTGAAAGGGGCGCCGCTGTTCACAGAAGTGCGCAACATGTTTATGATGGATGATCTGAGGCCGGTCTTCGAAGGCGCCGGCTTCCATTACGAAGAGCATCTCAATTTCATCATCGACATCTCTCTGGGGGTCGATGGGGTTTTTCAGAACATCAGCAAGAGAGGCAGGAAAACCATCCGGCGTTCGATACGGAAAGGGGTTGAAGCGGTCGAGGTGGAGGACCGGGCATTGGTGCGGACGGTCTACGACCTGTTTCGCCAGACCTATGACCGGGCCAGGGTGCCGATGGCTGACCTGTCCATGTTTGAGGCGGTGTACGATATTCTAGTACCCAAAGGGATGGCAAAAATGTACCTGGCGCAAGCTGACGGGCAGTATATGGCAGCCACACTGGAGGCGCCGTACCGGCAGAAAGACGCAATTTACGGCTGGTTTAGCGGCTTTGACCTGAGTTTTGGAAAATATTACCCGAATGACCGGTTGATGTGGCATATCCTTGAGTGGGGTGCAAGCCAGGGATATCGGTTCTATGATTTTGGTGGGGGAGGGCGCCCCGACGAGGAGTACGGTCCGAGGGATTTCAAGGCAAAATATGGTGGACAGATAGTAAATTATGGGCGATTCACTTATGTTCATAACCCGCTTGTCCTTTCGGTTTCCCGCCAGGCGTACCAACTTTTCAGGAAAATTCTCCCACTGCTGCGGCGGGAGAGCCGGGCGCCTATGTTAGAAGAAACAGATGATTCAGCGGAGTGAGTAGAACGATGACAGTGCCAGGTCTATGGAAAAATAACCTGCCTTTGCGGTTTTGGTCTTGCAGCCCGGCACTCCCCGATGAAGTGTGGCAGGCTGCTTATCAAAAAGCGTATGAGATCCTGGGGCTTGGTAATCCGTACCAGGACATTGAAACAACCCTGGAATTGGTGTTGGGGGAGGGGCAATTTGGCGCGGAACACTGGAAACTGAGCACGGCGAAGCGCGCCTATTACCAACTCAAGCCCTTCATCCCCAGGGCGGTGACCCGGGTGATGCGCCAGGTATACCAGCGCCCAGGCAAGACGGAGTATTCACCAGGCTGGCCGATTGAGGACCGTTACGCACGATTTCTGTGGCAGGTGCTGGTTAACGTGATGGAAATGACTGCACAGCCCAGAATGGAGATCGCCGCGTTTTGGCCGGAGGGGAAGCGCTGCGCCCTGGTTTTGACCCATGATATTGAGGCGGATGCTGGCCAGGCTTTTGTGAGGCAGGTGGCAGACCTGGAAGAACGGTTGGGATTCCGTTCTTCATTTAACTTTATACCAGAAAAATATGCATTGGATCGCGGCTTGATTGAGGATTTACGGAAGCGCGGCTTTGAGGTTGGCCTGCATGGTCTAAAGCATGATGGCAAGCTCTTTTCTTCACGGGAGGAGTTTACCCGGCGCGCGGAGCGGATTAACCACTACCTGGATGAATTGGACATGGTTGGGTTTCGCGCCCCGCTTACCCATCGCCACCCACAGTGGATGCAGGACCTGGACCTGGAATATGATCTATCCTTCTTTGACACGGATCCATTTGAGCCGATACCGGGTGGCACGATGAGCTTGTGGCCTTTTGAACTGGGAAAGTTTGTGGAGCTGCCCTATACCCTGGTTCAGGATTATACACTGACCCGGGTGTTGAACCAGTCTTCGCCAGTATTGTGGCTGGAAAAAGCGGCTTTCCTTGAACAGTATTTTGGCATGATCCTGCTTAATTCGCACCCAGACTACCTGAAGAATCCCGCCGATTGGGGGGTGTACGAAAGCTTTTTACTGGCGATGAAGGAGAAGGGCTATTGGCAGGCCCTGCCGCACCAGGTGGCGCAGTGGTGGAAGCAGCGCTGCCAGCCGGGAGGGGAGGCAGAGCCGCCCAAAATGGTGGTGGAATTATCCGGGGGGGAGCTGATATTTTCTTGTTGATCAGGGCATAACCGCTCGGCCTTGCTGCCTATGTATCTGATCAATCAGCGGGATCAGACTGCGGTACTGTTGGGTCTCATAAGCACCAATGTCGATAGTCTTCCCTTGCGGTCGCGGGTTGCCATCCATATCCACGGTGAGGGAGGGGATCTCTGTGCCCGCATCGATGGCAGGTGACTCGACTTGCAGGTGGAAGTCGTTTGCCGCGGGATTAACAAACAAGGGATCGACGTTCCATATATCCCCGGGCGCAGGATTTCCGGTCGGTTTGATACCTGCCTGGACAAACACCAGGTTGTTACTGGTTTCCAGGCTGTTCTGGCTGCTGGTATCCCGGGTGTAAATGATCGGGCCGGATATGCCATAGAAGATATTGTTTATAATGGTGGCATACCGGGTGTTGGATAGGCCGATGCCCGTCGGCCCATCGGGGGTGGATAGGTGGGGATCGCTGACCAGGGCATTGTTGATGATGTTGAGATTCAGACAGTTAACAGCGTTGACCAGGCGGAAGGCTTTTATCACATTGTTGCGTATGGTCAGGTTATTGGCTCCATCGAGCATGAATCCCTGCCCGGCCTGGTTCGAGGCCTGGATCTGGTCATTGTCACAAAAGTTCTGCTCAAAAAGGATATTGCTGGCCGATTCACGATCCTGACCGGCCCAGGTCTGGAAACAGTCGATGTGGGGGTTGACGTTTTCGGGGATGCCATAGCGGATATCGTGGATGGTATTGCCGCGGATGGTATGACCGGAGCCAAAGAACCGGATCCCATCCGCATCGACGTACACCGGAGGATTCTTCCAGGCCGGGTGGTATTGAATGGTGCCAGAGATATCATTGTTCTCAACAAGGTGGTTCCTGCCGTTTACCTCAATCCCTACCATGGCATTGCGGGAAAGCCGGTTGTTACGGATGATGCAGTTCGCTGTGTTGGTTTCAGCGCCCGGAACCGCCGATAGGAGCACGCCGCCTCGCGTGGCAGAGGTGATGGTATTATTCTCGATGACACAGTCATGATTGGTGACATACACCCCCCAGCCTTCCCGGACATCATCCGGGGTATTGGTAATCGTAAACCCGCGCAATGTGACATAGTGCGCCTGGATGGTGAAGCCGTTGGTGGTCACACTGCCCTCTGCCTGGAAAACAACGGGGGCGCCTTCAGCGCCCCCCTGGTTGATGTTCACCCGCTCTGCATAGGAGCCTGGCAAGACAGTGATGGTATCACCTGGACGCACAGAGTCGGCCGCTTTCTGGATGGTGCGCCACGGTCGTTCCCGGCTGGTTCCGGGGTTTGTATCCAGGCCTTTCTGGCCGTCGACATAAAAGGTTTGGCTGGATCCTACGGTGGTGTGGGAAATAGGACGCTGAAGAGAAAAGCTGCAAGCAGCCAGAGAAAGTATTGCTACGAATGAAATAAATTTGTGGATGATCAATTGTCGAAGCAGTGTCATAGTTGGAGTTCTACAGTTCCAGGGGAAAATTCTAACGCGATTCGTTGAAACTTTGTCTTAAGAATGGCTTAATGGCAGGTAAAGAGATCATCGATTATTCCGGTTTCTCAATATGTCGCTGGTGAGGGGAAAAAGTTACGGGGAAAACGAAACTGCGCCATTTAGAAAAATCTAAATGGCGCAGGCTCAGAGGTGGGATAAGTGCGAGGGAGAATTAGTGGAGATAGGAGACCACGGGGAGCAGGATGCGGGTGGCCTCGCCGTAGGTGAAGCCGGCGGTCAGGGT
>CAIQIV010000035.1 GCA_903871905.1 uncultured Chloroflexota bacterium | reverse complement strand
TGCCCGGCTTCGTCGACGCCCCCTACGCCTGGCTGGCACAGGCCAGCCTGTTCGCCTTCACCTCACTCTGGGAAGGACTGGGTTTCGCCCTGATCGAGGCGCTGGCGGTGGGTGTGCCGTCGGTGTCGACCGATTGCCCCAGCGGGCCCCGGGAAATTCTGGGTGATGGCCGCTATGGCCCGTTGGTGCCCGTTGGCGATCACGAGGCGCTGGCCGCCGCCATGCTGGCGACCCTGCGCCATCCGCTCCCTCGCGATACCCTGCAGGAGGCGGCCAGGCCCTATGAAATCGAGAACGCCACCACAAGCTACGCGCAAGCCCTGAACCTGCCCGAACCGGGAACCCAACGATGAACCGTGCCAGCGCGCAACCTCCCCCCCGACTCGGCATCGTGGTGTCGTTTTCCGGCACTGGCGGTGTGGAAGGCAATATGTTCAAGCTGATCCCGGCCTTGCTGGAGACTGGGGTGGCCGTGGACTTGCTGGGCATATTCAAGACACCGATTCCGTCCGCCTTGCAGATCCAGCATCCAAGGTTTCGGCTGATCGACCTGGGTGTCAGACATTCCCTGCTGATCGTCCCGGCGCTGATGCGTTACCTGCAGGAGCATCCGATCACCCCGCTGCTGGTGGCCAAGGACCGCGCCATCCGCAGCGCGATCGTGGCCCGCACCCTGAGCGCAACCCGCAACCGTCTGGTAGGTCAGCTCAACACTCACCTCTCGGCGTCTCTGGCGGAAAAACCTGCCTTGCAGCGCTTCTGGCGGACCCGGCCGATGCGGTGGTTCTACCCGCACATCGATACCGTGGTCTGCGTATCCCAGGGCGTGGCGGAGGACACCCATCGACTCACCGGACTGCCCATGCACCGTTTGCCGGTCATCCGCAACCCGGTCATCGATGCCGATCTCTTCGAGAAAAGCCGTCAGCCGCTGGAACATCCCTGGCTCAAGGCCTCCGACGCCCCGCTCATCCTGGGCGCCGGTCGGCTGACCCGGCAGAAGGATTTTCCCACCCTGATCCGCGCCTTTGCCCGCTTGCGCGCCGACCGGACCTGCCGACTGGCGATCCTGGGCGAGGGACCGGACCATGAGTCCCTGGCGCAATTGATCGAAAGCCTGGGCCTGGCGGATGACGTGTTGCTGACGGGACATGTCGATAACCCTTACGCCTGGATGGCACAATCCCGGTTGTTTGTCCTGTCCTCGCGCTGGGAAGGTTCCGGCAATGTGTTGACGGAAGCCATGGCGCTGGGAAAACCGGTCGTCTCGACCGACTGCCCCAGTGGCCCCGCCGAGATGCTGGCAGGCGGGCTGCATGGTCCTCTCGTGCCGGTGGGGGATGAGACCGCGCTCGCCGAGGCCATGGCAAGGACGCTGAAAAATCCGCAGCCAGCCGAATTCCTCCAGCATGCCGTCCGGGAATACCGCGCCGAGGTGAGCGCCCGCCGTTACCTGAAAGTCATGGGGATCACCGCCCTGGGCTGACACAGACAAGAAGCGGCTCACCGTCCCGACCCTCTCCCGAGCGATTCCATCATGCTGACTGCCCTGACCCAAGCGCTGCAGGCGCAACTCCTTCAGAAAGTCCCCGCCACCGGGTTGGCCCTGTTCCGCATCGGCTTTGCCCTGGTGGCCTTGCAGGAGATCGTGTTCCTGTTTTATTTCCGGCACCTGATCTTCGACCCGGTGCCGTATCTGGATCGCGCCTCGCCCGTGCTGCATGTGCTGCTGCTGGCCTGGATGGCGGTCGCGATCTGCCTGGCGTTGGGCTGGCACACCCGGCGGGCGGCCTTGGTCAATTACCTGTTCTGGGTGATCTTCGTCATCTTCACCCCGATGTGGCAGGACTTCGACGGCGGCTTCGATCAGTTGATGACGGGCAGCAGCCTGCTGCTGATTTTCCTGCCCACGGAACGGGCCCTATCGCTGGACAATCTGCGCTGGAGCTGGCGTTACTCGGCGCCCGGGCTGCGTTATCAACCCCTGCGTGAGGCGCCGAGGCTGGCCTATACCCTGCCGCTGGCGCTGACGCTGGGGCTGGTGTATTTCGATTCCGGATTGCACAAGCTGTCGGCGGAGTTCTGGCGGAACGGCATGGGCGCCTGGCTGCCGCCTACCATGCCCTATTACCAATCCCCCCTGGACATGAGCTGGTTGCTGAACCTGAAGTGGCTGGAGATGGCGATTGGCTATGCGGTCATCGTGTTTCAATTCGCCTTCCTCCCGCTGTTCTGGTTCCGGCCCTTCCGGGTACCACTGCTGCTGTTGGGCGCCAGTTTCCACATCGGCATCATCCTGTCGCTGAACGTTTACCCCTTCGGCTTTGCCATGCTGGTGCATTACCTGCTGCTCGTGCCATTTGCCTTCTGGCGCGGGCTGGAAAGCCTGATCCGGGCCGACGCGCCACGGCTGATCGTCTTTTACGATGAGCAATGTCCGTTGTGCAACCGCACCGTCATTTTCGTCGAGCACTTCGACCTCC
>CAIQIV010000034.1 GCA_903871905.1 uncultured Chloroflexota bacterium | reverse complement strand
CCGGCGGAAGCAGGCTTACATATCCATCATGGGCATTTCTAATTGTCGCCATGGGTAAATCTAATTGTCGTTGACAGTCACGACCTATTCTTGCATGCGTGATAATGTTGAATATCCTTGTTGACATGAACCTATCAGGTTTGCTATACTGATTAAAATCTGGTTGTCAAGTCCCAGGTTGTCGCATTCCAGACAACCTATGCGTTGCTGAAAGGGGGAAATATCGCTATTTGATCCGTTGTGGGGAGTGCGGGTGGATCAGCCATCTGAATAGTGCGGATGAAAGTGTGACCCAAATGAAGGAAAAGCGGATAATTGTTTGGTTTCAGCAGGTGCGCTGGAACCGGGCAGGCATGGCGGCGCTGCTGCTGGTCCTGCTGTGCATGTTGGGTTCCGGGGAGCGGGCGGGGAGGGCCGCGCCGCTGGCACAGGACAGCGCACCGCCGGGTGCGCCGGAGGCGTGCAGCGCCATCGGTGGTTTCAGCAAGACGGCGGAGGGGACGCACAACTGCGTCTACTACAACACCGGCAGCCAGGGCGATATCTCAGCCTCTGACGCGACCACCACTGCATCTTACGTCGATCAGACCTGGAATGCCTATACCAGTACGGCTTTTGGGTTTAATGCCCCCAATGTGAGCGGCAAGCTGCCAGTGGAGATCAAGAATTCGTGGTCCAGCGGCTCGTGCACGGCGTATGCCTGGTATAAAGGCTCCAGCATGGGGGGGTACACTGCGACGTTTGACTTTATGGAGCTGTACTCGATGTGCTATCAGTACGCCGGGTTAACCTACGCCTGGTCTATGATCACGCACGAGCTGTTTCACTTCGTGCAGTATACCTACGACACCAACTACAAGAACCACACCAATATTGAATGGGTTTACGATGGCACGGCGCAGCTGATGCAGGACAACAGCTTCAGCGCGCTGGACACCTGGTCTCAGTCGGCGAGCTGGCCGGGGGCGTATAACTACGTGGTCAATGAGTACATGGCGAACCCCAACCATGACCTGACCTCGTACACGGCGCGCTACCAGTCTGAGCTGTGGTGGAAGTACTTCTCCGAGCAGTTTGGCAAGGTCACCACCGAGCCGCAGCGCGGGGTGGATGCGGTGAAGGCCCTGTGGCAGTCGATCAACACCAGCTCGGACATCGCGGCGATCAACGCGGCGATCACCAAGCAGGGGTTCACCTCCAGCTTTGAGAAGGCCTTCAAGCAGTTCACCGTGGCAAACTGGACGCACAACCTGACCGGTTTACCCAACGCATCCTATTACTATGTGGATGAGAAGCAGGGCGGGCCGGCCTACGGGACGATCAAGCCGGCCAGCGGGGGGACGATCAACAGCAGCACGGGGGCAAGCTGGAGCGGGGAGAAGATCTCGCGCTACGGGGCCAAGTATTACTCGGCGCAGGTGGGAACGCCCTGCCCGGTGATCACGGCGGCCTTCAGCCGCAGCTCCAACACGGACGCTTTTTACCACCTGATCGGGCAGAAGGGCAGCGGCGGGGCGGCTTTTAGCAAGCACCTGCAGGGCAGCGGGGCGACCTGGAACGCGGCGCTGATCAACGAGAGTTACACCCGGGTGACGGCCATCGTGGGCAGCCTGCCGTACACCTCGACGGTCAGCCTGTCGCTGGCGTGCATCTCGCCCAAGCTGCAGATCGACCAGCCGGTGAGCGGGGCGCCGGCCTACGTGGGCCTCAACACCGCGCCAGGGAAGTTCCTGGCCAAGGTGTTGGTGACGAACGGAAGCGGCGGGCCGGTGACCGCCGGGCTGAGCAAGGATATTTTCTCGGCTACGGTGAACGGCAAATCGGCGTCGATTGTGGCGGGGGGCTTTATCCAGCAGGAGTACTGGCTGCAGATCCAGGCGCCAACGCAGAGCGCCAACGGCACATACAACCTGGTGATCGCACTGAAGACCTCGGGGGGGACGATCCTGGCCTCGGCCACCAGCAGCGCCAGCGTGGTGTATGACGCCAAGAACGGGGACCAGGTGCTGATCATCGACCGCTCCGGGTCGATGGGGGCGCCGTCGGATTACACCCGGCTGAAGGCGGCGCAGGATGCGGCCAACCTGTACGTGGACGTCAGCCGGACCAACGACGGGCTGGCGGTGGTGAATTTCGATGACGTGGCCAACAGCCCGGCGCCGCTGCAAATGGCTAAGGTCACGTCTGCGGTGCGCACAGCGGCCAAGACCTATATCAATGCCCTGTCGGCGCGCAACTTCACCAGCTTTGGGGCGGGGATGAACCAGGCCTATGACCAGCGCAAGAACCATTCCACGGGCAACGCCCGCTGCTCGTTTGTGCTGCTCTCGGATGGGAAGGAGAACACTGCCCCGATGTGGGCGGATGTGAAGGCCAACATCCAGTCGCTGAAATGCCCGGTGACCAGCGTGGCGTTTGGGCCCTCGGCGGATAAGACGCTGATGGAGAGCATCGCCAAGGACACCGGCGGGACGGCCTTTTACAATGATGTGTATGTGACCACGCAGCAGACGGGGGCGGCGCCACACCTGGACACCTGGCAGGCGATGGACCTGGGGCTGGGGAATACATTTGAATTTGCCCAGGAGAAGAGCGAGGACCGCCAGCGCCTGCTGGCCGAGGAAGGGCAAATCCCCCTGGGAGTGACGCCGAATACACACTATGTGCTGGTTGATGAAGGGGTGAGCGAGGCGCTGTTCACGCTGGACTGGACCGGGATCTACGACGCCCGGCTGCGGATGGACCTGGTGACGCCGGGGGGACTGACCATTGCCCCAGAAACCGTGCCCTATGATTACTATGATGAAAAGAGTATGCACCTGGGCTGGCGCATCCTGAACCCGCAGCCGGGGACCTGGCAGATGGTGGTGACCTTTGAGGGCGGGGACGATGACCCGGTGCACTACCAGGTGCTGGTCAGCGGCTTGAGCAGCCTGACGCTGGACCTGCTGCTGCCCGACCGGGTGGGCGGGGACTACCTGAGCGGCAACCGCATCCCGATCAATGCCCTGCTCTCGACGGATGAAGGCCCGTTGATCGGCTATCTGGTGCAGGCGCTGGTGACTAACCCCTCAGGGGTCGTCACCTGGCTGCAGTTATTCGACGATGGGCTGCACCAGGACGGGGGCGCGGAGGACGGCCTATATGGCAACCTGTTCACGCGGGTCAACGAGACGCAGATCGCCGATGAGCCGGGTGAGGACGGGGCGCCCAACCCGACCCCGGCCAAGAACGAAGGGACTTACAGCGTCAAGGCTATCGCCAACAGCGATCACTTCCAGCGCCAGGCGCTGGGCTCGTTCAGCGTGCTGGCCAGCCCGGACGATAACGGCAACGGGCTGCCGGACACCTTTGAGCGCGAGTATGGGGTGAGCGATCCCTTTGCCGACCCGGATGGGGACGGTATCCTGAACAACGGAGAGTATTGGCTGGGGACGGACCCGCTGAACTCGGACACGGACGGCGGCGGGGAAAATGACGGCTCGGAGGCGCTGGTCAACGGCAGCGACCCGCTGGACCCGGCGGATGACCATGTACAGCCGCCGCAGTTTGTGCAAGCCCGCCCAGGAAACGGGATCGTGGTACTGACTTATGATGTGCGTCCGGGATATGACCACCTGAGCCTGTTCCGCAGCCAGAGCGGGGAGGGACCGTGGGAGCGATGGGTCGACGTGCTGCCGCCCGGCGGCGTGTTCACCGACACGGTTGAGAATGGGCGCAGCTACTTCTACCAGGTTGAGGCGATGGCACCTGGCGGATACTTCAGCGGGCGGGTAGGGACACCCGGGGTGACCCCCAGCGAAGACCCGGTGGCGCCGGAGGCCTGGGTGGTGGTCAACCACGGGGCTGAGGCCACGCCCAGCCTGGAGGTGGTGCTGACTTTCTGGCCTTACCGCAGTGACCTGCCAGGTGAACCGGACAGCTTCAGCGATATTGAGCAGGTGATGCTGGCGAACACGCCGGACTTTGAGGATGCGACCTGGCAGCCCTTCAGCCAGGAAATCCCCTGGCGGATGGCAGCCCCGCAGGGTGGAACCACGGCGCAGGTGTATGCGCGCTTCAAGGATGGGCACGGCAACGAATCGGTGGTAGCGGTGGGCACGATCCAATACCTGCCGCAGCGCACCTTCGTGCCGTACGCCGCGCTGCGCTATTAGCCCCCGGTCGGGTTGTAACCGTGGGCAGGCACACCAGGAGCCAGGCTCAGATGGCTACTGGTGTGCTTTTTTGAGAGTGAGCTGCTTAACTGGAAGAAGCGCCGGGCGGTGAGTAAAAACCAGGCCAGGGCCAGCAAGAAGATCAGCAGGGCATGGCTGGTGGTCCAAAACTGGCGGCGGCGGGCGGAAAACAGCCCCAGGTAGACCGGCAGCATGCACAGCATGTAGACCATGTTCAGGATACCCAGGTTGTACAACCCCTTGAACCAATTGGCCTGAAACAAAGCAAACCACTGCACGGCGCTCCAACTGCCATAGACAAAGGGCTCGGTCCCGCTAAATCCGTGCACCACGTCCAGCAGGTTGGCGCACATCGCCAGCAGGGCGCCGGTTCCTGCCAGGGTGTACAAAGACCGGTTTTGTGTGGGATTGCTGGGATTATCAATCATCGCAGCGTATTATAATCCAGGCAGCAGTTCCTGGCAGCATGCTGCCAGGCAATGTCCGGTGTGGATCACTAGGCTTGACGTGGCAGACGACCCCGGCAGGCGGTTAGAAAGGGAGGCCGTAATGGCAGGTGTGGTTGGACGAAGGTACCAGGGAGAAGATGATCTGGAACGGCTGGCCGATTTCGCGCGCCAGACTCGGGAGGCGCAGCGGCGGGACGATTACCCGACGGTGGGAGACCTGGCTGAGCAGCTCAGCCTGTCTCGGGTGCAGGACAGCGCGCGGCTGTGGCTGGACGGTGAGGGACGGCTGGCCGGGTATGCGCTGGTGGACAGCTACGACAACCTGGTCTGCGAATGGGATGCGGATCGGGCGGCGCCAGGCCTGCCGGATGAGCTGGTGGGATGGGAGATCGCGTGGATGAAGGCCCAACCGGGCGAGCCGGGCGAGCCGCGCAGGCTGGATGTCGGCTGCGATGGGGCGGATGGCGAGCGCATCGCCCTGCTGGAGCGGCATGGCTTTGTCCAGCAGGAAGTG
>CAIQIV010000033.1 GCA_903871905.1 uncultured Chloroflexota bacterium | reverse complement strand
CTGCGGGCGATGAGCATCTTGCGCGCCCGCCTGTATGAGATTGAAGAAGAAAAGCGCCGCAGTGAGCTGGACGAAACCCGCCGCTCTCAGGTAGGCAGTGGGGAGCGCTCAGAGAAAATTCGCACCTATAATTACCCCCAGTCGCGGGTGACCGATCACCGCATCAATCTTTCGTCTTACAATTTACCAGCGGTTATGGAGGGTGATATTGACCAGTTCATTGACGAGCTGGCGACGCGGGATGAGGCGGACCGCCTGGCGGCAGTGGGTGAGTCCGATGACGAGGAGTAGCTTACTGCCAGCTTCATGGAAGTGGTGCATGTTGGGGATGTATTAAGAAACGCGCAGATCCTTGCTGGTGAGAGTGATACCCCTGGCCTGGATCTGCAGGTGCTGTTGGCTGCGGTCACGGGACGGGAGCGCGCCTGGGTACTTGCGCACCCAGAAGCCGAGTTGAATATGCGGCAGGTCCAACAGCTTGAAGCGGCTTTGCCCCGCCTGCAGGCAGGCGAGCCGTTGGCTTATCTCACCGGGCAGCGGGAGTTTTTTGGGCTGGTTTTTGAGATCAGCCCGGCCGTGTTGGTGCCGCGTCCAGAGACAGAGCTGTTGGTTGAGCAGGCGCTGGCCTGGCTGCGGCAGCATTCACGACCGCTGCGCTGTGCGGATGCCGGCACGGGTTCGGGCTGCATCGGGGTCACCCTGGTATTCCATGCGCCCAATGTAATCCTGACGGCTACGGATATATCCAGGGATGCGTTGCAGATTGCGCGCCGCAATGCCCGCCGGCACCAGGTGGAAAGCCGGGTATCCTTTGTCCAGGGCAGCCTGCTGCAGGCGTTTGGGGATGGTTTTGACCTGGTGTGCGCCAATCTGCCCTATATTCCCCACGCTGACCTGGCAGAATTGAAGGTAAGCTGCTGGGAGCCGCAGCAGGCGCTGGATGGCGGCGCAGATGGGCTGGCCTGGCTGCGGAAGTTAATCGAGGACGCGCCGCGTTTGCTTGCCCCGCAGGGTATGATGTTGTTAGAAATTGAAGCCAGGCAGGCCGCAGCTGTATCTTGCCTGGCTCAGGAACAGTTCCCATCAGCCACGGTCCGTGTGTTCCAGGACCTGGCCGGGCACGACCGATTAATCCAAATTCAACGATAGGAGGTTCTTCGTGTATAGAAACTTAGTGGTAACTTTATTGGTAAGCGCTGTCTTTTTAACCTCATGCGCGGCACCGGCGGCCGTGACACAGGCGCCAGTCCAGTCGGCTGTGGCGCAAACCCAGGAGGCGGCTGCGCCGCCGGTGGCAGCCGAGCCTGTACAGCCGCAGACTACGGTGGAGGCTGCGCCAGCTGCCAGCCCCATTCCGGCCACGGGCTTACCGGCTGATAGCGGCGGGCAGCGTGTAGTTTATAAGATTGTCCCTGCTGAGTCCCAGGCATCGTATGAGGTAGGCGAGACATTTTTTAACCAGAACAACCGCTTCAACCTGGCCGTGGGTGTGACTTCTGCGATCCAGGGAGAGATCAGCGTTGATCCGGCCAACCCGGCAAATTCCAGCATTGGGCCGATCACGGTGGATATCAGCCAGTTGAAATCCGACAGCGGCCGCCGGGATAATGCGATCCGGGAGCGTTACCTGGAGTCCGGCGCGTATCCTCAGGCGGTCTTTAAGCCCACCAAGATCGATGGGCTGCCATCTGGGTACACCCCTGGCCAGGAAGTGACTTTCAAAGTGACCGGCGACTTAACCGTGCACAATGTGACGCAGTCTGTTACCTTTGACGTGACCCTCAAAGGTGATGCCCAGGCCCTGACCGGCACGGCCTCCAGCGAAGTCCTGCTGAGTGCGTTTAAGGTTGGCCCGATTACGATTGCAGGTATCCTGGGGACGGAGGACAAGGCCAAGCTGGT
>CAIQIV010000032.1 GCA_903871905.1 uncultured Chloroflexota bacterium | reverse complement strand
TCAAGCTGCTGGTGTTAGACGGCGCGGTTGGCGTGACACACGAACAAAAAACGGTTTACTTCCGCACGCCAAATCCCTGGCAGCCTGATACGCAGTGTGTGGAGCGGGTCTTAGACCTGCGCCGGGCAGAGCTGGCTCAGATGCAGACCTATGTTGACTATCGTGGCTGCCTGATGGAATTTTTGCAGCGCGCCCTGGATGATCCCGATCCTCAACCCTGCGGTCGGTGCGCGAATTGTCAGGGGAAAGGCTTTCCCCGCACGGTTTCCGATAAGCTGGTGATTGAAGCTGAAGCTTTTCTAAAGGGTGCAGCGCTCTCTATTCAACCCCGCAAACGCTGGCCGGTTGGATTATTCCCAGAGCAAAAGCCCGTCATTCCTCCCGATGCGCAAAATGCAGAAGGCCGGTCGTTGTGCTACTATGGCGATGCGGGTTGGGGAAAACTGGTGCGCGCCGGGAAATACCAGGACGGGCGTTTTGCAGATGATTTGGTGACGGCTGCAGCGCATGTGATCCGTGATCTATGGAAGCCGGGGATTTCATGGGTGACAGCCGTTCCCTCTCGCCGCCACCCCCATCTGGTTCCCGACCTGGCGCAGCGCCTGGCGCAGCAGCTTCATCTTCCCTTTTTCCCCGCGCTGGAAAGGTTGAGCGACGCGCCAGAACAGAAAACCATGCAGAACAGCAGCATGCAGGCGCGCAATGTTATCGGCACGCTGGGGATCAGCCGTGAAATCCCGGGTGGGCCTGTATTGTTGGTGGATGACATCCTTGATTCAGGCTGGACGTTGACCATGGCAGGCTATTTGCTGCGCACCCATGGCAGCGGCCTGGTTTATCCATTTACACTGGCGCAAGCCACTGGAAGGAACGCTGGTTTATGACCATTTCACCCGATTCGTTGGCCATGCTGATGCTGTGTTCACACCTGGGCTTATCAAATTCCCCTGATCTTGCTCCCCTGACCCTGCGCGAGTGGAATCCATTGGCGCGTAACCTGGCTGCGTCAGCGTTGGCGCGCCCGGCAGGCTGATTGGGGCTGGCGGCTGGCGACTTACAAAAGGTGTTGGATTTAACTGAGGTGGAAGCCCAGCGCCTGGAGCGTTTGTTGGCGCGCGGCGGAGGTCTGGCCATTGAGCTTGAGCGCCTGTCTGGCCTGGGTATTCATCCACTGACGCGGGCAGATGCGGATTATCCAGGGCGTTATCGCCAGCGGCTCAAAGAGTCGGCGCCGCTCGTGCTGTTCTATGCGGGGAACAAGGAACTGCTGGGCCAGCCAGGGCTGGCGGTGGTTGGCTCGCGGCATCTTGATGAAGCCGGGCAGTCTTGCGCTGAGTTTGTTGGGAATGCCTGTGGTTTATCCGGCCTGGTTTTGTATTCAGGCGGAGCGCGCGGTGTGGATACGATCAGCATGAAGGCTTCTTTGGAAAGCCGCGGCTTTGCGGTTGGCATTATCGCCGACAGCCTGGAGAAGACCATCCGCATTCCCGAGTATCGCCAGGCATTGGGCAAAGGGGATGCCTGCCTGGCGACTCCTTATCACCCTGCTGCAGGGTTCAGTGTCGGCGCGGCGATGGGGCGTAACCGCCTGATCTACACCCTGGCGGATCATGCGATTGTTGTCGCCAGCGATGCCGAGCAAGGGGGCACCTGGGCGGGTGCAACCGAGGCGCTCAAAGCTCAGTGGCTGCCGGTGTTTGTCTTGGAGCACGCCAATATGCCGCAGGGCAACCGCGCCTTGTTGGAAAAGGGGGCTAACGCCTTACCTTATCCTCTTCCAGTCCGGCCTGCCCAGCTCAAGGCATGGCTTGACGAGCATGTCCTGCCTGGCAAGCCCCAGGTTACCCAACCCCGGTTATTTTAGAGCCTGCCGCTCATTTTATATCTGGCAGTGGAATATTATTTTGTCCTGGCGAACCGGGAATTGATTGGTTCCTATTTTTCGATCTGCCCCAAGACCAGCAGCAGTAATTTCGGTTTCCTCACTTGACAGCCTTCAAAATTCGAGTATAATAAGTGTATGAATGACACTAAGTACGTAGCCTATGAGCAGCCTGGGGTGACGGTTGACCTGGTGGTCTTCACCGTCAGCGGCGATGCGCTGAAAGTCCTGCTGGTCCAGCGTGCGGCCGAGCCCTTTGCCGGGTGCTGGTCAATCCCCGGCGGCTTTTTGCGCAAGAATGAATCGCTGGAAGAGGCTGCGCAGCGGGTGATGCAGGAGAAGACGGGCGTCAGCCAGATCTACCTGGAACAGCTCTATACCTTTGGCCGCGTCGACCGCGATCCGCGCGCCCGCATCATCACGGTGGCCTACTTTGCCCTGATCCCCTGGAAGAACCTGCCCCACCCCGGTTCTAAGAAGGTGGCCGACCTGGGCTGGTTTGCGGTGGACCACGCACCGGACCTGGCGTTTGATCACCGTGAAATTCTCCAATACGCCGTGGACCGCCTGCGCGCCAAGGCCGGCTATTCCAATATCGTGTATGGCCTGCTGCCCGAATCCTTCCGCCTGTCTGACCTGCAGCGCATGTACGAGATTATCTGCGCCGAGAAGCTGGATAAGCGCAATTTTCGCAAGCGCATGCTGGCGACCGGTCTGCTGCAGGAGACCGGGAAGAAGGACCAGGCCGGCGCTCACCGCCCGGCTATGCTGTACCGTTTCATCAAGAAAGAAGTCGTCTTTCTGGATTGATCTCTTTTTTTGCAAATAGTTAGTGTATTTTTTACACTAAAAAGGAGGCCTGATGAACGAAAAATTGACCCGGCTTTCCGAGCGCCTGGCTGCAGCCTGCCTGCCCGAGGATGTCTTCGGCGCCCTGGACGGCCCGCCTGGCGAGCAGGCAGCCGGCTTGAAAAAACGCTACCGGGAAATGGCCAGGCTCACCCACCCGGATGCTTATTTCACGCCGCTTGAGCGCACCTTTGCCGAGCAGACCTTCATCCAGCTGGCCGGCTGGCTTGAGAAGGCCGAGAAACGCGTCAAGGCCGGCCAGTACGGCCGGGCGCCGGGCAGCAGCGCGGGGCTCACCCTGTGCTCCCGGAAGCGGGAGTACACGATCCAGCCGGGTTACACCGAGGCGGGTCTGTATAACTGCTATCCCTGCCAGTTTGAATTGGACGGCCAGGTGCAGCAGGCGGTGCTGAAGGTGGTGCGCCAGCCGGAGAACAACGACCTGGCCCAGAACGAGGCGCAAGTTTTGCAGTGCCTGCAGGCAGGCCCGGGGGCGGCCAGGTTTTCACCTTATTTTCCGGCGCTCTATGATGCTTTTGCCTACCGCCAGGCGGGCGCTGACCACCAGGCGCTGGTGGTCGACCGGCCGGACGGCTGGGTGACGCTGGAGGCGGTTCACCATGCTTATCCGCGGGGGATCGACCCCAAGGATATGGCCTGGATCTGGCGCCGGCTGCTGACCGCCCTGGGGCATGCGCACCGCTGCGGCGTGATCCACGCCGCGGTCCTGCCGGGCAGCATCTCCATCCACCCCGCGCTGCATGGCCTGAGGCTGGAGAACTGGCTGGCTGCCCGCACCAACCCGCAGGAGAGCGGCGAGTGGGTGACGCTGCTCGACCTGCGCTACCAGGACTGGTATCCAGTCGAGATTACCCGGCGCCAGGCGCCGCTGCCGGGGACCGATATCGGCATGTCGGCCAGGTGCATGGTTTACCTGCTCAGCGGCGAGGCGCACTCCACCCGGCTGCCCACCCGCGTTCCCCGGCCCCTGCGCCAGTTCCTGGCGGGCTGCCTGCTGCCCGGACGCCTGGCCCGCCCGCAGGATGCCTGGGCCCTCAAGCAGGAGTTTGACGAGCTGCTCACCCGTTTGTGGGGTAAGCGTACATTTCACCCTTTTTCAATGACCGGAGAATTGAACCATTAGTTCAGGAGGCTAAAATGGGAAGTGGAAGATGGTCTACCAATGTATTTGATGAGCACGAGCGCTTGAAGTCAGCCGCCGGGATCGGCGCGTTTGACTACAGCAGCCGCATGCATCGCGGCAGCCGCGCGGGCTGGAAGGCGCATCCCGGCCTTGACCCGCTGGGGGTAACGATTCGCGAAAGCCGTGACAGCGCCGAGCACCCGGACTCGACGGCGGTTGCAGTCATTTTCGATGTGACCGGCTCAATGGGTGAGGTGCCGGTCATCCTGCAGCGCAAGCTGCCCGAGCTGCTGGGCTTGCTGCTGCGCAAGGGCTATGCCTCCGATCCGCAGATCCTGTTTGGGGCGGTGGGAGACGCCACCTGCGACCGGGTGCCGCTGCAGATGGGGCAGTTTGAATCGGATAACCGCATGGATGAGAACCTGGAGCGGATCTTTCTGGAAGGCGGGGGAGGCGGGCAGCAGACCGAATCGTATGAGCTGGCGCTGTATTTCATGGCCCGGCATACCGAGATTGATTGCTGGCAGCAGCATGGGCGCAAGGGCTACCTGTTCCTGATCGGCGATGAGATGGCTTACCCGGCGGTGAAAAGGGCTGAGGTTGAGCGCCACATTGGCGCCAGGCTGCAGCAGGATATTCCGCTTCCAGGGCTGGTGAAAGATCTGAGGCGCTACTACCACGTCTTTTATCTGCTGCCCCAGGCTGCCAGCTACGGCGGGGATCCCAAAATCCTGGGCTTCTGGCGCCGGCTGCTTGGACAGAATGTGCTGGAGCTGCCAGACAGCCGGGCGGTGTGCGAGACGATTGCGCTGGCGATTGGGCTGACGGAGGGGAAGATCGATCTGGAGACCGGCCGTCTTGACCTGGAGTCCTGCGGGGTCTCGCCGGCGGCTGCAGCCAGCGCTGCGGGCGCCCTGGCGCACCTTCCGGCGCCGGCAGCCGCGCCGATGACGGGCGGCCTGCTCCCCGGGCTGGTGCAGCGCCCGCAGCTTCCGGGAGGATCCCCTGCCGGGTTCAAGCGGTTCTGAGTGATCTATCGAACCTGGGGCAGGGCCCCTGCCCCAGGTTCACACAGGAGTAACGATGAAAACACAGACCAGCCTGGCAATCCTGGTGGCCGACCTGGGTTATGGCGATGCCGGCAAGGGGAGCCTGGTGGATGCCCTGGTCCGCCGCACCCGGGCCCATACCGTGGTGCGCTACAACGGCGGCGCCCAGGCGGCCCACAATGTGGTGACACCTGATGGCCGGCACCACACCTTTGCCCAATTTGGCAGCGGGACCTTTGTCCCGGGGGCGCATACTCATTTGTCACGCTATATGCTGATCCACCCTACGGCGCTGCTGGCCGAAGAGCGCCACCTGGCCGGGTTGGGCGTCAGGGATGGTTTCAACCGGCTGAGCATTGACCGGGAAGCGTTGGTGATCACGCCTTTCCAGCAGGCTGCCAACCGGCTCAAGGAAATCCTGCGCGGCGCGGCCCGCCACGGCAGCTGCGGCATGGGCATCGGTGAAACGATGTCGGACTGGCTGGCCTATCGTGCGGATGTCCTGCTGGCCGGCGACCTGTCCGAGCGCCCGCTGCTGGTCCGGAAGCTGAGGTTTTTGCGTGATGCCAAGTGGGCGCAGCTCGAGCCGCTGCTGGCTGGCCTGCCGGCCGGCCCGCAGGCGGCTGCCGAGCTGCGGCTGTTCAGCGACCCGGGTGTGGTGGATGCCACCGCCGATCTATACCAGCACCTGGCGCGCCAGGTGCGGCTGGTTGATCGCGGCGAGCTGGAGCGGCGGCTGAGCCGGCCCGGGACGGTGATCTTTGAGGGCGCGCAGGGAGTGCTGCTGGATGAGTGGTGGGGTTTCTACCCCTACAACAGTTGGAGCAGCCTGACCTTTGCCAACGCCGAAACGCTGCTCGATGAAAGCGGTTATGGCGGGGAGCGCTGCCGCCTGGGCATGACCCGCGCCTATGCCACCCGCCATGGCGCCGGCCCGTTCGCCAGCGAAGACCCGGCGCTGACTGCTTTGCTGCCGGACGCTCACAACACCGATAACCGCTGGCAGCGCCAGTTCCGGGTGGGTTATCTCGATCTGCTGAGCCTGCGCTATGCCCTGCAGGTGTGCGGCGGGGTGGATGGCCTGGCCGTTACGCACCTGGACCGCCTGGAGACACTGCCCGAATGGCAGTTGTGCACCGCTTACCAGACTGGCGCGCCGGCGGCGGACCTGGCCGGTCATTTTGTTCTGCAGGAGGGCCTGGTAACTGCCATTCGTAAGCCGGCCGATCCGACCGACCTGGCCCAACAGCAGCGCCTGACCAGCCATCTGATGGCCATGCGGCCGGTCTACACGCCCGGGGAGCGCCGGCTGGAGGATTACCTGGAGCGCATCAGCCGGGCGCTGGCTGCGCCGGTGGTGATCACCTCGGCCGGGATGACGGCGCACGAAAAAGCAGGCCGCTGGTTTGGGAAGCGCTGGCAGTCTAATTTGAGCTTCACCAGCAGTAAGCTGGCTGGCTGCCCTGGCTAACGGCGTCTGTATTCCACGGCCGGCTTATGCTCCAAAACTAAACGTGGTTGAACGGTCCTGGAAACACTTGCGCAGAAAGCCATTCCGCTTGGGCCACAAGAATACTGTTTCCTGGGCCGCAGGCGGGAATGTAATGGGTATCTCTTGAATCTATACCAGTGTCAGGCGTAAGCGTTTCCCCAGGGAACGAGCGGCTTTATCCATTGTCTTGTGGAGGGTCAGCCGTTCGTGGTGCATGCCGCTGCCTGTTTCACTCCCCCGCCTCCAGCAGTCCGTACAGTACGGCCCGGATGCCCGCAAAATACTGCCCCGGATCGTAGGCGTCCGGGTCCAGCAGGTATTGGTTGGTGTAGCCCTCGATCAGGCTGACCACCAGCACCGGCAGCAGGTGCGGTTGGGTGGGATGGAACTCGCCCTGGGCGATCCCCTGCTCGATGATGGCCGCCATGTCGCCGCGCCAACTGCGGTACATGCTCTGCAGTTTCTTGCGCACCGGCGCATTCCCGCCGGATTGGACCAGGAAGTCCAGGATCACGCGCAGCTCAACGCCGCGCTCGATCAGCTCCTGGTTGCGCTGCAGCAGGGTGTCCAGTTTCTGCGCCGGGGGGATGGAGGCATCGGCGAGCATGGCTTTGCGCTCGCAGGTTATCGGCTGGAGCATGGTGTCCAGCAGCGCCAGGTACAGCTCGTTCTTGGAATGGAAGTAGTAGTGCAGGTTGCCGTAGTGCAGCCCGGCCTTTTCGGCGATGTGGCGCAGGCGCGTGTTTGCCAGGTGGCGCTCCGCCAGCGTCTCCAGCGCCGCCTGCAGGATGCGCTGGCGCGTCGCCGGGCGCTGGTCGGCCGCGGCCTGCTCCGCTTCCAGCTCGCTGCAGCCGCCCTCTGTCTCAAGCGGGGGCTGTGCCTGGGCGCCCTGCGCGGGGGAAAGATTGGTTTTGTCTCTTGTCTTTTGCATGGTGTTCTGATATGATATTATAGTACAACTTTGGCCAAATGGCCAAATCTCGCGTCTGGCTAAATTTCGCAAAAGGAGAAAAAAGATGGCGGATTGGAACCAATTACAAAACGAGCTCCTGGAAGCCCTGTTGAACGAAGACGAAGACGCAGCCCTGTCGCTGGCCAGGCAGGCGCTGGCCGAGGGCGCCACCCCCACCGAATTTTTCACCGACTGCATCACCCCGGCGCTGGTCGAGATCGGCAACCGCTTTGAGAGCCTGGACATCTACCTGCCCGAGATGGTGGTAGCCGCCGAGATCGTGCAGCATATGAATGACGAGGTGATCCAGCCGCAGATCACCGCCGCCCAGGCCAGCCAGGCCGCTTCGCAGGGCAAGGTGCTGCTCGCCATGGCGCAGGGCGACCTGCACGATATCGGCAAGAACATGGTGGCGCTGCTGCTGCGCGTCAACGGCTTCGAGGTGGTGGACCTGGGGATCAACGTCCCGCCGCAGGATATCGTCGCCGGGGCGGAGCGCGAGCAGGTGGACATCATCGGTATGTCCTCGCTGCTGACCACCTGCCTGCCTTACATGAAGGACACCATGGACATGCTGCAGGCCAAAGGGCTGCGGGACAAGTATGCGGTGATCGTTGGCGGCGCCGCCTCCACCCCGGAGTTTTCGGCGCGCATCGGCGTGGATGCCCAGGGGCACACCGCTGCCGAAGCGGTGCGCATCTGCCGCAGCATCATGGCCGGGCGCCGGCAGCAGCCGGCCTAGCGCCCGCCGGACCAGGACATTTCAGCCAGGAGGCCAGATGGGAAAAGCCGAAAAGATCAGCACAGAGTGGATGGTGTCCATCCTGCAGAAGGCCGAGCAGGGCCCCGTGGTCGAGGAGCAGGAGTGGGACCGGGTGTATATTTCCCGCACGATCAAAGAGTTGGTGCGGAAGTACGCCATCCAGTGGGAGCGGGCGGATCCCGGCGTGCCGGCGGACGACGCCCTGGCCGACCGCCTGTTTGCCGCCGGGCTGGAGCTGGCGGCGCGCAGCGGAGTGTACTGCATCGACACGCACCGGCGCATGGTTTGGAGCCGGGAGGAGCTGGAGCGGGTGCTGGAGCACGCCCCGGCAGAGATCACCATCGGGGAGGGCGCGGACCAGGCCCATCTGCACTGCCGCCGCCCGGAGGACGCCCGGCGTGTGGCGGTGATTGGCGGGGCCTACGGCGTCCCGGTAGCCGAGGAGCTGTTTGTGCCGATGATGCTCAGCTATGCCCAGGAGCCGCTGATCGAGTTTATCGAGAACGCCTCGCTGCAGAGCACCTGGGGGCAGCCGATCCGCGCTAACTCACCCTGGGATGCGGTGGCCTGCTGGCAGGAGGTTGACCTGACGCGCGAGGCCCTGCGGCGCGCCGGGCGCCCGGGGCTGGCGGTGGGCTGCGCCAACTCGTCGGCCACTGCCATCGGCGAGCTGAGCACCACCACCTGGGGCGGCTTTCGCGCCTCGGACTGGCACCACAACTCGCTGATGAGCGAGCTCAAGGTCTCCTACACCGACCTGATCAAGGCTGCTCACTTCAAATATACCGGCTCATTCTCGCATAATTTCTACAACCCGATCTACGGCGGCTACCCCGGCGGGGGGAGCGGCCTGGCGGTGGCTATCGTGGCTGGCATGATCCTGCTGCGCGCCACGCTGTGGGGCGAATCGGTCAACCCGGGCCCCAGCCACGCGCACCTGAGCTGCAACACGCACGCGGATATGATCGCCGCCCAGGCGCTGGCCTTCCAGGCGCTGAGCCGCAACACCCACCTGCTGATCTCCGGCTTTGCCCGCCCGTGCGGCGGGCCGGGGACGCTGGAGATCTTCTATGAGACGGCGGCGCTGACGGTGGCCAGCGTGGTCTCCGGGGTGGCCTTTGTCAAGGGGGTGCAGTCAGCCACCGGGCGCGTCCCGGGGCACTGCTCGGGGCTGGAGGCGCGCTTCATGGCACAGGTGGCGCACGCCGCCGAGGGCATGACCCGCCAGCAGGGCGATCAGATTGTGCGCCGGCTGACCGCCCGCTACCAGGAGCGCATGGCAGAGCTGCCGCCCGGGCGCCCGTTTGAGCAGGTCTACGACGTGGAGCGCGTGGCGCCCCTGCCGGAGTGGCAGGCGCTGTATGAGCGCGCCTGTGCTGAGATGCAAGAAATTGGATTAAACCTGTAGTTTGAGAGGCAAAAAAGGAAACGCCATGGACTTTACCCAGTATTACGATTACCAGTACACCCTGTCTGTGCTGGACAAAGCCGAGAACGGCCCGGTGGTCGAGGAAAAAGATTGGGACCGGGTCTATATCAATAAGACTATCCGCGAGCTGCTGAAAAAATACCAGATCGACTGGGATCGCAATGACCCCGGCGTCCCCAGCGATGATGCCCTGGCCGACCGCGTCTTTGCCGCCGGCTGGGAGTTTGCCCTGCGCGCCGGGCTGTTCTGCCTGGACACGCGGCGCCAGATGGCCTGGAGCCAGGCCGAGCTGGAGGGTGTGCTGCAGCGCGCCCCGGAGAAGGTGACCATTGGCGTTGGCGAGGATGCGGTGACCATCGCCCGCCGCCGCCCGGATACCAACACCCGCGTCGCCACGGTGGGCGGGGCCTACGGCACGCAGGTCCCGGAGGAGCTGTTTGTGCCGGTCATGCTCAGCTACGCCCAGGAGCGCAGCCTGGACTTCATTGACAATGCCTCGCTGCTCACCACCTACGGGCGCCCGCTGCGCGCCAATTCGCCCTGGGAGGCGGTAGGCTGCTGGCAGGAGATGCTGATGTCCTTTGAGGTGGTGCAGCGCGCCGGGCGCCCGGGCATGCCCATCGGCTGCGCCGAAAACTCGCCCAGCGCCATCGGCGAGCTGGCCACCACCACCTACGGCGCCTTCCGCCTGACCGACTGGCACCATGCCTCCTTTGTCAGCGAGCTGAAGACCAGCTATGCCGAGCTGATCAAGGCCACGCATTACGCCCAGACCGGCGCCGCGGCGCACAACTTCTACAACCCGATCTACGGCGGCTATGTCGG
>CAIQIV010000031.1 GCA_903871905.1 uncultured Chloroflexota bacterium | reverse complement strand
GCGCTCGGAGAGCGCTACACCCACGAAGACATCGATATCCGCAGCCAGGAAGCGGTCCTGGCGCTGTTCAAGCGCTACCAGAAGGACATCTGTCTGGTGATTCACTCCGCGGCCCAGCCATCACACGATTGGGCGGCGCGTGAGCCGCAGACTGACTTCACCGTTAACGCCAACGGTACACTGAATATGCTGGAAGCGACGCGGCAGTATGCGCCTGAGGCGGTGTTTATCTACACTTCCACCAATAAAGTCTACGGCGATACCCCCAACCGCCTGCCGCTGGTCGAGCTGGAAACGCGCTGGGAGATTGACCCGGCGCACACCTATGCGCCTGGCATCCGCGAGGATATGTCCATTGACCAGACCCTGCACTCCCTGTTCGGCGCCTCCAAGGTGGCCGCCGACGTCATGGTCCAGGAGTACGGCCGCTACTTCGATATGAAGACCGCCTGCTTCCGCGGCGGCTGCCTGACCGGGCCCAACCATTCCGGCACGCAGCTCCACGGTTTCCTGGCTTACCTGATGAAGTGCGCTGCCACCCGCACCCCCTACACCGTCTTCGGTTACCGGGGCAAGCAGGTGCGTGACAACATCCACAGCGCCGACCTGATCCACGCCTTCCACGAGGTCTTCCTGGCCCCACGCTGCGCCGAAGTGTACAATATCGGCGGGGGCCGCTTCAGCAACTGCTCCATGCTGGAGGCTATCCGGCTCTGCCAGCAGATCACCGGACAGGAGATGGACTGGCGCTATTCGGAGCAGAACCGCATCGGCGACCACATCTGGTGGATCGGCGACCTGGCCAAGTTCAAGAATCACTACCCGGGTTGGAAGCAAGAGTACAATGTAGAAGGCATTCTTCAGGAAATCTATGACCACAACCGGGAACGCTGGGTAAAAGATAAGAAATGATTGATGCAGGCAAAAAAAACATCCTGGGGGTGATGGTCAATGCCATCGATTACGAGGCCGCGGTGGAGCGGGTGATCCACGCCGCCCAGGAGCGCCAGCCGCTGGCAGTGACCGCCCTGGCGGTGCACGGGGTGATGACCGGCTCCGACCCGGTGCAGCGCTACCGCCTCAACCACCTGGACCTGGTGGCGCCGGACGGTATGCCTGTACGCTGGGCGCTGAACTGGCTGTACGGGGCGGGATTACCTGACCGGGTTTACGGCCCAACCCTGACCCTCAAGGTGTGCGCCCGGGCCGCCGAAGAATCCCTGCCCATTTACCTGTATGGCAGCAAGCCCGAGGTAATCGATCTGCTGCAGCAAAACCTGCTGCGCCAGTTCCCGCGGCTGATCATTGCCGGCGTCCAGCCCTCCCGCTTTCGCCGCCTCACCCTGGATGAAAAGGGCCAGGTGGTGGAACAGATCCGCTCCAGCGGGGCGCGCCTGGTTTTCATCGGCCTGGGCTGCCCGCGCCAGGAGACCTGGGCTTACGAGTTCCGGGATGACCTGTCCATGCCGCTGTTGGCGGTTGGGGCTGCCTTTGACTTTCATGCCGGGCTGCTGCCGCAAGCGCCGCCCGGGATGCAGCAGCGTGGGCTGGAGTGGCTCTTCCGCCTGGGCATGGAGCCCCGACGCCTGTGGAAACGCTACATCATGCTCAACCCGGCTTACCTGTGGCGGCTGGCGCTGCAGGCCAGCCGCATCCGGGTGATCGACCCGCTCAGCGGCGTCCGCCCGCCTGAGCAGATGCTTTTCGGATAACCCGCCCACGCATAATCCGATTACGGATAATCCGTATTACAGATTTCCCTGATTATCGTCAAGGAGCAAAAGATGAAAAAAGCTTTGATCACTGGCATCACCGGGCAGGATGGTTCCTACCTGGCTGAGCTGCTGCTGTCACAGGAGTACGAGGTGCACGGGTTGATCCGCCGCGCCTCGACCTTTAATACCCATCGTATCGAGCACATCTACAACGACCCGCACAATGCCAAGGGTGTCCACCTGCACCTGCACTATGGAGATATCACCCAATCCGGCAACCTGACCGACCTGATCTACAACATCCGCCCGGACGAGGTGTACAACCTGGCGGCCCAAAGCCACGTGCGCGTCAGCTTTGACCTGCCGGAGTACACCGGTGATGTGACCGGGTTGGGCACCATGCGTATCCTGGAGGCAATCCACAAGAGCGGCATCCCGGCGCGGTTCTACCAGGCCTCGTCCAGTGAGATGTTCGGCAGCGCCCGACCGCCCCAAAACGAGGAGACTCCCTTCCAGCCGCAAAGCCCCTATGCAGCAGCCAAAGTATATTCCTACTGGGTCACCCGCAACTACCGCGAAGGCTATAAGATGTTTGCCTGCAACGGCATCCTGTTCAACCACGAGTCTCCCCGCCGCGGCGAGACGTTTGTCACGCGCAAGATCACCCGCGCCCTGGCAGCCATCCGGGCAGGCAAGCAGAAAAAGCTCTTCCTGGGCAACCTGGATGCGAAACGCGACTGGGGATACGCGCCGGACTTCATTGCTGCCATGTGGAAAATGCTCCAGCATGACCAGGCTGCCGATTTTGTCATCGGCACCGGTGAAGCACATTCGGTGCGCGAGTTCCTGGACGAAGCCTTTGGCTATGTCAACATGGACTGGCACGATTATGTGGAAATCGACAGCCGCTACTACCGCCCTACCGAGGTGGATTACCTGCTGGCCGACCCGTCGCGCGCCCGTCAGGTGTTGGGCTGGGAGCCGCGCGTCTTCTTCCGCGACCTGGTGCGCATTATGGTGGACGCCGACCTGGAACTCCTGGGCCTGGAGTCGCCCGGCGAAGGCAGGGGTATCCTGGAAAAACATCACGGCCGCTGGCACCGCTGGGAAGACCAGGCAGCCAGCATGGGATCCGGCAAATAATTTAAGCCACCCGTGCTGGAACAAAGTCATCAATCAGTTTATAATGGAGTAAATAAGGATCAGGATCTCATAGCCTGTTCAAACCCGGGATCTTATCCGCCCTTCAAGCTGATCTTCATCAGATTTTTGGTTCAGGGAGTTTTTGGCTGGCATGATCCGCCGCTTTTCAACCAATTTTGCTCTATTCTCAATCGGATTGGATGCCATCCTGGTGGTGGTCAGTTTTTACCTGATCACCCACCTGCGCACCTCCCTGCACCAGTTAGGACTGCTGAAAGTCTTCCCGTCCTTGCTGGGTTTTGACCAGCCGTACAACCTGCCCAGCCTGCTGTATGTCATCTTCCCCATCACCTGGGTGCTGGTCTTTCTGCTGCTTTCTGTTTATGATGGCCGCAAGAACCTGCGGGTGACCGATGAATTTTCATCGATCTTCTTAGGCTCCATCCTGGCCATAGTCTCGCTGGCCGGCACGCTGTACCTGACCTTTCGCGACCTGCCGCGCTCCATCTTTATCTTCTCCTGCTTGCTCGCCTTTGTCGCCATGATCGCCTGGCGATCGGCGGCGCGCTTCTACTTCCGGCGGAAGACCACTCACGCCGCCAGCCTGCGCCGGGTGCTGCTGGTAGGCGCCGGCCCGGTCGGTAACCAGGTCCAGGACAAGATCGTAAACAACCCCTACATGGGCCTCAACGTGGTCGGTTTCCTGGACGACAACGCCAAGAAGCGCCTGCAGCAGCCGGAAATCCTGGGGACGCTGGAGGACGCCCGCCGGGTGGTCCTGGCTTACCGCATCAATGATGTGGTGATCGCTTTGCCCAGGCGGGCGCACGAGCGGGTCAACCGGTTGGTGGCTGAGCTGCATGACCTTCCGGTAAAGGTGTGGGTTATCCCCGATTACTTCCAGCTTGCCCTGCACAAGGCCGTGTTCGAAGAGTTTGCCGGCCTGCCCATGCTCGACCTGCGCGCTCCGGCGCTCAATGAATACCAGCGCATGGTCAAGCGCGGATTTGATGTCCTGGTGACGCTGGCCCTGATGCCCCTGGGCCTGCTGTTGATGGGCATTTGCGCCATCGCCATCCGCCTGGAAGGCCCTGGACCGGTGATATTCAAACAGTGGCGCGTGGGCGAGAACGGCCGGCTGTTCATGATGTACAAGTTCCGCACCATGGTGCCCAACGCCGAGCAGCTGCGCCACCTGGTGGAAAAATACGATGAGCAGGGGAAGCTGATCCACAAGACCGATAACGACCCGCGGGTGACCCAGGTAGGAAGGTTCCTGCGCAAGACCAGCCTGGATGAGATGCCCCAGATGTTCAATATCCTGATCGGCGAGATGAGCTGGGTCGGGCCGCGCCCGGAGCTGCCTTACCTGGTCGAACAGTACGAGCCCTGGCAGCGCAAGCGCTTTGCGGTTCCCCAGGGGATCACCGGTTGGTGGCAGGTTAACGGCCGCAGCGACAAGCCGATGCACCTGAACACCGAAGATGACCTGTACTACGTCCAGAATTACTCCTTGCTTTTAGATATCCAGATCCTGGTCAAAACGGTCTACACCGTGCTGCGCGGCAAAGGCGCATACTAGAAACCCCTTTTTCTTTACCCGATATGAGCCACCCCCCCATGCCGCCGCACAGGCGGTTTTTTGAGCGCGGCCTGCTGGCTGCCCTGCTGATTGGCCTGGTCAACGGCCTGGTCTTTATCTACCTCCTGCCCCCCTGGCAGCATTACGACGAGCCCGGGCATTTTGAGTATGCCTGGTTGATCGCCAACCGCACGGGGCTGCCCAGGCCAGGCCAATACGACCAGCAAATGCGCCGGGAGGTGGGGGCCTCCATGGCCGAAAACAATTTCTTCGGCAAGAATGTCCCCCACCCCGACCTGACCAGCATCCAGGAGCCAGTGTGGATCGGGGTGGCCCAGATCAATTCCACCCCGCTGTATTACTGGTTGGCGGCCCTTCCCCTGCGCTTGCTCAAGTTTACCGACGTGGCAGTACAGGTGCGTGCTGGGAGATTCGTCTCGCTGCTGCTGTTCCTGGGTACCATCTTTCTTGCCTGGCTTGCTGCGGCACAGGCGACCTCCCCAGGCAGTCCCCTGAGATGGGTGATCCCTATCTGCCTGGCACTGATGCCGGGGGTCGTGGACATCCTGACTGCACTGATCGACGACGCCGGCGCGACCTTCTTCTTTTCCCTGGTCATCGTCTTTGGCCTGTACATCTTGCGGCGTGGGTTTCGGCCGGGATATGCCCTTGGCCTGGCGCTGGCCAGCGCGGCCTGCATCTTCACCAAAGCGACCACATACCTGGCCTTAGCTACCCTGGTCATCTTCCTGCTGCTGTCGCTGCCCAAGAGGCCCCGCCGCTTTATCCTGCCCGCCCTGGCCATCCTGACAGGCATCGGAACAGTCCTGGCGGTCACCTGGAACCAGCCAGCTCATTGGGCGGTGAAGAGCTTTCAGGGCGAAGCAACGCGCGTTGAGACCCAGAGTGCGCCTTTCGGCAGCCATGCCCTGCAGATCGGGTTCTCCCCCGATTATGAGCCTCCTTCCCTCATTCAAGAGCTCCCAACTTCCCTGGTTCACGAACTGCGGGGGAAAAATGTGACCCTGGGCGCCTGGATGTGGGCTTCACGCCCCATCTCGGCCAGCGTACCCACCCTGCAAATCAATTCTGCACCGGTCAGCCGGGAGGTCAGCCTGACCCAGGCGCCGGCTTTCTTCTCCAGCACAACCTTCATCCCGACCGACACCTACCGCCTGTCCGTCCTGCTCAGCCCACAGCTCAAACTTGTGACCAATGTGCAGTATCTGTTTGACGGGGTGCTGCTCACCGAAGGCGCTTTTTCACCTGGCAGCGAACCTTCATTTAAAAAAGCAGAACTGAGCTCAGGGACCTGGAACGGCGTCGAGTTCAAAAACCTGCTGGCTGGCGCATCTGGCGAAAACGCCTGGCCCCGCATTCGACCCGGCCTGGACCGCAGGCTGAATACGCTGCTGGCTGGACAGGCCTCCTTCATGCTCCACGTGCTGCTGGATTGGCGCACATACCAGTGGTATTACCAGGCTGTTGCTCAGATTATGTTTCAAACCTTTTGGGGGAGATTCTCCTGGCAGCAGATCTTCCTGCCAGGGTGGGCTTACTTTGTACTGGGTTTAATCAGCCTGTTCGCCTCCAGCGGAGCGGTCTACCATGCCTGGACGCGCCGCAAACACCTGGACTGGGTGATGATTCTTTTCCTCTTCTTGACGATTCTGGCCATCTGGCTGCCTGCTGCACTGCGCGGCCTGGGAACACTGGCTGGGCGACCATTCATCCCTTCCGCCCGCTATGCTATTCCATCCATCATCCCCCTGCTAATTTTCTTCTGCGCCGGCTGGACTGCAGCCTTCAGGGCGGTGGAGGGGAAGGTCCACCTGGCGCCATGGGTCAAGCACGCGGCGCTGATTGGCTTCTTCGCCGCCTTGAACCTGGTCGGGATTTGGAGCATTTTCACTTATTATTATTGACGAGACCCGGAACATCGTGTAGAATACCCCCTGCTTGTGCGGGTGTAGTTCAGTGGTAGAACGCTTGCTTCCCAAGCAAGATATCGTGGGTTCGAGTCCCATCACCCGCTCCAGATTGAAAACGCCAGCCCCAACCGGCTGGCGTTTTTGTTTTTCCACGGAATCTCCAATACAGGCAGCAGCTGGTTTCACCCAATCTCAGCCAGCATTTCATTTAAAAACACACTTTTACCAGGCGAGACATGCAGCGCCTTCACCTTTCCAGAGCGCGGCGCCCGGATTTCGTTCTCCATCTTCATCGCTTCCAGCACAATCAGCGGCTGCCCGGCCTGCACCTCCTGCCCTACTGCCACCATGACCCGCGTAATCTGCCCGGGGATGGGCGCCTTCACCCGCCCATCGCCGCTTAACGGGCGGTCAACGGAGGCGTTCAGATCGCGGACATCCAGCTGATAGAGACCCAGGTGGGATTTGATCCAGTGCAGATCTGCGTCCAGGACCACCTCGTATGGCCGTTCATCAACGATCGCCCACTCCATCTCCTCCACCCGGACCTGGCGGTCCGGCAGGATCACCGGAATCGTCTGGCCGTCAACCTTGACCAGGATCTCGTCATTGTTTTCGGGGGATGACATCAATTCCACTTCAAAGGTGCGGTCCTCAATGGTCACTGCCAGACGACTCATCAATGTTTCTCCTATCCAGTAAATTGCGCTCATCACGGCCTCCTGAAGGTGGCTAATCCGGAACGCGGCGGCTGTCCCTGTGCCAGCCGGAGATGATCCTGGACGGCAGGGTGGGCCGGAAAGCCTGGTTGCGCAGGTCGTAAATCAGCGCCACAGCGATCGCCAGGTCACGCATGTGATGGTCAGGGTCGCAGCCGTCGCCAAAGGGGTTGACCGAAAAACCCGTATCATACTCTCCGGCAACAAAGGTCTCGTCACAGATCACGCGCTGCAGCATGGGCAGATTGGTTGGGGGACCCAGGAGCTTAAATTCTTCCAGGGCGCGCTTCAGGCGCGCCAGGCAGGCCGGGCGGTCCTGTCCCCAGACGATCAGCTTGGCAATCAGCGAATCATACTCAGCCGGCAGGTTGCAGCCATCATAAACGTAGGTATCCACGCGGATTTCGGGTCCGCCCGGCAGCCTCACCCGCTTGAGCCTGCCAGGGCTGGGCATAAAGTTATTCCACGGGTCCTCAGCGCTGATGCGGCATTGGATCGCCCAGCCGGCGAGGCGAATGTCCGCCTGGCTGAAACCCAGCGGGAAACCGGCGGCGATGCGGATCTGCTCTTTCACCAGGTCCACCCGGGCCAACATTTCCGTCAAGGGATGCTCAATCTGGATGCGCGCCTTGATCTCGGTAAAATACAGCTCCCCGTGCTGGTCTACTAAGAATTCCACTGTCCCAGCGTTCTGGTAGCCACACAGGCGGCCCAATGCCAACGCGCTGTCCCAAATCTTGCGCCGCTGTTCATCACTCAGCCCTGGCGCCGGAGATTCTTCAATGATCTTCTGGTTGCCATGGATCACCGAGCCTTCACGCTCGCCAAAATGGACGATGTTTCCCTGGAAGTCGGCCAGGATCTGGACGCCAATCTGGTGGGCATGGCTGATCGCCTTCTCCAGGTACACACAACGATCGCCGTAGACGGCCTGCGCCTCAAACTGCGAGCGCTGGACGGCCTTCTCCAGGCCGGCAGGGTCAATCACCAGCCGCTCACCACGCCCACGGCCGCCGCGGCAGGACTTCACCACCAACGGGTATCCCAGGCGCTCTGCCTCCTGGCGCAGCGCATCCATCTCGCATTCATCGAAGGTGCGAGATGAGGCGTTGACAGTAGAAATGCCAGCCATCCTGGCGGTCTCCAGGCAGGCAATTTTATCCCGCACCGAGCGGATCACACCTGCCGAGGGGCCAATAAATACAATGCCCGCCGCGTCACAGGCCTGGACAAACTCCGCTTCTTCCGCCAGGAAACCATAGCCAGGGTGAATGGCGTCAGCTCCGTATTCCCTGGCAATGCGGATGATCTCAGAAATATCCATGAACCCCTGCGGCGACTCTAATAAAACCGCTTCGTCAGCCAGGCGGACATGTAAAGAAGCCCGGTCGGGTGTCTGGTACAGCGAGATGGAATGGACACCCAGCTCCCGGCAGGCGCGAATGATGCGCAGCGCAATTTCACCTCGGTTTGCAATCAGGATCTTCTTGAACATGCTGTCCCTCCTACATCGGTGAAATTCCGTGTTTCTTTGGAACGTGCAAATCCCGCTTCGACAGGGTCAGCTCAAGAGCACGCACCAGGATGCGCCGGGAGTCTCCGGGCTCGATCACATCATCGATCAGGCCGCGGGCAGCCGCCACATAAGGGTTATTGAACTTTGCTTCATAATCCGAGACCAACTGGCGCCGCCTATCGGCTGGATCTTCAGCCGCTTTGATCTCGGAGCGGAACAGGATGTTCACCGCCCCTTCCGCCCCCATCACCGCGATCTCGGCATTCGGCCAGGCATACAACAGGTCCCCTCGCAGCCCTTTACTGCTCATCACACAGTACGCCCCACCATAGCTCTTGCGCAGGATAATCATCAGCTTGGGGACCGTGGCCTCGCTGTAAGCGTAGATCATGCGCGCCCCGTTGCGGATAATCCCCCCGTACTCCTGGTCCTTGCCCGGCAGGAAACCCGGGACATCCTGCAAAGTGACGATGGGGATGTTATAAGAATCGCACAGGCGAATGAAGTGCGAGGTCTTGATCGAGGCGTTGATGTCGATGCAGCCGGCCAGCACCATAGGCTGGTTTGCAACGATCCCGATTACCCAGCCGTTCAGGCGGGCAAAACCGACCACCATGTTCTGCGCCCACAGCTCGTGCACTTCCATGAATCGCCCGTCGTCCACCAGGCTGGTGATGACCTTGCGCACATCATAGGGCTGGCGCGGGTCAGCAGGCACAATCTGCTCCAGTTCCGGGCAACGGCGCTCAGGGTCGTCCACCGGGCGAATGTACGGCGGGTCATCCTTGTTATTGCTGGGCAGGTAGCTCAGCAGGCTGCGCACCTGGTTCAAACAATCCCGGTCATCCTGCGCCAGGAAGTGGCACACACCGCTCTGTTGAGAGTGGATCATACCGCCTCCCAGATCCTCAAAGCTGACCTCTTCCTGCATCACCGCCCTGACCACATCCGGCCCGGTGATAAACATGTAAGAATTGTCTGTCATGAAGACAAAATCCGTCAAAGCTGGAGAATACACGGCGCCGCCCGCGCACGGCCCCATGATCACAGAAATCTGGGGGATCACCCCGGAAGCCTCGCAGTTGGCGTCAAAAATGCGGGAATAGCCCCCCAGGCTGTCCACCCCTTCCTGGATGCGAGCCCCGCCTGAGTCGTTCAAGGCGATGAATGGGCAGCCGTACTGCAAGGCCATCTTCAGCGCCTTGACGATCTTATTGGCATGCATCTCCCCCAGGGAGCCGCCCATCACCGAGGCATCCTGGGCAGCGGCCATCACATTCCGGCCGTTGATCGTACCAAAGCCAGTGATCACCCCGTCGCCAGAGCGTGACTCCTTGCCCCCCAGGTAAGCGGTGTATCGTGGCAGCACGAGCTGATCAATCTCAGAGAAAGAACCGGGGTCAAATAATACTTCGATCCGCTCACGAGCAGTCAGCCTGCCTTTCTGGTGCTGGATATCTTCATCTCTTGCGCTGCCGCGCGCGGCTTGCTTTCGTGCATTGAGATCCTCAATATACTTCTCCATTGACTGCGCCATGAATGAACCTCCAATAAGATCTATTAACCATTCTAATGATGATCACTTTCAAACCCTATCATGTATGGCTGTCCGCTCAGATCGGACCCATAATCGTCAGAATATCATCGTCCAACCGTCGCCACCAACCTGCCAGGTCAGGGAAAGACTCACCGCCGGTAAAATGAGCATCCCATGCGACCCGAGCCAGGTGCCAACCACCAGCCTGCAGCGCCTCAAGCTCCGGCAGGCACACCGGCGCCCGGGGATCCAGCGCCAGCCCGCGCCGGATGGATTTCAGGGCAGCCTCCTTGATGCTCCACAGCAGGGTCTTGAGCATCACACCGGACTGCAGCCTGGCGGTTTGCTGCAGCCAGAACGTCTCCTGTGGGTGTAGATAGTTCTGCACATACTCAGCCGACCGGGGCTCAATTTTTTCAATGTCCGCGCCAATTCCTGCAGAAAATGATCTGCCAGAAAATGATCTGCCAGAAAATGATCTGCCAGAAAATGATCTGCCAGTCCTGGCCTCGCAGCCTGGTGCAAACGCACAGAAGGCCCGCCCGTGAGAATGGCTGATCGAGAGAGAGCCATCCAGATCGCGCCAGGCAGAACCTGCCAGGGTCTGCACCCGGGGCCCCTGGTCGGCAGCTGGGAGGACAGCAATGGCACGCAGCTCCTCGCCGGTCTCGCCCCAGTCAGGCTCAATGCACACCGGTTCCAGGACTGCCCCCACTGCAGGCTGCAGCCGAGCCTGCTGGATCAGTTTCTTTGCAGCCAGGCGGCCCAGAGCCCATTCCCGGCGGCGCACTTCGAAACGGAAACTCTGGTAGACTGCCTGCTCTGCCTCCGCCAGGAACCCTGGGGGATCGAGCCAGCCTGGAGGGAGACTGGTCTCCGCCAGCAAAATCCAATTGATAACAGGACGAATACTGCTTTCCATTAAACTGACAATCAAGGACAATCACTTGCAGGATTGATCATAGTAGTTAACCCAAAGAGCCGCTGATCGTTACGAGCATCGGATGAACTTT
>CAIQIV010000030.1 GCA_903871905.1 uncultured Chloroflexota bacterium | reverse complement strand
GTCCAGCGGCGTGTTTTCAGAAGCCTGCGCGGCCGCTGAGAACGCCTGGGTGAAGCTGTGGCTGGCGCAGGGGGATACGGCGTCCGCAAGCGCCTGGGCGGCAGACCTGGAGCAGCGCCCGGACCCAGGCCCCGGGCTTCAATTTGAACAGGAGCCGGCTTCCATCACCCGCGGGCGGGTGCACCTGGCAGCCGGCCAGCCTGAGCAGGCTGCCGGGCTGCTGGGGAGTCTGGAAGCGGCGGCCCGCTCAGCCGGGAGGCTGGGGCGGGTGATCGAGATCCTGCTGCTCAAGGCGCTGGCGCTGCACCAGACCGGCGAAACCGGGCAGGCTGCCCGGGCGCTGGGTGAATGCCTGGCCCTGGCTCAGCCCGAGGGCTTTGTGCGGGTTTTCCTGGACGAAGGCCGGCCGGCGCAGGCGCTGCTGGGCCAATGGCTGGGCCAGGCCGGCAAGAGCCCGGAGCGGGAGTACGCCGGCCGCCTGCTGGCCCAATTCGAGATCGATGCGGCTGCGGGACCGGGGCCAGCCGCTCCCACCGCCCGCCTGGCCGAGCCGCTGACGCCGCGTGAGCTGGATATCCTGCGCCTGCTGGCTGCGGGGCTGTCCAACCGCCAGATCGCCGAAACGCTGGTGCTCTCCGAAGGGACGGTGAAGTTTTACGTGCACGCCATCCTGGGAAAGCTGGGGGTGCGCAGCCGCACCCAGGCCATCCTGGCCGCCAGGGAGCACAGGCTGGTATAAGTCTTTCCACGCCTGCAGAAATTCAAACCCCCATACCTGCCTTTCGATAGGTGACAGACCACAGGGGTTGGTGCTAAGATGAAAGCATGACGAAAAGGAGCACAGTCATGCCGGACTATTACGAGATGCGGGTCAAAGGTCACCTGGACCCATGCTGGGCGGATTGGTTTGCCGGGTTAGAGCTGACGCACCTGGAAGGGGAGGTGACCCTGCTTTCGGGCGAGCTGCCTGACCAGGCGGCGCTCCACGGCCTGCTTGAGCGCATCCGCGATCTCAACCTGACCTTGATCGCATTGACCCGCGGTGGTCCCTCCACCCCGGTGTCCAAGTCGGAAGGAGAAAATGATGAAAACTCAGAAGTCTAAGCAGGTGCTCAGCGAACCCCTGGCGGAGCCCCTGAACGGAGCGACGGCAGCCAGGGTCGAGATCCGCGCCGGCGATGGCAACCTGGCCATCGACCGGCTGGCCGGCGGCGAACCGCTGCTGGCCAGCGGCTCGCTGCAGTACCTTGAAAAGCAGGGCCCGCCTGCCCGGTCCCTGGAGCTGAGCGGCGGCCAGGCCCACCTGACCCTGCAGGGCGGCGGCGGGCAGCCCTGGTTTCGCCTGCCGTGGGCAGCTTGCAACGGCGCCACCGAGTGGCAGATCCACCTCAACCCCACGGTCTCGCTTGAACTGAACGCTCACAGCGACGGCGGCAACCTCCGGCTGGACCTGGCGGGCATGGACGTCACCCGTGTCTCGGCCGATACCGGCGGCGGGAACATGGACGTGGTGCTGCCAGGCCAGGCAGCCCGGCTTCACGTGACGGCTAAAACGGGAGCGGGCAACGTGACCGCCCACATCCCGGGCGGCGTTGCCGCCCGCATTCACGCCGTCACCGGGCTGGGCAAAGCCATTATCGACCCGCGCTTCAGCCAGACAGGCAAGGACACCTATGCATCTCCGGATTTCGATCGCGCCGACCACCAGGCGGAGCTCACCCTGAGCAGCGGCGCAGGGAACGTGATCGTCGACACCTTATAGATCCCCGACGGCGGCCTGCCCGGCAATGAGTCCAGAGCCTGCAGCCTCACAGAAAGGAGAGCCAGTATGATCCAAATTTTAAAAAATCAAAACGGGATGAACATCATCGGCCAGGGGGGGAAAATCATCCTGTTTACCCTGCCGTTCCTGGCCGCGGCCATCCTGCTGCAGGTCAAGTTCCCCCAGGCGGCGGCGCTGCCTGAAAGCCTGAACTGGATCAGGCCCCTGGGCTATGTCTTGCTGCCGCCCGGGCTGATCCTGTGGGGGACAGCGGTGATCCAGCTCTTAACCGGCTTCCCCAAGGGCAAGCTGGTCACCAGCGGGGCGTATGGCGTTGTGCGCAACCCGATTTATTCCAGCATGACGTTCTTCGTCCTGCCTGCCATATCCCTGCTCACCCTGACCTGGGTCTACCTGGCCGCGGCGGCCTCCCTGTACGCCGGCGTGATGATATTTATCGGCGAAGAGGAGCAGCAGCTCACCCGGGTCTTTGGCAGGGAGTATGAAGAATACCTGGAAAAGGTGGACCGGATGATCCCCTTCAAAAAGCCCTGACCGTGCAGCCGCCGGGCTGCAGACAGGCGGGCATCCCTGCGCCAGGGATACCCGGGTAACAAAAGATAAGAGAGAGGCTGAAATGTCCCAAACACCAACCATCCCCCCACCCGTCAATTCGGCGATGAAATCCGTGCTGCGCTCGCCGCTGCACGGCCTGGTCAGCAAGACCATCCTGCTGATCACCTTCACCGGGCGCAAGAGCGGCAGGAGCTATACCACGCCGGTCAGCTACTCGCAGTCCGGCGGCGAGGTGCTCATCTTCACCCATGCCGGCTGGTGGAAAAACCTGTCCGGCGGGGCACCGGTCGGTCTGCGCATCCGGGGCCAGGAGCTGCAGGGCCTGGCGGAAACGGTAGCGGAGGACAAGCCAGCCGTCGCCGCCGGGCTGGCCGCGCACCTGCGCAAGGTGAAGAGCGACGCCCGCTTTTACGGGGTGACCTTTGACCAGCAGGGGAACCCCAGGGCAGAGGAGGTGGAAAACGCCGCGCAGAGCGTGGTGATGATCCGCATCCAACTGTGCTGAGGCAGCGCACCCGGCGCGGCAGCAGGCCTCGCCTGGCAAAGCACCGAGTGAATCTGGACTGCTGCGAGGCTGCCCCCATCCCGATCGACCGGCCCGTACTGCTGTATAATTGGGGCATGCCTGCGCCGGTTTTAACCACAAAGCTGCCTCTTCCTCCGCTGCGCCCTGAGCCTGCCCGGCGCCTGCTCAAGCGGTTGGAGGCGGGAGTTTTCAAGATGGAGGTTGCTGGTGAAAGCAGTAATCTATACCGAATACGGGCCGGCGGAAGTCCTGAAGCTGCAGGAGGTCGAGAAGCCTACTCCGCAGGAGGATCAAGTCCTGATCCAGGTACATGCGACCAGCGTGACGACGGGGGACTGCAACCTGCGCGGGTTTGTCTTTGTGCCGCGCGGGTTCAAGTTCCTGACCCGGTTGATGTTTGGCCTGCAAAAACCCAAAAAGAACATCCTCGGGGTGGAGCTGGCGGGGAAAATCGTGGCTGCCGGGAAAAATGTGACCCTGTTCAAGGCAGGCGACCAGGTGTATGGAATTAACAGCGCCAACCTGGGGGCGTATGCCGAATACGTCTGCTGGCCTGAGAAATGTGCGCTGGCGATCAAACCGGCCAATTTGAGCTATGCCGAAGCCGCAGCCATCCCCAACGGGGCATTAACCGCCCTGACCTTTCTGAGGGATAAGGCTCAGATCCAGAAAGGGCAGAAAGTCCTGGTCATCGGCGCTTCTGGCAGCGTCGGGGCGGCGGCGGTGCAGCTTGCCCGATATTATGGGGCGGAAGTGAGCGGGGTGTGCAGCACAGCGAACCTGGAGTTGGTGAAATCCCTGGGCGCCAGCACGGTCATCGATTACACCCAAGAGGATTTTACCCAAAGAGGGGAGACCTATGACATCATATTTGATACGGTGGGCAAAAGCTCTTTTTCGGCGTGCCAGGGAGCGTTGAAAACCAGGGGGCTCTATCTTGCGGGGGCGGGCGGGCTGTGGGAGATGCTCCAAATGCAGTGGACCTCCATGACCGGCGGCAGGAAAGTCCTGGCGGGGCCCTCCTCCGAGAGCAGAGAGGCTTTGGTTTTTATCAAGGGGCTTGTAGAAGAGGGCGCATTCAAACCGGTCATCGACAGGCGCTATCCACTGGAAGAAATTGTCGAGGCTCACCGCTATGTTGACCAGGGGCATAAGAAGGGAAACGTGATCATCGAGGTCAGTGCTCCATAGCCCGTGAACTCACTGCAGGCCGGGCTGCTGATGGGGAACCGGGCTGGCGCAGGCGGGGCAGGGAGACAATCAACCCGCTGCCTGCCAGGTAGATGCCGGGGTCCTGGTGGGCATAACGGCGCACCTCCTGGATGGTGCGGTAAATCCCTGTGCCAATGCCGGTCACCAGGCCCACCCGGCTGAAAAGAAGATGCTGTCTTCCCATGGTACAATCCTGTCCATGCCAGAAAAAAATCCCAGGGAACCACTATTTCTCGCCCCGCAGCTGCCCGGGGTGGTAGAGCTGGCCGACGGCTGGATGGCGGCCTTTGCGGCGCCAGGGGAGGACGGGGATGCCTGGGCCGCTCCCGATCTGGATGACACCGGGTGGGAGGCGGTGCGCCTGCCGCACCTGCGCCACTCCACCGTGGAACAGGACACGCTGTGGTACCGCTGCCGCTTCCAACCTCCCCTGCTGCCACCGGGCGGGCGCCTGCTGCTGCGTTTCGGCGGCGCCTTTTACGAGACCACAGCCTGGCTCAACGGGGTTGAGCTGGGCAGCCACCCGGGGTACTTCCAGCCCTTTGGCTTCGATCTCACCCCGGCCCTTGCGGCGGGCGAAAACGCGCTGGCGGTGCGCTGCCGCTTCCCAGTCGAGGCCGGGGCTTTCAAGCGTAAGACCGCCATCGCCGGCATCTTCAGCGATTGGGACTGCAAGCCCTACCCGTCCACTTACTACCCCGACCTGCCCGACCCGCACCAGTGGACGGTGCCCATCGGCCTGTGGCAGCCGGTCTACCTGCAGCCCAGCGGCGACGTGCTGGTGGAGAGCTTCAACGTCTTTCCCGAGCTGGATGCTCCGCAGTGGGTGGAGCAGGTTGACCAGGCCCAGGTGCGCCTGGTGCTGCGGCTGCGCAACCTGGCGGCAGAAGAAAGGAGCGCAGGGCTGGACATCCAGGCCATCCCGCACAACTTCGAGGGCGGGGGCTCGGCCAGCACCCGGGCGCAGATCCGCCTGGACGGCGGGGCCAGCGCCCAGATTGAGCTGCACCTGGCCATCCCCCAGGCGCGCCTGTGGTTCCCATGGACCCACGGGGCGCCAAACCTGTACTGCGCCCGGCTCTCGCTGCGGTGCGAGGCGGCGGACCCGGCTGTGCTGGAACAGGTGTTTGGCGTGCGCCACATCCAGGCTGCCATCGAGGACGGCCGGTGGGAATGGCGCCTGAACGGGCGCCGGATCTTTCCTCGCGGCAGCAACTACATCTCGGATTTCTACCTGGACCGCATTACCAGCCACGGCTTATACCTGGACCTGGCGCTGGCTCGCCAGGCCAACCTGGACCTGCTGCGCGTGCATGCCCATATCAGCGCTCCCGAGCTGTACCGCCTGTGCGACGAGCAGGGCATGCTGGTGATGTGCGATTTTCCCATGATATGGACCTATGCCTTCAACCTATCCCCCGAGGAACAGGCGGCCTTCCAGGAAAGCTGCCACCAGCAGGTGGAGGAGATGGTTTGGCTGCTGGGGTCGCACCCCAGCATCGCCCTGTGGTCGATGCACAACGAGCCGCCCTGGACGCCGGACGCCAGCTTCCTGGGGGCGGACGTGCACGATACCGAGACCAACCGCTTGCTGGACGAGCAGGCGGCGCAGCGGGTGCAGCAGGCGGACCCCACGCGCCCGGTCATCGCCGGCTCCGGGCATTTTGACCAGCACCTGTACTACGGCTGGTACTTGGGGAACTGGCGCGACAACCGCGCACTGCGCCCACCTTTCCCTACCGAGTTTGGCGTGCAGGCCCTGCCGGGGCTGGCTTCGCCGTTCTGGAGCACGGTCAACTCGGGCTGGAGGATCCCGGCGGACGATCCCACCTGGGCGCATGCCGGTTACCAGTCGGTATTCTGGGCTCATCCCGGGGTGGGCGACCCGGCGCGCTTCAGCACCCTGGCGGAATACGTACAGGAGAGCCAGGATTACCAGGCTTTTTTTGTGCGCTACACCATCGACCAGTGGCGGCGCAAGAAGTTCGATCCGACCGGAGGCTACATCCACTTCCTGTTCACCGACGGCTGGCCGGCGATCACCTGGTCTGTGCTGGATTATTTCCGCCTGCCCAAGTCCGGCTACCATGCCCTGGCGCAGGCCTCCCGGCCCACCCACGTGTGCATTGACCTGCTGGACGGCTTTGAGGTGGATGGCGTTTTTCACCTGGTCTACCAGCAGGGGGCGCAATTCCAGGCCGACCTGTACCTGGTCAACGACGATTACCGCGCGGGCGGGACGGCAATGCTGCAGTGGTGGCTGGAGGAGCAACCCGGGAGTTGGCTCTCCCGGCGGCTGCAGCGCTGGTTTGCGCCGCGCCGCAAGGTTGAGCTGCCGGCGGCGGACCAGGGGGCGCGCCTGGTGAAGCAGGTGGATCTGCCGCTGCCCCGCTCCGGCAGTTTTATCTTCCAAACCCGGCTGACCCAGGGCGGACAGGTGCTCGACCAGAATGCCTACCCGCTGCGCGTGGGGGCAAAGCGCAGGGAGAAGCATGTCCCCCGGGTGGTTCCCGGCTTTTTGATCACCCGGCTGATTGAGACCGGCAGCCTGCGCCACACCCAGGACGGTTTCGCCTTCCGCCTGCGCAACCCGGCGATGCTGGTCATCCTGGAAGGCGTCTGGGGTCTCTCGGTGGACCAGCAGGCAGTCGACCCGGCTCAGGTTGAGGTGCTGCGCGGCGGGCAAACCTTCCAGGCGGCGGCGATCACCCCGGAGACGCCGCTGGAAGTCCCCTCGGGAGAGTCGATCACCATCCTGGTGCGCCGCCTGCACCTGCCGCCCGGCGAACACCGCCTGGAGGCCTCGGCCCACATCCTCGGCCTGGGGGAGTTCACGGCGCGCTGGCGCGATTACCTGGATTAGATGAACATCTCATGACGCTTCACTTTCCCCCCCGGCTCAAGGAAGTCACCACTGTGTTCCTCAAGATGGGCGCCACCGCCTTCGGTGGGCCGGCCGCCCATGTGGCCATCATGCACGACGAGGTGGTCCGGCGGCGCCAATGGCTGAGCGACGAGCAGTTCCTGGACCTGCTGGGAGCCACCAACCTGATCCCGGGGCCCAACTCCACCGAAATGGCGATCCACCTGGGCTACCTGCGCGCCGGCTGGCCCGGATTGATCGCCGGCGGGCTGGGATTTATCCTGCCCGCCACCCTGCTGGTGTTGGGGCTGGCCTGGGCATATACCCGCCTGCAAACACTGCCTGCGGCAGGGTTCCTGCTGTACGGGGTCAAACCGGTGGTGATCGCCATCATCCTGCAGGCGCTGTGGCGCCTGGGGCGCAAGGCGCTGCGCGACCCGCTCAGCGGCCTGGTTGCAGCAGCCGCGCTGGGGCTGTATTTCCTGGGGGCTAACGAGCTGGTCCTGCTGTTGGCCGGTGGGCTGGCGGTACTGCTGGTGAAAGGCCTGCCGCGCCTGCGGCGCAGCCTGGGAGCGTTTCTGCTGCCCCTGGGTGGAAGCGCCCTGGCTGCTGCTGCCGCCGCTGTCCCCTTCAGCCTGCCCCTGCTGTTCCTGACCTTTCTCAAGATCGGCGCCGTGCTGTATGGCAGCGGCTATGTGCTGCTGGCCTTCCTGCGGGCGGACCTGGTGGTGCGCTACGGCTGGCTGAGCGACACACAGCTCATGGACGCGGTGGCCATCGGGCAGGTGACCCCCGGGCCTTTGTTCACCACCGCCACCTTCATCGGCTACCAGTTGGGCGGGGTGAGCGGGGCGCTGCTGGCCACCCTGGGCATTTTCCTGCCGGCGTTTATCTTCGTCGCCATCTCGAATCCCTTCATCCCGCGGCTGCGCGCCTCGCCCGGTTTCAGCGCCCTGCTGGACGGGGTGAACGCTGCGGCGCTGGGGTCAATGGCTGCTGTCACCTGGCAGATCGGGCACAGCTCGCTGGTTGACCCGCTGACTGTGCTGATCGCCCTGGCCTCGCTTTTTTTGCTGCTGCGCTACAAGGTCAACTCCACCTGGCTGATCGCCGGCGGGGCGCTTGCGGGTACGCTCAGCGCCATCTTGAAATAAATTCTCGAAAGGAGATTGTTGAATGAAATGGGTAACCCGCTCGCACGTCCACGTGGACCGCGTGGCCTGCCCCTGGCTGATCACCCGCTTTGTGGACAGCCAGGCAGAATTTCTGTTTGTCCCTGCCAGCCAGATCGATCAGGTAGTTTTGGACACCGGAGCCATCCCCTTCGACGCCCCCGGCGTGGAACTGGGGCATACAACAGATGGGCGCTGCTCCTTTGAATCGATCCTCCACAAATACGGGCTGAAAGAGCCCGGCCTGCTGCGCCTGGCGCAGATCGTCCACGCCGCAGACGTTGCCGCCGATATCGATACGGACCCTATCGCCAGAGGGCTGGAAGCCATCGCTAGCGGGTTCAGCCTGCGCTTCCCGCTGGACGCCGAGAACCTGGCGCACCAGTTTGAGGTGTACGACGCGCTGTATGCCTGGTGCCGGGTGCAGGCGGCGAAGAAAGGATAAGCTGACCGGGGAGAGGGATGAGCACGCACCGCGATATCGTGACCCTGTTTGCCTCGCGCATCGTGCGCATGTTCTGCTACGGCTTCCTGTCGGTGGTGCTGGCGTTGTACCTGGCGCAGGCCGGGCTGAAAGAGACCTCCATTGGACTGTTATTCACCCTGACCCTGGCCGGCGACGCGGCCATCTCGCTGTGGCTGACCACCTCCGCCGACCGCCTGGGCCGGCGCCGCACCCTGCTGCTGGGAGCGCTGCTGATGATCGGAGCAGGCGCTGTGTTTCTCATGACGCGGAATCCGCTGGTGATGATGGCGGCGGCAATCATCGGGGTGATCAGCCCCAGCGGCAACGAGATCGGCCCCTTCCTGCCGGTGGAGCAGGCCGGGCTGACCCAGCTTTTGCCAGACCAGCGGCGCACCCAGACCTTTGCCTGGTACAACCTGTCGGGGTCGTTTGCCACGGCCTGCGGGGCGCTGGCCGGCGGCTGGCTGGCGCAAACCCTGCAGAGCCGCGGCATGCCAGCGCTGGAATCCTACCGCACCGTGTTGGCCGGCTATGCCCTGGGCGGGGCCGTGCTGCTGGCCCTGTTCAGCAGCCTGTCGGCGGCAATCGAGGTTCCGGCAGGCATGCTGCAGGCGGCAGCCAGGCGCACGCTCGGCCTGCACCGCTCGCGGCAGGTGGTGTTCCACTTGAGCGCCCTGTTCGCCCTGGATGCCTTTGCCGGTGGGTTGATCGTGCAGAGCATGGTGGCTTTCTGGTTCTACCTGCGCTTCGGGGTGGAGCCGGGTGTGATCGGCCGCATCTTCTTCGCTGCCAATATCCTGGCGGGGCTCTCGGCGCTGCTGGCCGGGGGGCTGGCCCGGCGCTTCGGGCTGATCAACACCATGGTCTTCACCCACATCCCGTCCAACCTGCTGCTGATGCTGGTGCCGTTCATGCCCACGCTGCCGCTGGCGGTCCTGGTGCTGCTGCTGCGCTTCAGCATCTCGCAAATGGATGTGCCCACGCGCCAGTCGTACACCATGGCGGTGGTGGCGCCAGACGAGCGCTCGGCCGCTTCGGGGGTGACCGGGATCGCCCGCTCGGTCGGGGCAGCACTTTCTCCGTCGCTGGCAGGAATTTTCCTGGGCATCCCGGGGATGCTCGGCCTGCCATTTATCCTTTCCGGTGGATTGAAAATAGTATATGACCTGCTGCTGTTCCGCAGCTTTCGCACACTGAAGCCACCGGAAGAATCGACGGACGGTGATATTATTAAACCATGAGCATTTTAGTGATCGGAGACATCCACGGGTGTTTTGTTGAACTGCAGGAGCTGCTGGATAAGGCTGGGCTGACCTCTGACGACACGATCCTGGCATTAGGAGATATCGTTGACCGCGGGCCGGAGACGCCCCAGGTGCTGGAGTTCTTCCGCAGCCAGCCTCAGGCGATGAGCCTGCAGGGCAACCACGAACGCAAGCACCTGCGCGCCGCAAGCCGGAAGGTCAAGCTGTCCCTGGCACAGGTTATCGCCCGGGCACAGTTTGGCGAGACCTATCCGGAGGTGCTGGAATTCCTGGAGGCATTTCCGATCTATCTTGAACTTCCCGAGGCCACGCTGGTGCACGGCTACGTGGAGCCCGGCGTGCGGCTGTCAAAGCAGCGGGAGACGGTGCTGTGCGGCACAATGAGTGGCGAGCGATACCTGCAGACGCACTATGAGCGCCCCTGGTATGAGCTGTACACGGGGAGCAAGCCGCTGATCGCCGGGCACCGGGATTACCTGCACAATGGACAGCCGCTGATCTACCAGGACCGGGTGTTCTGCCTGGATACCAGCTGTGTGCATGGGAAACGCCTGAGCGGGCTGCTGCTGCCGGAATTTCAGGTAATCTCGGTCCCCAGCCACGGAAATCATTGGTACGAGACGCGGCGCCAATACCGCCTGCAGCACCCGGTGACGCGCAAGCCGCCTCGCCCCAGGCGCACCCTCGGCTCATCCCCCTCGGCAATTTTGCCGTGGGATGAAACCGCCGATATGCGGCTGCAGGCGCTCCTGGATCACATCAAGGTGAAGAACAAACAGTTGATGGG
>CAIQIV010000029.1 GCA_903871905.1 uncultured Chloroflexota bacterium | reverse complement strand
CAACGACAACCTGGCCGCCCCGGCTGTCTTTATCATTGACCAGACCGGGCAGGTCGTCTGGTCGCAGGTTTCGCAAAAACCCGAGGAGCGTCCCGCGGTGAATGAAATCCTGGCCCACTTACCTTGAAAGGCGCAGCGATGCAGCGACCCATCCTGAATCTCGCGTGTTTGATTGTCTACGTATGCAACCTGGCGCTGGCCCCAGCCGGCGCGGTCCTGGCTGCGCCGGGGTCCCCCGCTCCCCGCCCGGCGGCCCCCGCCGCAGCCGGGTGGGGCGAGTTTGCCCCGCCTGCCGGCGCCCTCAGACCGGTGTTGGCTGCCCCGGAAGAGGCTGGCAGGCGGTCCCCGGCGCTCGCCCTGGCCGCGGCTGGCTTTCAACCAGCCGCCGGGTCGCATAGATTCGCGCCGCCTGCTGCCTCCTCCGTACTGCCAGCCTGGTTTGAGACACCTGGAGCTGACCCTGCCCCTGCGGAGGCCGCCGTTCAACCGCCTGCCGGCGCTGCCAGTTCAGCGCAGCCCGCCGCCCGGCCGGCTGCCCCCGCGCTTCCGGCGCCCGTTCTGCCCGGCTGGTTCACTGCGGCGCACAACCAGCCAGCCCGGTCTGCAGCCTATCAAAACTTCCTGCCGCTCGGATTTGCCGCCCGGCCTTCCACACCCGCCAGCCCGCTTTTACCCGGTTGGTTCACCCAGGAAAGCCTCGACCCCGTGCTCACCGAGCACCACAACACCATCCTCGAATCGTCTGTCACCGTCAGCGGCACACAGTCGATCGACCAATGCCAGGTGGTCAGCTATGTGATCTCGGCCACCAATGATGCCGAGTTCACCCATAACCTGGTCTTCATCTCCACCATGCCCGCCGGTTTTTCCCCCAGCGAACAGATCTTCACCTACCCGACCGTGTACCCTTCGCAGACTATCACCGCCACCGCCACCTTCACCGCCTCGTGCTCGGCGGTATCCGGGCAGAACAAGACCACGGTGATGCAGGATGGCTATCCCAGCTTTGATATCTACAAGGATTTTGTCGTCAACCCTGGGGCGATCTCCCTGGTGCAGACCCCGGCGGTCTACCCCGCTGGGGTGGGTGAGGTGGTGACCTTCACCATCGATGTCAAAAATACCGGGTATGGGAAGGTCTCGAATGTAGCGGTGACCGACACCCTTGGCGCCGGGCTGCGTTATATCAGCGGGATCACGGCGACCCAGTTTGTCTCCATCCCGGTTGGCGCCACGCGCACCTTCACCGTTGCAGCGCAGATCGAGAACTGCGCCGGGCTGACCAGCCGGGCCATTGCCACCTGGGGCTGTCCTGGTTCCGCAGAGTGCCAGCAGGCTGCGGCCGAAGCCAGCGTTGACCTGGCGATCGAAACCCCCTTGTTGGACTATACCCCGCTTAACCATTCCGTCGATTACGTCAGCGGGAGCTCGACCTTCCAGATGCCGGTCCACAATATTGGCAGCGGCGCCGCCTACACCCCCTCCCTGGCAGTCGATTTTGGCGCCCTGCAGGTCATCGCCTCCTCCGCTCCCTATACAGGCGGCGCCTTCCATATCCCCCAGGCTATTCCCCCCGGGGGCTCGTTCCTGCTGACCTACACCCTGGCCATCCCCGACCCGCCCTGTGGTTATGCCGGTAACACCGGCACGATGCTGTATGAGCCCGAGTATTACGACGAGTGTGACAACCTTTATTACCCTCCGGTCAGATCCGGTTCGTGGAGCATCTCGGGGGCGACCCCTGGCCTGGAGACCGCGATCAGCGTCCCGAATGAGGTGTATGCCACCGACCTGATCACCTACCACCTGGTGGTCAATGCCAGCAACATCACCGGCAGCATCGTGATCACCGATACCTTCTTCCCGGGCTGCACCACCTGGCAGCCGGTAGACCTGGCCGGAGGCGCTTTCGTCCAGGATGCCTCGGGCAACCTCACCGTCACCTGGACCACCACCCAGTCGCATTGGACGGCGGATATTTCCTTCCGCTCCTCCGGGCAGTGCCCGGGGGCGTGCAGCTGCTGCGGCAAGTTCGCCCACAACCAGCTCTCTGCCCGGGCGGTGGACCTGCGCGATTGCCCGATTTCATCTTCCAGTACCGCCGATACCGCCATCCAGTGTTCCGAAGCCCTGGCCGCCCAGAGCAAGCAGGTCTCTCCAGCCAGCGACGAATCGTGCACCACGCGCGCCTACACCAACACCTACCAGTTCGCGGCGCAATTTATTGTGACCCCCACCTGGCAGACCCTGGTCTTTACCGATATCCTGACCTACCAGGCTTATACCCCTAACAGCGCCTGGATCTCGATCACCAACGGAGCCCAGGCCTGCACCGCCACGTTTGACGTGCTGGACGACACCCCGCTGGTGATCGGAAATATTGTACCCCAATGCGGCATCGACCTCCCCGGGTCAACGCTGCACGTGATGTACCAGGCCGACCTGGGCGACGCCGGGAATGCCTGCCAGGATTCGCGTTTCTATGACTGGTCGCTGCTGGATACCGGCGTGGTTGGCAACGGCGCCTGCACGGAGTGTGATCAAGGCATCTATGAAGAGGGAGTTTGGGTCAACCTGCAGGCCCCCGCCGCCTCGGTCTCGTTTTCCAGCCTGCCGGCCTATGTCGCTTCGTGCGGCGAATATGACCTGACGATGTTTCTCCACCGCGGGTCAGCCAACCCGGCCTACGACCTGGAGGCGGTCTTCATTACCGACACCTACCGGGTGGTGAGCGTGCGAGGGCACAATGGCCTGACGCCGGTGCTGACCACCACCGACAGCGCCGGCTATCACTGGTTCTATGCTGACCAGTTCGCTGATACGGCGGATGCATCCATCGATCTGCGCGTCCAGCTCGAATGCTCGGCCAGCGGCGGCAGCGCCCCGGCCTCGGGCGCAGTGTATTACGACGACCACTGCGCCGACGATGCCAGCTATGACCAGACCTGCTCCAGCGGCGCCACAGGCACGCTGGTACCCAAGGTCCTGGCACCGGCGCCGATCCTGTATAAGTACCCCGAGAAGATCCTGGCCACCGGCGACCTGGTCACCTGGACGCTGACGGCGATCAACTCGGGATCGGGCGCCGCCTATGGGGTCACGCTCACCGACACGCTCGGCAGCGGGCTGCACTATGCCCGTTCGTCGATCGCCTCCACCATGGGCTCTGCAGCCGGGGCGGTCCCCATCACCTCCAGCCAGGTGGTCACCTGGAGCGACCTGACCATCTTACCTGGCGAGGAGGTCTCGATCCAGTTCACCGGTGAAGTCAACGGCTGCGCTGATCTGAACAACAGTTTCTCCGGCGCGTTGGGCTGCCAGGGCCAGACCTGTTTGAGCACCAGCCCGGTGCGCTCGGTCGTCAACCTGCCCAACACCCTGCTGGTCAATACCAACCAGGTGCTCACCCCGATCCAGACCTGTTCGACGCGGGCAATCACCGCCACGGTGCGCAACGCCGGGCTACTCAGTGTGTACCAGGCCAGTATCACCGAAACGCTCTCCACCGGGTTGAACTATCTTCCCGGCAGCGCCGAGTATGTGCTGGGCAGCGGCGTCACCCCGCCAGCCGCAGGCTGGGCCGCCATCGCTGATCCACTGCAGCCCACCCCCGGCGTGCTGGTCTGGTCATCGACCCAGATCGAAGAGATGGCGCGCCTGTATCCCGCCCAGACGGTCTGGGTGCGTTTTGATGTTTCGGTCTCATGCGCCTTCACCGGCGGCAACCTGGCGATCAACACCGGCTACCAGGATACCTGCGGCGTCCCCCAGAACAGCCTATCCAGCAGCTACCTGACCACCGCCGCCCCACCCGTGCTCAGCGCAGTTAAGCTCGGCCGCAACCTGGATACCGGTTCAGGCTGGCGCAGCCTGACCAACGCCGAACCTGCCGATACGGTGCAGTGGGGTATCACCCTGACCAACCGCGCCACCACCCCCGCCCTGCACCTGGTGGTCACCGACACCCTCCCGGCCAACACCACCCTGGTCTCTGCCTCTCCGGTCCCGGACTTCCAGTCCGGCCAGGTGATCACCTGGTTGATCGGTACGCTTCCCATGGCCAGTTGGACGGCCCTGGTCACCGCCACGGTCAATGCCGAATCCTGTTCGATCCAGGACACGGCCAATGTCTTCACCGCCACGTACGGCTGTGACGATGGCTGCCGCCAGCAGATCGTGCGCAGCAGCCTGCTGCGCACCCGCCCGGTTGCCAGCGTCAGTACGCTGGAGACCGGCCAGACCGCGGGGGTGCTGCAATCCTGTGGTGGGGTGGTCACCCTGACCGTCAGTAACGAAGGCCCGCCGGCTTACAACCTGCTCCTGACCGATACCCTGCCTTCCGGCTTCACCTACAGCGAGACCCTCTTCACCAGCCTCGCGCCCGATTCAGCTCCCATCACCGGCAGCCTCAATCCGGAGTGGGGCTGGAACGTCCTGCCGACCGGGGTAACCACCGTTACCTTTGGCCTGCGCCCGGGCAACGCTGCGCTCTGCAGCACCCCGGCGGGTGGAACCAACCAGGTCAACCTGGCCTACGATGACCTGTGCAGCCTGACCCCGCCCTTCACCGGCACAGCCCAATCCGAGATTGACGTGATCAGCCCCAGCCTGGGGTTAGAGCTCACACCCGAATCACAAACCAGCCCGTTGGGGGGAACGGCATCCTGGACGATCGTCGTCTCCAACACCGGTGATGGCCCGGCCCAGAATGTGCTGATCACCGCCACCCTGGGCTCCGGGTTTTCCCCATCCGGGGTGATCACCTGGTCGATCCCCTCCCTGGCGGCGAATGGAGGCGTGATCACCGAGGTCATTTACGCTACCACCCTGGCCAGCGGCTCCAACCTGCTGACTGTCGACGTGCACGGGAGCTGCGGCTCGGGCTGCACCTATGCGGACCTGCAGAAGACCGGCTATGTCTCGCTGGTGCAGAGCTTCTTTAAAAAGCCCGACCTGCAAACCGGCTCGATCGGCAGCCTGGCGGTCTTTACCTTCACCACCACCCTGCCCGACCAGGATGCCGCCTACCAGGGCATGTCCTTTGTGGATTACCTGCCCAGCGGGTTGGGCTATGTATCCTCGCTGATCACCCTGACCGAAGATACCGACGGCGTACCGCTTACCACGACCCTCAGTACCCCCACTTCGGCGCCCGCCCAATACGCTTCGGGGAACGTAACCTGGAGCCTGGGCGACCATGCCGGGGCGGTGCGCGTCTCGGGGATGATCACGGCGGTGATCCAGAACATTCTTTCCAACCAGGCGGGGACTTCGCGCACCAACACCCTGGAATTCTCCTACGTGGAAAACGGCCTGGACTTCCAGTTCTGGGATACGGTCCTGGTGGCCATCGTCGAGCCCGCCATAACCATCGACAAGACAGCCGCCCCCACCACCGGCCTGGAGGCGGGTAAGGTGGTCACCTACACCGTGCGCCTGTCTAATACCGGCGGCAGCCCGGCGTATGACGTCACCGTCCAGGATACCCTGCCCGGCGCCGCCGGAGCCCTGACCCTCGACCGCCTGGAGCCGGCCAATACCTGCACCTATTTCAACGGCGTCTCCTCTACCAGCATCAGCGCCACCGCCGGCCTGGCCGGGAACCTGGTCACCCTGGATGGCTCGCCCGCCGGCGGGTTTGATATCCCCGCTACCAGCCCCGATTCCTATATCGAGTGCGTCTACCGGGTGAACGTCAACCCGGAGATCTATATCGACGGTACGTATGTCAACACTGCCGATGCTGATTGGACCAGCCAGGACGGCGCCAACCTCAACGAGCGCAATTATGACGATACAAGCGGGATCAGCGTGGATGGGTCACAGGACACCGACACCGCCAGCTTTGCGGTGGCCGCCGCGACCTTCGCCAAGAGCGATGGCGGCCGCACGCAGGCCGCAGTGGGGGAGACGATCAACTATACCCTGACGGTCAACAGCCCGTTGGGGACGATCCGCAGCCTGGTGCTGACCGATAACGTGCCGGCCGGTCTGATCCCGATCACCTCTACTGCCACCCTTCAAGGCCTGACCGGCGCCGCCATCCCGGCGCATGACGGTTCAACCACTGGCGCCGCCGCTTCAACCCTGACCTGGAACCTGGCCGACACGGTGGTATCGAGCACCCCGGCCTATGTCCGCTTCCAGGCCATTGCCGCCAACCAGAGCCTGAACCAGGACGCCTCAGGCTCCCTGACCAACAGCCTGACCCCCCGCTACCGCAACGCTGCCAACCTCTTGCAGTCGCCGGCCAACGTCACGGACGCGTTCCAGATCGTAGAGCCGAACCTGTCGATCAAAAAGACCCTGTCCAGCCCGTACCCGCAGGATGCCGGGGACGATGTTTCATATGTGGTGGCGGTCACCAATACCACCAGCACCCGCCGCAGCCCGGCATATAATGTGATCGTCAGCGATACCCTGCCCTCCAGCCTGGCGCTCGTGCCGGGCTCGGTGACGGTCAGTGGGGCTGCACTCTACACGGATACCAGCGCCGCCAACACGGTGAGGGTGCTGGTCGATGCGCTGGCCGTGAACGGCAGCGTGGTGGTGAGGTACCATGCCACACTGGTTACCGCCGTCCAGCCCAACCAGGCGGTCCCAAACACCGCCCGGGTCAGCTACACCAGCCAGCCGGATTCCCCGGCCCAGGAGCGCAGCGGCAGCGATGGCGAGGGGAGCGGCCTGAACAATTACGCGGACTCGTCGACCGCCAGCTTCACCACCCAGGCGCCCCAGGAGAGCAAGAGCCTGCAAGCCACCTCGCTGATCAACACCCCCAACCTGGAGGTCAACATCGGCGAGATCCTGACCTACTCGGTGATCATTACCGTGCCCGAGGGTACCACCCCCAACCTGGTGCTCACCGACACCCTGGACGGAGGGCTGGCTTATGTTGGCTGTTCGAGCCTGACGGCCTCTTCCACGGACCTGACCGGCACGGTCCAGCTCAGCCAGGCTTGCGCTGACCCGGTGGTGCTCAACTCGGGCGGATTGGTGGGCTTTCACCTGGGTACCCTGACCAACAGCAATACCGATGACCTGACATCCGAGCGCCTGACCCTGGTCTACCAGGCCGTGGTGCTCAACACTGCCGGCAACCAGCAGGGCGCGCAGTTGAACAACAGTGCACGGGTGTTTTATGGCAGCTCAGCGCTTCCGGCGGCCCAGGCTGCCAACGTCACCGTGGTCGAACCCACGCTGCAGGCCGCCAAGCTGGCCGCCCCGGTGGTAGGCGACGCCGGCGACACGCTGACCTATACCCTGCGCATCACCAACGCCGCCTCCACCTACGATACACCGGCCTTTAACCTGGTCCTCACCGACAGCATTCCCACCGACCTCCAATACCTGCCCGGCACGCTGGCGCATACCGGCGGCCTGACCCCCACGCTGGTCGATGCCAGCGCCGCTCCGCTGCTGCGTGTTACCTGGGAGGTGCTCACCCAGGGCATGACCAGCACGCTGCAGTTCAAGGCACGACTGCTAGGCTCGGTCACCCCCAGCCAGAAGATCACCAACACAGCCTACCTGGAGGGCACCAGCCTGCCCGATGCCTCGGGACAGGCGTATTCAACATTTAACACCCTTAGCTGTGAGCGTACCGGCAATAGCGCCGACTGCGGTGGTGCGCTCAATGATGTCCGCGCCCAGGCTGCGGCGGTGATCACCATCCATAGCGTCCAGCCGGTCAAGACTCTGGTCGCCACCTCGGAGGCCCACACCAGCGGAACCCGGCTCACTATTGGCGAGTTCGCCCGCTACCGGCTAATGGTCCAGGTGCCCGAGGGCACCTCGCCCGGCTTCCAGCTGGTTGACCTGCTCCCGGCTGGGATGCAGTTCCTGAACGACGGTACGACGAAGGTCGCCCTGGTATGCAACTCGGGGGTGGGCTGCATGAGCTCGTCTACCCTGTCGGGCGCCGGGTTGGAGATCCAGGGGAACGACGCCTCCACCGATCTCACCCCGACCCTGGTGCTGGACCCCGCTGCCATCAGCCCAGCCGGCTTCAGCGATGGGACGGATGTCATATTCAGCATGGGTAACCTGACCAACCTGGATTCGGACGCCGACCAGGAATACGTGGTGCTCGAGTTCAACGCCGTGGTGGGGAATGTCTCCGCCAACGTCGACAGCCGTAACCTGGGCAATGCCTTCCAGGTATGGATTAGCGGGGCGCTGCGCAGCACGTCCAACACGGTGAATGCCAGCGTGATCAACCCGGCCCTGGCGCTCAAAAAGACCCTCAGCGTGGATGCTACCCGGGATGCCGGTGACAGCGTGGTCTACACCCTGCGCTTCACCAACACCAGCAGCGTGGCGGCATTCAACCTGGTCCTGACCGACACCCTGGACAGCTACCTGGCTTACCAGGGCGCCAGCCTGGTCGTGCCGCTGACTTCGACCTACACCCAGACTGCCCCGGCCAGCCAGGTGGTCACCGCGGCAGTCGACCAGTTGTACCCCGGTGGGGCGGGAGCGCTGACGATCACCGCCCGCCTGAATGCCGATGCCCCCAACGGGCTTACGGTCCCCAACAGCGCCGCCCTGGGTTATACCAGCCTGCCCGGCTTGTTTGGCAGCGACCCCAACCCGACCGGCTCGCTGCCGGGTGTGGCGGGCAGCTCGGTGGGTGAACGCACCGGCCAGAATGCCGGGACCTCTCCGAACACCTATTACCAGGTCTCCTCGGCCGGTTTTACCCTCAGTACGCCCACCTTTACCAAGATGCTGCGCGACCCCGCCGATACCGATTACACGATTGGCGAGCTGATCCTTTTCGACCTGGTTGCCGGCCTGCCCGAAGGCGTGACCCAGCGCGTCGTTTTAACCGATACGCTGCCCGCCAATTCCAGCGTGGTCGCTTTCGAAGTGATCACTCAGACTGCCGGCAGCAGCGGACACCTGGCGGAGGATTTTGCCGGATCGGTCAACATCTCCCCGGTCCTCACCCTGACTGCCAGCGCCGTCAGCTTATCATTTGGCGATATCACGGTGAGCGATGATAACCATCCCAATAATAATGCCTTCCTGGTGCGATTCACCCTGCGTCTGAATGATGTCACCGCCAACCAGGCCGGCGGTTCGCGCACCAACCAGGCCACCCTGGGATATACCAACCCCAACACCGGCGCGCGGTCAACCCTGGGACCCTCCTCGGCCAACTTTACCATCGTCGAGCCATCCATCACTACCGTTAAGGACGCTGTCCCCACCACCGGCCTGGAGGCGGGCAAGGTGGTCACCTACACCGTGCGCCTGTCCAATACCGGCGGCAGCCCGGCGTATGACGTCACCGTCCAGGACACCCTGCCCGGCGCCGCCGGAGCCCTGACCCTCGACCGCCTGGAGCCGGCCAATACCTGCACCTATTTCAACGGCGTCTCCTCTACCAGCATCAGCGCCACCGCCGGCCAGGCCGGGAACCTGGTCACCCTGGATGGCTCGCCCGCCGGCGGTTTCGACCTCCCCGCTACCAGCCCCGATTCCTATATCGAGTGCGTCTACCGGGTGAGCGTCAACCCGGAGATCTATATCAACGGCACGTATATTAACACCGCTGACGCCGACTGGACCAGCCTGGATGGCACCAACGCTTTCGAACGGAACTACAACGATGCGGGCGGGAT
>CAIQIV010000028.1 GCA_903871905.1 uncultured Chloroflexota bacterium | reverse complement strand
TTCAAGCTCTGGCACTGCATTACTCCTGGAAGAACACCCGCTGGTGTTCTCTGGCATAATCTACGCAGCCGGTTGAAAAAGGTTGCACCCTAGGCCCCGCTCCGGGCTTCGACAAGCTCAGCCTGCCTGGCTTCGACTCAACCCTCGCTCCAGGGTTGGAAGCCTTCGCCCAGCGCCTGGTGAGCCTGGCCGATCACCATGAACGCCGCCGGGTCGGCGGCGCGCACCACGTCCTTGATCTGGGCCACCTCGGGACGGCTGACCACGCAGAACAGCACCGTGCGCTCGGCCCCGGTGTAGCCGCCGCGCGCCGGCAGCAGGGTCACCCCGCGCTCCATCTCGTGCAGGATGTGGTCCTTGACCTGGTCGGGGCAGGCGGTGATGATCAGGGCGGTGCGCAGCACGTCCGAGCCCTCGCTGGTCCATTCGGCAGCGATGCCGCTGACATACAGCACCACCATGGCATACAGGGCGTTCTGCCAGCCGAAGACCAGCCCCGCCAGCAGGATCACCAGCGAATCAGCCCACAGGTAGGAGGCGGTGAGCGAGATCTGGCGCCAATGGTAGAGCACCCGCGCCAGGATGTCGCTGCCGCCGCTGGTGCCCCGCCCGCGGTACACCAGGCCGTAGCCCACGCCGCTGACCAGCCCGCCGTACAGCGTGTTGAGCACGATATCGCCGGTCAGCCCCTGCGCCGGCAGGAAGAGCACCAGGAAATCGGTGAAGAAGGACACCGCCACCACGGCATAGGCGGTGCGCAGCACGAAGCGCAGCCCGCCCAGGTAGCGCCAGCCCAGGGCAAACAGCGGCAGGTTGCCCAGCAAGATCATCACGCCGATCGGCCAGCCGGTGTAGTGGTTGATGATCTGGGCAATGCCGCCCACGCCGCCCACCACCAGGTTGGAGGGGATCAGGAACAGGCGCAGGGCCAGCGCCTGGAGCAGCGTCCCGGCGGTGATGTACAGCAGGTCGCGCCCGTCTCTCCAGGTCAGGCGCACCGGGGGCAGAGGACGCTCAGGCATGCGGATCCTGGTCCGGGCCGCTCTCCAGCAGGGCGGCGCCGGCCAACGTTTCCAGCACGCCGATCACCGCCGAGTTGTCGAGCTGGCTCATGCCCATCTCCAGCATGGCATTGTACAGCTGGGCGTCCACCGCCGCCGAGGGCAGCGGGATGCCGTACTGGCGGGCCGTCTCCAGCACGATCGCCATGTCCTTGGCCTGCATATAGGCTTTGAAGCCCGGCTGGCGGTTGCCGGAAAACAGGCGGGGCGGCTTGACGTCCAGCGTCCAGCACTGGGCTGCGCCGCCGCGGATCGCCTCGACCACCTTCTGCGGGTCGGCCCCGGCTTTTTTGGCAAAAATCATCAGCTCGCCCATGGCCACCATCTGCGCCGCCACCATGATCTGGTTGGCGGCCTTGGCCACCTGGCCCGAGCCGGCCTCGCCGACCAGGGTGATCGTCTTGCCCATGGCCATCAGCACCGGGCGGGCGCGCTCCAGCGCCTCCTGCGGACCGCCAACCATGATGGTCAGGGTGGCGTTGCGCGCCCCGATATCGCCGCCGCTCACCGGCGCATCCAGGCAGAGCACGCCCTTCTCGCCCAGCAGCCTGGCGATATGGCGCGCCGCGGCCGGCTTGATGGTCGAGTTATCCACGAAGACCAGCCCGGGATGCGCCCCTTCGATGATCCCATCATGCCCCAAAGCCACCTGCTCCACGTCCGGGGTATCCGGCAGGTTGGTGAAGACCACCTCCACCTGGGAGGCCACTTCTGCCGGGGAGAAGGCCGGCTGTGCGCCCTCGGCCACCAGCTCCTCCACCGCCCCCCGGCTGCGGTTGTGCACCACAAGCGGAAAACCTGCTTTGAGAATATTGCGCGCAATGGATTTACCCATCAAGCCCAGGCCGATATACCCTACTTTTAGCAAAGACATACACACTCCTTATCCAGGGAAAATTCAAGAGATTCCCTGCGATCATACCATGACCGGCCTGCAGGTTGCCGTTTTCCTTTACAGCTACTATAATCCAGCTACAAACATGCAGCCAAACCTGGAACTTTCCCTCTATCCCGGGCTGGACGAAGAAGAGGTCCTCCGCCTGCGCTCCCAGGGACTGGGCAACACCGCCCCGTCTCCCACGGGGCGCACCTATTGGGAGATCTTCTCGGAGAATGTTTTCACCTTCATCAACGGTGTGCTGTTCTTCCTGGGGGTGGCGCTGGCGTCACTCGGGCGCCCGGGCGACGCGATCATGTCCACCGGCATCATCACCATGAACGTGCTGGTCAGCGTGGTGCAGGAGATCCGCGCCAAGCGCGTGCTGGACCGCATCGCCCTGGTCACCCGCCCCACGGCCAACGTGATCCGCGGCGGGCAGGAAAAAACCGTGCTCCCCGAAGAACTGGTGGTCGGCGACCTGCTGGTGGTGCGCCCCGGCGACCAGGTGGTGGTGGACGGCCAGGTGCTGCAGGGCCGCCTGCAGGTGGACGAGTCGCTGCTGACCGGCGAATCGGGCCTGGTGCTCAAGACTGCCGGCGACCCGCTCTACTCCGGCAGTTTCTGCACCACCGGCAGCGCCCTGTTCAGCGCCCAGAAGGTGGGCAACGACAGCTTCGCCAACCAGATCACCTCCGGGGCGCGCGCCTTCCGCCGCATCCAGACCCCGCTGCAGCAGGAGATCAACCTGGTGATCCGCATCATCCTGCTGGTGGTGATTTACTTCGAGTTCTTACAGTTCTTCAACGCCCTGGTGCGCCAGGTCGAGCTGGTGCGCAACGTGCAAAACTCGACCCTGATCGCCGGGCTGGTGCCCAACGGCCTGCTGCTCTCCATCTCGGTGGCTTACGCCCTGGGGGCGGTGCGCATTGCCCGCAAGGGGGCGCTGGTGCAGCAGGCAAACTCCATCGAATCGCTGAGCAACGTGGATGTGCTGTGCCTGGACAAGACCGGCACGCTGACCACCAACCGCCTGGAGCTGCATGAGCTGCACCCGCTGGAGGCGGGCCGCGACGAGCTGGAAGGGCTGCTGGGCGATTACGTGCGCAGCGGGGCCACCGGCAACCAGACCAGCGCCGCCATCCTGGCCGGCTGCCCCGGCCAGCGGCAGCCCATCTCAGTGGAAGTGCCCTTCTCCTCCGCCCGCAAGTGGTCCGCCCTGGCCTACCCGGATGGCAGCGTCTTCGCCCTGGGGGCGCCGGAGATGCTGCTGCGCTACCTGGTCATGGAGAGCTCGCAGACCTCCTGGGAGAAGATCCAGCAGCAGGTCTCGGCGCTGGCAGTGCAGGGGCTGCGCGTGGTGCTGTTTGCCGGCCATCCCGGCCCGGCCTCGCTGGTGGACGAGGAGGACGATTCCCGCCTGCCCTACGGCATGCTGCCGCTGGGGCTGGTCAGCTTGAGCGATGAGCTGCGCCCGGAGGCGGCCCAGACGCTGGAAAACTTCCAGCGCGCCGGGGTGCAGCTGAAGATCATCTCCGGCGACAGCCCGGAGACGGTGGCCTCGCTGGCCTGCCAGGCCGGTTTTGGCCCGGCGATCCGCCAGGTCTCCGGCCCGGAACTGGAGCGCATGGGGGAGGATGAATTTGCCGCCGCCGCCAGGCAGGCGAACGTCTTCGGGCGCATCAGCCCCTCTCAGAAAGAGCGCCTGGTGCGCGCCCTGCGCCAGGCCGGGCATTACGTGGCGATGATCGGCGACGGGGTGAATGACGTGCTGTCCCTGAAACAGGCAAACCTGGCGATCGCCATGCAGGGCGGCAGCCAGGCCACCCGCAGCGTGGCAGATATGATCCTGCTCAACGACTCGTTCGCCGTGCTGCCCAACGCGGTCGAGGAAGGACAGCGCATCCTGAATGCCATGCAGGACATCCTGAAGCTGTTCCTGAGCCGCATCCTGACCAGCGGCCTGGTGATCCTGTCGGCCCTGGTGATCGGCGAGTTCCCCATCGCCCTGCGCCAGGGGACGCTGGTCACCCTGTTCAGCGTGGGCATCCCGGGGATCATGCTGGCCTACTGGGCCCAACCGGGGCACACCCCGCCCCTGATGGTGATGCGCAAGCTGTGGCATTTCGTCATCCCGGCCTCTATCCTCACCAGCATCATTGCCCTGATGCTGTTCTACGGATCGCTGCTCTGGCTGTATTACGACGCTTCCGGTTTTCTCCCCGGGCAGGCGACCTCTGGCATTCACAATGTGTACGAGACCGTGCTGCCCGTGGCGCAAACGGCGATGGTGACCTTCCTGGCTTTCAGCGGGCTGTTCAACCTCATCTTCGCCGAGCCGCCCACGCCCTGGTGGGTCGGGGCGGATGCGCTGTGCCCCGACCGCCGCCCGACTTACCTGGCCCTGGCGTTGATGGGCTGCGTGCTGTGCATCCACCTGTTCCCCGAGCTGCGCGCCCTGTTCTCCCTCACCAGCCTGGATGCAGTGGAGATCGGGCTGATCGTGCTGGCTACGAGCGGCTGGCTGTTCCTGGTGCGCTGGGTCTGGCGCAGGGCCTGGCTCGAACGCTTCCTTCAGCTCCCCATCCCGTTATAAGCGCCCTCACACCCCGCTGCGCGTCCCGGCCTCGTAGAACAGGATGCGCCCCAACGTCTCGGCGGCCAGGAGTATGGCAAATGCCGCCGCCGCAATCCCCCCCCACAGCCATTGATTTCCCCACGGCAGCAGCAGCAGACCGGCCGCCGCCGCCCCGATGAACCCCAGCACCAGGCGCAGGCTGAGCATCCAGCCGAAGACACCGCCGATGCGCCGGGCAGCCGCCTCCGCCGCCGGCTGCCCGGACGCCATCCAGGCCAGCCCCAGGGGCAGCAGCAGGTACTGCAGCGCAGCCAGCAGGACGGCCGCCAGGGCAAGCCCCGAAAGGGCGGTGCGCAGCCCGCCGTCTCCCGCGCCCCCGGCTGCAAACAGGGCGACCTCCAGCCCCAGCCCTGCCCCAACCCCCAGGCAGCCCAGCAGCAGGGCGGTGACAAAGAAGGACAGGGTGGTCAGGGAGCTGTCCCAGGCGGGCACGCTGCGCAGGCGGTAGACGCGCGCCATGCTGTAGACCAGGGCCGCGCCCAGCGCCATCACCAGCCCGGCAAGGACATCCCGGAGCAGGGACGGACCCGGCTGAAACCAGCCCAGGCCGGCAAAAACGGCCCCGCCCAGGGTGAACAGCCCAGCGCACAGGATCTCACGGCTCAGCCAGGAGGAGCGCAGGTTGGAGAGCGCATAGAGTGCCCGCCACGGCCGGCCGAGGTGGAACAGCGAAGCCAGCATGGCGGCGGCCATCAGCGGGCCGATGGCCAGCAGGGTGCGCCCGGTCAGCTGGGCGCCCTGGCTGCCCAACTGGCTGGCCAGGTAGAGACTCACCATGCTCCACGCCCAGAAGGCGCCGGCCGCGGCCTGCGCCAGCAGGGTAAAGACAACCAGCGGCTTCTCTTTCATCGCGGCCTGACCTCCTCCCAGTTCGCCACGCGCGCCCCTGCGCTGCGGGCGCGGCGGGCCGCCTGGTGCGGGGTAATCACCAGCGCCGGCTGTGTCAGAGCCGCCTCCGGCAGGGGAAAGATCTCGCTCAGCCCACCGTGACGCTCAACCAGCTCGTCCAGGTCGCCAAAATCCAGCACCCGCAGCGGGCAGGCCGCGGCGCAGGCCGGGGAGCGCCCCTGGTCGATCTCATCGTAGCATAAAGTGCACTTGGTCATCCGCCCGGCATGCAGGTCGTACTGCGGCGCGCCATAGGGGCAGGCCCAGGAGCAGTATTTACACCCCAGGCAGCGGCCCGGGTCGATCAGCACAATGCCATCCGCCCGCTGCGAGATGGCCTTCGCCGGGCAGACTTCCTGGCAGATGGGCCGCTCGCAGTGGCAGCAGGCCAGGGAGACGTTATAGGCAAAGACATTGGACACCCAGGCGCCGCCGTCCCACAGCCAATCCCCACCCGAGACCTCGTACACCCGCCGCCACAGCAGCCCCGGCGCCAGGTGGTGCTTATCCTTGCACGCCGCCTGGCAGGCCTTGCAGCCCGAGCAGGAGGAAGCATCAAAGTAGAAGGCGTAACGGGTCATAACTTTTCAACCTGAACCATTATGGTGTGCTGCGCGGTGCCAAAGGCCAGGGGCGTCCAGCGCTCCGAGGTCAGCACGTTCACCGAGCCGCCGCTGTCCACGCCCGAGCCATCCGGCTGCCACCAGGCGCCCTGCGGGATATCCACCACGCCGGGCAGGATGCGCTCGGTCACCCGGCAGGGCAGGACCATCACCCCGCGGGCATTGTACACCAGCACCCGGTCGCCATCCTGGATGCCGCGCGGCCGGGCATCCAGCGGGTTGATAAACACGCGCTGCGGGAAAGCCTCGCCCAGCCAGTCGTTGTTGTCGTGCGTGGAGTGCACCCGGTGCAGCGTGTGGTGACCCAGCGCCTGCAGCGGGTACTCCTGCGCCTCGGGGCCGAAGGGGCTCTCCCACTCCTGGATATACTTGGGCACGGCCGGGATCTCCTGCGGGCGGCCCAGCTCTGCCAGCTGCCGGGAGAAGATCTCGATCTTGCCCGAGGGGGTGTCCAGGGGATAAGCCTGCGGGTCGCGGCGGAAATCGGCAAACGCCACCGCCGGCCGGGTCACCGGGTTGGCATACACCCCAATATTGGACTGCTCAAACTCATCCAGGGAGGGCAGGTCGGGAAAGCGCCCGGCGCGGTATTGGTCCAACACCCACTCCACCCAACCGCGCTCATCGCGGCCCTCGGTATAGGCCTCGCCAAAGCCCAGGCGCTCGGCGACATCGGCGCAGATGCGGTAATCGCTGCGCGCCTCGCCCGGCGGCTCCACCAGCTTTGGCATGAGAATCACCTCGTCCCCATACTTCCAGCCGTCCTCCACCCCCCAGGTCTCAAACTGGGTGCAGGCCGGCAGGAGCAGGTCCGCAAAACGCCCGGTGGGCGTCAGGAACTGGTCCTGCACGGCGATGAACTCGACCTTCTTCTCGTCGCGCAGGATCTCGGCGCTGCGGTTAATGTTGGCATGCTGGTTGATCAGGGCATTGGAGGCCACGGCATAGATCAGCTTGATGCTGCTCTCCAGGCGGTCTGCGCCCACCACCCCGTGTTCCGCACCCAGCTCCGGCCCGCGCAGCACCGCTTCGGTCCATAGAAAGACCGGGATGCTGGCCTTGACCGGGTTGTCGCCGGCCGGGAAGACGTTCCACAGCGGGCCGCCGTCCGGCGCCTGGGTTCCCAGGCCGCTGGCCCAGCCGCCCGGGATGCCCACGTTGCCCGCCAGGGCCGCCAGGACACAGCCGGCGCGCACCACCTGCTCTCCGTACGCCCGGCGCTGCATGCCGTACCCCTGGTAAAGCACGCCGGGCTTCAGGGCGGCATATTCGCGGGCCAGGCGCTGGATGGTGCGCCGCGGTACAGCGGTGATGGCTTCAGCCCATTCAGGGGTCTTGGGCACGCCGTCCCGACTGCCAAAGAGGTAGTCCACGTACGTCTCAGCCTGCTCGCAGCCCTCGGGCATCTGGGTGGCATCAAAGCCCACGCAGTGGGTGCGCACGAACTCCTCGTCGTACAGGCCCTCGCTGACCATCACATAAGCCATGGCGGTCATCAGGGCAGCGTCCGTCCCGGGGCGGATGGGGACCCACTCATCCGCCAGGCTGGCGGCGCTCAGGCTGTGGCGCGGGTCAATGCACACCACCCGCGCCCCGCGCTGGCGGGCCAGCTTGATGAAATAATCGCTGTTGGTGCCATCGCGCATCTCCGCCGGGTTCCAGCCCCACATCAGGATGTAGCGGGCGTTAAGCCAGTCCTGGCGCTGGTTCCCGGTGCGCAGTGTGCCGTACACGGTGGGGGTGGCGACGTTGATCGCCGCCCAGGAATAGCTGTTATAGATCCCCAGGCAGCCGCCGTACAGGTTCAACAGGCGGCGTGCCGTCTGCGAGCCGTTGACCTGGTTGTAGCTGCCGGTGCCATAAGGCACAAACAGGGCGCCGCTGCCATAGGCCTGGCGCACGCGCTTGATCTGCGCTGCCAGGATATCCACCGCTTCCTCCCAGGAGATGCGGGTAAAGCTGCCCTCGCCGCGCTTCCCGGCGCGCTTCATCGGGTAAAGCAAGCGGTCCGGGTGATACTGGCGGCGCAGGTAGGAGCGCCCGCGCACACAGGCGCGCAGCTGCGGGGCAGCCAGCTCGTCCGGGCGGTCGTCCGTCTCCAGGCGGGTGATCACCCCATCCCGGACGTGGGCGATCAGCAGGCAGCGCCCGCCGCAGTTGTGAGCCGGGCAGCCCACGCGCACCCGCCGCTCCTCGCCGGAAACCGGGGACGGCAGGCGCCGCGGGCCGCCTAACAGCCGGGCTACCCAGCCCTGTTCAGATGTCCGGTTATTTTTCATGGGTTTAATTTAACCAGCATCCGCCCGTTTTGAACAGGAGGCAACCCACATTCCCTGCTGCAGCAGGTCGGCTGCCGCACTTCTGGAGCAGCCGCGGCGGGCAGGGGATTATGATACAATTCCTGAAAACCTCGTGAAGGAAAAATGCCATGAAACTGATCCTGTTAGGCAGCGGCGGGTGGGTGCCGACGCCGCGCCGCCACACCTGCTCCTGCCTGCTGGCAACTGACACGCAGCTGATCCTGATCGACAGCGGTTCCGGTCTCTCCCGGCTGGCCGAATACCGCGAGCTGTATGACCGCTGCGACACCCTCAATATCATCTATACGCACTATCACCTGGACCACACCGCCGGCCTGTCTTACCTGCCCAACTGGCCGCAGAAAAAACGCCTGCGCATCTGGGGACCGGGAACCGCCTTCTACCCCCATTCCTGCCGCGACATTCTCAGCACCCTGATCGCTCCCCCTTATTTCCCCAGGCCGCTGGAGAACTTTGCCGAACAGGTGGAGATCCAGGATTACACCGCCGACGGCTTTGCAATCGACGACCTGCCGGTCCGGGTGCTGCCCCAGCAGCACAGCCAGCCATCCTGCGGCCTGACCTTCGGTGCCTTCCTGCACTACGCCACCGACACCCTCCCCCTGGAAGCCACCTTCCAGCGCGCCCAGGAGACCCGCCTGCTGCTGCATGAGTGCTGGTCGGCGCCCCGCCTCCCCTCCCCGGGCCACTCCTCGGCCGAGGAGCTCAGCGAGCTGGCCTCCCGCATCCCTGTTCCCCGGATGGTGCTGATCCACATCAATCCCACCTGGACCGAGGCGGACGAGGCCGAGGCGCTGCAAGCCTTTGGTGGCGCGCCGCACGTGTCCATCGCCCAGGATGGGATGGAAATCGAGCTTGCCGGTTGATGCGGCGTACCTGGCTCATTGTCCTGTTTGCCGCGCTGCTGCTGACCGGCTGCAGCCCGCAGGCGGTCCACGAGCAGCCTGTCCAGCAGGGCTTCATCCCGCTGGACGCGCAGCATACCCTGGGCCAGACCTTCACCGCCCGTTTCGCCGGGCTGAAACAGGTCGTGCTGTACCTGCAGCCCGGAAGCAGCGCGCTGGGCGAGCTGGTCCTGCACCTGAGGGCTAACCCGGCCGCCTCCACAGACCTGGCCCAGGCGCGCCTGCCGCTGCAAACCGTCACCGCGCCCGGTTATTACGCCTTCACCTTCCCCAGCCAGCAGGGATCCAACCAGCAGGACTACTACTTCCTGATCGAAGTCCAGGGTGAGGGAAGCGCCGGGCTGGGCTCCGGCCCTCCTTACGCCTACCTGGACGGTGCCATGTACTATGATGGTCAGCCGCTGGAAGGCCAGCTTGCCTTTGACCTGGGATACAGCCCCCCGCGGCTGGCAGCCGGCTTGCTGCTCGAGCTGCTGGGCTGGTGCGGCGGCATGCTGGCCCTGGTCTTTCTGCTGGTCCTACCGGGGTGGTCCATCCTGGCGCTCCTGCTGCCTGGATGGCCGGCCCGGCCCTTTGCGGTCAAGGCAAGCCTGGCTGCCGGGGTGGGGCTGGCGCTGTACCCGCTGCTGTTCTTGTGGAGTTACACCCTGGGACAGCAGGTCCTGCCCGGCATCGCCCTGCTGCCCGGGCTGCTGGGCGCCGCCTGGCTGGCCTGGAGCAGCCGCTCTGCCGCGGTCCGCTGGTTTCGCGGCCTCCGGGCAGGGGGCAGCCAACGGCGTATCCCGCCGGTATCCGCCTGGCTGCCGCCTGTACTGCTGGTGGTATCACTGGGGGTAATATTCCTGGCGCGGATGTGGCTGGCGCGCTCCCTGGCCGCCCCGCTGTGGGGCGATTCGTATCAGCACACGATGATCGCTCAGCTCATGCTGGACAACCAGGGACTGTTCACCTCCTGGCAGCCTTACATCCCCTACTCCACCCTCTCCATCCAATATGGCTTCTCATCCCTGGCAGCGGTGTTCGCCTGGCTCACCCGGCAGGAGATGATCCAGGCGGTGCTGACCAGCGGCCAGCTGCTGAACCTGCTGGCGGTGGCGGCTCTGTATCCCCTGGCCCTGCGCCTGTCTGGAGGCAGCCCCTGGGCCGGGATCGGGGCAGTGGTCTGCGCCGGGCTGCTGTGCAGCGAGCCGGCCAGGTATGTGAACTGGGGGCGCTATGCGCAGCTTGCCGGGCAGGCGATCCTGCCGGCAGCCCTGTGGCTGGCGTTGGAGGTGATCGACCCGACGCCAACCCCTGCTACCCTCACCGCAGCCCCGCCTCGCGCCGCGCCTTTCGCCCGGGTGGTCCTGGCCGGCGCCGTCCTGGCGGGGATGACCCTCACCTACTACCGCATGCCGTTCTTTTACGCCGCCTTCCTGCTGGCCTGGCTGGCCTGCGTCTGCCTGCCTGCCTGGAGGCTGGACCTGCGGCGCTGGGCCAGGGCCCTGGGATGGCTGATCCTGGCAGGCGTCTGCAGCCTGCTGCTCTTCTCCCCATGGCTGGGACACATGCTGGGAGGCGAGCTGGCCGCTTCGTTCCAGAAAGGCCTGGCTGCCGCCCCGCCGGTCGAGCGCGCCAGGGTGGAGCTGCAGGACATGCTGCATGCGCTGTCCTACGCCTCGACCGCCGCCTGGCTGCTGGGCGCGGCCGGACTGGCATGGAGCCTGTGGAAGAAGAGGGGGGAGGCAGCCGCCGTGGCGCTGTGGCTTCCCCTGCTCTTCGCCCTGATCCTGGGGCAGTTTATCAACCTGCCCGGCTCCACGGCTTTGCAGAGTTTTGCCCTGCTGATTGCCCTGTACCTGCCCCTCAGCCTGCTGGCCGGCCTCTTCTTTGGCCAGCTGGAAACCGCCCTGGAGGGCAAGGTCCGCTGGGCAGCCCAGGGGACTGCCCTGCTGCTGCTCGGCCTGTCGTTGTGGGGCACCCCGGGACAGTTCAGCCTGGTGTATCCACAAAGTTACACCCTGGTCACCCGGGCGGATCTGCGCGCCATGCAGTGGCTGAGACAAAACACCGATGAGGAAGCGCTCTTCCTGGTTGAGGGTTTCCGCGTGTACGGCGGCGCATCCGCCGTGGGCTCAGACGGCGGCTGGTGGCTTTCGCTGCTTGGCCTGCGCCACAACAGCATGCCCCCGCAGTATGCGCTGATCAGCGAGGTCCCCTTCTCTCCGGATTACTCGCAGGAGGTGGTGGACCTGGTGGCCCAGCTTGAAACCACCTCGGCCGCCTCGTTCGAGGGCTTTAGCCTGCTGTGCCAGCACAGCATCTCGCACGTGTACATCGGCCAGACCCGGGGCGCTACCGGAAACAGCGGCCCTCCGCTCTTCCTCCCCCAGGATTTCGCCGCCAGCCCCTTCTACGAGCCGGTTTACCGCCAGGATCGGGTCGCCGTTTTCGCCCTCAAGTATGATTCGTGCCCGACACGCCCATGAAATTCTCCCGGCCTGCTGCCCGAAAGCTCTTGATCACCGGAACCTGCGCCCTGCTGGGGTTGGGGCTGATGCAGGGGATGAGCCTGCTGGGCAGCGGCAGCCTGGCGCTGTCCAACCTGCTGCCCCAGGCACTTTTCACCGCCAGCGTGCTGTGCCTGGCCTGGCTGGCGCTGCTGGCGCCGGCGGATCCGGCGGCGCGGCCGGGCTTTTCCTGGGGCGCCCTGTTCCTGCCACTCCTGGCAGCCGCCGCCGGCTGGTTGACCTTTACCTCCGGTTCCACTTACCTGGCCTGGGCCTTCCTGGCGCTCACCTTTGCCTCGCTCCTGGTGCTGAACGCCATCCTGGAAAGGGGGGCCAGCCGCCCTGGCCGCTGGCTGATCCGCTTCCTGCTGGCTTTCCTGGCCGGCTTTATCACCCTGGTCCTGGTCCAGGTAGAGGAGAGTTTCTCGGGTGAGGAGTTCTTCATGGCGCTGGAAGCCGCCGGGGTGGGGGGCATTTTCCTCCTGTTGGAGATCGGCTGGAGCGCCCTGCAGCCGGCTGCAACCCAATTCTTTGGATTGCAGGGAGATGAACACCGCACGGCGCGCCTCTCCCGGTGGGCCTGGGTGTTTACTCTGGTTCTGCTGGCAGCCTCAACCTGGGGTGCGGTACAGGCGTACCAGGGCTCGTTCTATCCACCCACCGCGCCTGGCTTCGCCGGCATTACCAGCCAGGCGCCGTTCATTTGCGAGACCCTGCCCGGAGAACAGCCGGTTTACCCCGCCGCCTCAGTGTTCCAGGCGATCCTGGATCGGGTCCAGGCCAACCCGGATAAAGCCGTCCCGGAATACGGCATGCTGGCGCTGGCGGAGGGTTCCCCCGACTGGCGGCAGGAGTTTCACCAGCGGCTGCTGGACGAGGCGCGCCAGGGGATGTTCACCCAGCCAGCAAACAGCATCAAGTCCGTACAGTTTGATGCCGCGCGGCGCGCGTATTACTACGTACAGGTGCGCCAGGCATACCCGAAGCTGTTCTCTGCCCAGGAGCAGGAGCTGCTGGAGCAGTGGTTTGCCGCCATCAACCGCCGGGCGCAGACCGTCGAATGGGTGGACTGGATGTATGCCCTGGCCTTCAGCCAGCCGCCCCAGGGATTGTATGAAAACCAGGAAATCGGCGCCGGGCTGGTGGCGCTGCTGGAGAAATATCACCTTGCAGACCCGGCCCTCTCTCTGCGCAACCGGGCCTACCTGGAGCAAAACCAGCGCGGCTGGCAGGAGCGCTTCCGCAATACCGATGACGCCATCTTTTACCAGCCGGAATGGATCACCAACGCCTATTTCCAATCCCTGTATTGGGAACACATGGACCTGCCGAACCTGGAGAAATCATTTACCTGGCTGCTGCTGCAGGCCCTGCCGGACGGCGCTCCGCTGCGCTACAACCACGTCGTCGGGGCAGAGTTTGACGGCATCAGCTACCTGGGGGCGCTGCTCACCCAGGCTGCCGGCCTGCAGGATCCCGGCTTGCTGTGGCTGGCCGGGCAGGCTGCCCGCGCCCAGGCCGCTGCCGGGATACCGTCCAGGGCAGTGCCAGGCAGCGAGGAGGCAGCCAACCGGGATGGCGTCCCGCCGCAAACGGGAAGCTGCCTGGTTTTCGGCGATTCCGGGCTGCCCAACCAGCAAGGGCCGCTTGCCCCAGATAAGGTCGTTTTCCGCAGCGGCTGGTCCCCGGACGCACTGTACCTGCTGCACAACCTGCGCTTCAGCGGCTGGCACCGCTATAAAGCCACCAATGACCTCATCCTGGCCTACCAGGCCGGCCCGCTGGTGGTGGAGAAGCTGGAGGGGAACTCCTTCTGGTGGTTGCCGGAAGGGCGCAGCCACTTTCGCGATAAGCGCGTGCCGCGCGAGAACCTGAACGGCCTGGTCATCAGGCGCAGCGGGTTGAGCCAGGTGTTGTACACCCTGGCGGGGATCGGCGGCCCCTGGGCGCAGGATCCGCCCTATTACGCCCGGGTGAATGCCTTTACTACCAGCCCCGAAATCGACCACAGCCGCACCACCCTCGAAAACTGGCGGGGATGGGAACACCAGAGAGATATCTTCTTCTCCCAGGAAGGGGTGGTTGCCATACAGGACCGCGCTCGTGGGCCGGCAGGCAGCGCGGGGGCGATCCTCTGGCACCTGGTCTCAGCCGGCGGCCTGCAGTCCAACCGCATCCGGCTGCGCGCCGGCGACAACCCGGCTGAGCTGCTGATCATCCCGGCTGAGGGGGTGAGCATCCAGGCATACTCTGAAGGCGCGCCCGATTCAGCGCCCAACCTGCGCCTCGAGGCCCATGCCTCGCCTGAAGGAGAGATCGAGCTAATCACCCTGCTGCTTACCGGCAATTGGGCCGGCGCACAGGCGCAGGTGATCGACAGACCAGGCGGGCCAACCCTGCAGATCGTCCAGGGAGAGAAACAGCTGGATATCCCTTTGCAGTAGCTGGTGATCCGTCCATTTCGTATTTTGGCCTGGTACAGGGTATACTATGGGTCACTGTTTGCGGTATTTCTTTCTGAAAAACGGAATGGCAGCAAAAACCAGGGATCCCAACTTGCTCAAAGTGCTGCTGCACCTGCAGCAGCACGAGGACAGCCAACAACGGCGCGTGGAGGCTCAGGAGCTCGACCCTCAGCTGGCCCTGCTGCGCACCTGGCAGACCGGGCGCCTGGAGCAAACCTATCCAGACCTGCTGGGCAATGCCAAAACCGGCCCAGCTTGCCGCTTTATCCTGTCGGACATCTATGCAGCTCGAGACTTCAGCCAGCGTGACCATGACATCGAGCACCTGTACCGCCTGCTGAGCAAGTTTCTGCCCGAGCACATGCTCAAGCTGCTGGTTTATGCTATCGAGATGAAACAGCTCACTTACCAACTGGACCAGGCTCAGGTCCATGCGCTGGTTGAGAAGCTGGGGGTGACCGACACAATCACCCCCGAACAATATGCCGAGGCGTACCGCATCTGCGATAATTATGCGGAGCGCGAGCGCCAGATCGAATTGGTGGTGGAGATCATCGAAGAAATTTGCCTCGGTTTACGCTGGCCGTTCACCGGCCCCACGCTGCGGCTGGCGCGCATCCCGGCTGAAGCAGCCGGCTGGTTCGAATTTTATGATTTTCTCGAGCGCGGCTACCAGGCTATGTACCCCATGCGCGCCCGGAAGGACGAACAGGCATTTATCCGCACCATCCACAAACGGGAAATGCAGATCCTGGACCGAATTTTCGCCGGTCATCCTGACCCATTCCATATTGATTAGGAGAGTGACAAGCATGCAGATCAAATTCCATACCATCATCGAACCGTTCCGCATCAAAGCCGTGGAGCCAATCCGCCACACGACTTACGAAGAACGGGAGGCGGCCTTGAAAGCGGCCGGTTATAACCTGTTCCTGCTCAAAGCCCAGGATGTGCTGATCGACCTGCTGACCGATTCGGGCACAGGCGCCATGTCCGCCCAACAATGGGCGGGCATGATGATGGGAGACGAGTCGTATGCCGGGGCAAAGTCCTTCTATCGTTTTGAAGCTGCCGTCAGGGAGATCACCGGTTTCAAGCATGTGATCCCCACGCACCAGGGACGCGCTGCCGAGCGCATCCTGTTCGGAAACGCAGCCAACCCGGGCGATATCATCCCCAATAATACTCATTTTGATACCACGCGGGCCAACGTCGAGTTCCGCAAAGCCACCGCTCTCGACCTGCGCATCCCTGAAGGCAGCCAGCCCCAGTTGATCCATCCCTTCAAAGGCAATATTGACCTGGAAGCATTGGAGCAGACCCTGGAACAGAACCCCGGCAAGGTCCCCCTGGCGATGATCACGGTCACCAACAACTCCGGAGGCGGCCAACCGGTGAGCATGGCCAATATTCGCGCCGCCAGCGCCATCTGCCACCGCCATTCCATCCCCTTCTTTATCGACGCCTGCCGCTTTGCGGAGAACGCCTGGTTCATCAAGACCCGGGAAGAGGGCTATGCGGACAAAACACCGTTGGAGATCGCTCAGGAGATGTTCTCTTACGCCGACGGCTGCACCATGAGCGCCAAGAAGGACGGAATGGCCAATATTGGCGGCTTCCTGGCGCTGAACGATGATGCCCTGGCCCAGCAGTGCAAGAACATGCTGATCCTCACGGAAGGCTTCCCGACATATGGCGGCCTGGCCGGTTATGACCTGGAGGCAATTGCCGTGGGCCTGCGAGAAGCGCTTGATGAAGACTACCTGCGCTACCGCACCCGCTCGGTCGCTTACCTGGGCGAGGCCCTGACGGGCATGGGCGTTCCCATCGTCCAACCGCCCGGCGGGCATGCCATTTACGTTGACGCAAAAGGAATGCTGCCGCATATCCCTCAGCACGAATATCCTGCCTGGGCGCTCTCGCTGGCGCTTTACCTGGTGGGCGGCGTGCGCTCGGTGGAAATTGGCTCGGTGATGTTTGGCCGCCAGCCGGATGGCAGCGAAAAGCCCTCCGCCATGGAACTGGTGCGCCTGGCCTTCCCGCGCCGGGTGTATACCCAGAGCCACGTCGATTACCTGGTAGAGGTGTTTGAATATGTCAACGGAATGAAGGAGCGCATTCGCGGTGTGCACATGGTGGAAGCGCCCGAGACGCTGCGACATTTCACGGCGCGCTTTGAACCGGGTCAGGAAGGGCTGTTCGCCAAATAATCGGAGAAACCTTGTCTCGATTTGCCATTGACGAAAATCTGTTTACACCGTACAATCCAGCCTTATGACAGAACGATTACCTTCTTACGGCGGTCAGGCGGTGATCGAGGGCGTGATGATGCGCGGCTCACAGCACGTGGCCATTGCCATGCGCGCCCCCGATGCTCAGATCGTCATCCACACCGAACCACTTTCTGGAATTTACCAGAGCAAACTGCTTAAAATCCCCTTCCTGCGCGGCATCATCGGCCTGTGGGATGCCCTGGGATTGGGCATGCGCGCCCTCACCCTTTCGGCCAACGTGCAAGGGGATGAAGGGGAGAAACTCGAAGGGCCCCAGCTTTACCTGACCATGGGAGGCGCCCTGCTGTTGGGCATGGGCATCTTCTTCCTGGCGCCGGCGGCGGCCGGGCAGCTTTCCGAGCACTGGCTGGGGATAAACGCCTGGTGGGGAAATGTGCTGGAAGGGGTGCTGCGCCTGGCGCTGCTGGTCGGGTATATCTGGCTGGTGGGAAAGGCGGCAGAAATCCAGCGCGTATTCGCCTATCATGGGGCAGAGCATAAAACGATTAATGCTTTTGAGGCCGGGGCAGAGCTGACGCCGGAGAACGTCGCCGGTTTTTCCCTGGAGCATCCACGCTGCGGCACCGCATTCTTGCTGACACTGGTGGTGGTCTCTGTGCTGCTCTTCAGCCTGCTGGGACCGCTGCCCTGGGGCTGGCGCCTTGCCAGCCGCATCCTGCTGCTGCCGGTGCTGGCGGGCATCGCCTACGAGTATATTCGCTGGACCGCCAACCACCTCGATTCTCCCCTTGTGCGCTGGATGGTCAAGCCAAACCTGTCCCTGCAGCACCTCACCACCCGCGAGCCCAGCCGCGAGATGCTGGAAGTCTCGATTGCCGCCTTTAAGGCCATGATCGCCAAGGAGCGCGCGGTCACGACCTGAAACTTTGACAGCCCGATCCGCATCCTGTCTGCGAGCCCTGCTCGTCCTGGCTGGCGCCAGCCTGTGCCTGGTTATCCTGGCGGCTGGCGCCGGTTGGTTCTGGTTTTTTGGACGCCCCCAGCCGGCCAACTTGAAGGAGCAGCTGTATCCAGGGGTAATCTACCAGCGCATCTCCACCACCACCCCGCGGCCGATTGTCTTTCACGTGGTGAGCATCGACCTGCGCCAGGAAAATATCAGCTTCCTGGTCACACCCGGGGATCCTGGCGCCGACCTGCCGCTCAAGGCGCGCACAACCTCCCAATTCCTGGATGAATTTCACCAGCAGGTGGCTATCAATGGGGATGGTTTCGCCCCCTGGTATTCCAACAGCCTGCTGGATTACTATCCACATACCGGGGATGCGGTCAAACCGATCGGCCTGGCTGTCTCGCGCGGGGTGACCTATTCCCCGCCCAACAACCAGGAGCCAACCCTGTATCTCTCACGGACCAACCAGGCCAGTTTCAAGTCGCCAACCGGGCGGCTGTATCATGCCATCTCTGGCAACGCTATGCTGGTTGAGCAGGGACGCCTGGCTGTCCAGCAGCCGGACCAGCCGCAGCCGCGCAGCGCCGTGGCACTCGACCGCCGCGGGCGCACCCTGATGCTTATCGTCGTCGACGGGAGGCAGCCCAACTACAGTGAAGGCGTCACCCTGGAGGAGCTGGCGCAGTTCATCCTGCAACAAGGAGGTTTCACAGCCATGAACCTGGACGGCGGCGGCTCAGCCACACTGGTTGTGCAGGACAGCCGCGGGCGCAGCAGAGTGCTAAACTCACCCATCGATAACCACATCCCGGGGCGTGAGCGCCCGGTTGGCAATCACCTGGGGGTCAGCATCCGCCGCTGATCCAACCAGGGTCACTCTCCCATCACCTGGACCACCAGCTCGCGGCGCCGGGACCGGTTGTCAAAATCAACGTGGATGATCTGCTGCCAGGTACCCAGCGTCAAACGCCGGTCAACAAAGGGGACGGTCAGCGAGGGGCCCAGCAGCGCGGCGCGCACATGGGAGTGCCCATTGCCGTCATCCCACCGGGCGTTGTGCGCATACTCCTGCCGGGAGGAGGCGATTGTCTCAAACATGCGCGCCAGATCGCTGAGGCAGCCCGATTCAAATTCAATCGTCGTCAGGGCGCTGGTTGCTGAGGGGCAAAAGAGGGTGACAATCCCGCTGGTCAGCCCGCTCTGGTCAACCGCCCGCCCCACCTCACCGGTGATATCCTGGATGTCGGTATTCCCCCGGGTGGATAACAGGATAGTGAGCGTTTTTACTGCCATTGTTCTTCCCTTTCACATGACTGGATCTGCACATTCATGCACAGTATAGGTATAACCCTTACCCAGCGGCTTTTCGGCTGCCAGGTGGCGTCGAATATACTGCCCGCAGTTGCTTCCAATGCTGCTCTCCTCAACCGCGCCAATGCTGACAATCACCTGGTAACCCGCCAGGCGCAAGGCATCAACCACCGGGTATTCGCCCGGTGCGCCATGAATATCCACATACGAGTCAAGCTGATTTTCTCGCGCGCGATAGGTAGGATTCAGGGGGGTAATCTTCACCAAGTACCGGGCAGGATCAAAATAATGGAGCAGGATTTCCGGATCGACCGGGGTCCCCTGGGCCAGGGCAAAATTGAGGGTAATTTTTCTATCCCCAGGGGCGTAAAACCGCTCACCATATTCTGCCATCTGCCTGAAACTCCATTTTTTGACCGGGATCAGGCTGTCGCGCAAGACAGCGTCCGTGGTATGCAGCGAAAATTGGAATTGAAAAGCACCTCCCGCATACCTCTGATGCTTTATCTCAAGCAGGCGCTCAAAGAAGGCATCTGCCCCATGGGGAGCGATGGTGGAAAGCGATGGCATTAACCCTGGCGCCCTGTAACGGAAGGGCAGGATATCCAGCACATCCAACACGGCAGCGTTCAAAGCGGGCTCCCCCATGCGCGCCAGTTGAATTTTAAACTGCTGGCAGGGAATGGAACCATCTGGATAGCGGCGATAAACCAGGTAATCAATCTGCTCCAGGATCTCCAGCCTGCTCAACTTTCCCTGGTACTGCCCACCTGCATCGCACATCTTGCATTTCACCGGGCAGCCAAACATGGTGGAGATCAGCAGCACCCATTTCTGTTCACGAGGCTGAGGGGGCTGCACGGCTTCCACCAGTTCCACCAGCTTGCCCGGCTGCAGTTCAGCAATGAACACCTCGGCAATGTCTTCACGGCCCGTCTTCGCTAAAATTTTCATACCACTTGCTCCTGACACATATAAATTTGCATGGCGGCGCGCACACCATCTCCAACCGCGATGGAAGTCTGGCGGCAAAGGCCATTGCGTACATCACCAACCCAATACAACTTACCCATTTTTTCCAATTCCTGGGCTTTCGGCAGCAAATCCGCAGATAAAAAATTCATCTGCGGTTCGCGCCCCAGGGCGCCGACGAGATAGTCTACTTCAATCCTTTCCTCCCCACCAGGGCCAAGACATCTTACAACCATGCTCCCATTAGGTGCAGTCTCAAGCCCCAGCACGGTGAATGAACGGCGATAGGTAATCTCTGGACAGGTTGAGGCGCGCTCAAACAATAACGGCAGGCACCGTACGTTTTCGCCACGGTTCAACAAGATCACCCGGTTCCGCCGTGCCAGGTTCAGGGCATAATCAAACGCCGCATCCCCCGCGCCAACAATGGCAATCACCGCCCCCACAATTCCAGCCATCGCATACACCTCGTAAAAGATTCGCCGGGAGAGATTTACCGGGATCCCCAGGTCGGATAATTTACGCGGCGTCGTTCCCGATGCAATCACTACCCTGGGCGAGAGAACCTGGCTGGCCGGCGTCTCGATGCAAAACTCTCCCCCACCCCAGTCAAGATTGGTGACCTCCGCCTGGATGATCTCGACTCCAGCCTGATGAGCCTGTTGAAGGAACAAACGCACCAGTTCCGGCCCTGGAATCCCCCCAGGGAAACCAGGATAGTTTTCCACCAGATTGGCGTTGCGCAGCAGCCCCCCTCCGCCATCCCTGTCCAGAACCAGCGGATTGATCCCATACCGTCTCAACTGGATCCCTGCGGCAAGTCCTGCAGGCCCGGCTCCAATGACGGCAACCTCCGTCCGCCGCCGCGAACGGCTCATACCTGAGATGTTTTTATTTGGATTGAATAGCGAGGAAGCTGCGTCTGCACCCATCAACCCGGTTCCCCAGCCGATTCGTTCACAGGCAGTTGTGAGAGGATATCTGCAATCCGCAAGGGAGCTGCAAACCCATGCGCCAGGTTGAGAATGGCAGCGCGGTGATGAGCTGCCGTGTATGCCGCTGTGCCGTCCACCAGGAATATGACCTCAAATCCGCGCACAAACGCCGAGCGAGCGGTAGTCTCACAACACAGGTGGGTCATCACGCCACTCACCACCACCTGCTGGACTCCCTGCGAATGGAGCATCTCCTCCAACCCGGTCTGATAGAATGCATCGTACTGGGTTTTTGGCAGAACAGTGTGTGCAAACGGCAAAAAGCCAGGTGCAATTTCACTCAGAGGGTTCTCCTGGCAGATCAACTCACGCCACCAACGCCCCATGTTCCCGGCATTCTGGGGAGTGTTCAGGTGACGGGTACATATCACCGGCCGGTTGCGGGCATGATACGCCCGGGCCAATCTTTCCAGGCCCGGCAGAATGGCAAGCGCGCTAGGGACGAAAGCGTGAGAAGCGGGATCCAGAAAATACTTCTGCATGTCCAGGACCAGCAAAGCCGAGATTTCGGGCTGGAAAACCTGCCGCCCGTCCCGGCGCACAGCCTCTACATCCAGGATAAATTCACCCGCCCTGTCTGGGATATTCTCCAGGGTGTAATAAGCCTCCTTCATCCCTGGGATTCTAACACACCCTGGCAAGGGTAGTACGATTCCCGCTTTGACCACATCTTCACTTTTTGATATACTGGCAGTTACCGGTTTTCTTACAGAAATGAGGAGAGCATATGTCCCGATCCCGCAAATCCCCCTTTCTCATCGCCGCCCTGGCTGGCGCGGCCGCTACTTCTGCGTATGCCCTGGTCATCCGCCCCTGGCACCTGTCCTGGGGATGCACACCTGGCGAAATTGATAGGGCCCTGCCGGGCGACGACATTGTGCCCCGGCCTCGACTGAATGCCACCCACGCAGTGACCATTCAAGCCCCGGCGGGGATGATCTGGCCCTGGCTGGTCCAAATTGGCCAGGGGCGCGGCGGGTTCTATACTTATGATTGGCTGGAAAACATGTT
>CAIQIV010000027.1 GCA_903871905.1 uncultured Chloroflexota bacterium | reverse complement strand
CTAAAGCATACTCTTCAAAGGTTTTGGTAAAAGCCAGGGCGCGGTGGATACTGATGCGAAAGGCATCGATACTTGATTCCAGGCGCTTGAGATAACGGGTTTTGAAAATGCCGACTAACGCCTGCTCACGGCCTTCTTCAAATTCGTCACGTTCAATGCCGGTGCGCTTGTAGGATTCCAGGTTGTATTGGGCAAGCTGCAAACGCTCAATGCCGCTGACCAGGCGCTCGTAAATGCCTTCGTAAGTGGTTTCAAGATCATAGTGGATAGTATGCAGACGGCGTTCTGGCCAACGTACCGGCTTGCCTTGAATGGTAGCGTTTGGATAGGCTTTACGAATAAAGGGCCGGGTCCGCCGGATAACGACTTCTTCCAACAGGTTGAACAGCGCCACGCTGGCCTGATCTTCGCGCACCTGCTGGCGGGCGGCATGGAAGTAACGATACAGGTCGCCGATGCCGGCAGCAGCAAAATACCCGCGGTTGTTTTGGGTGAACAGCGTGATCTGATGGTACAGGTCAAAGATGTCATTATTGATGGGAGTTGCAGTTAGTAAAATAATCTTCTTGCGGCCCTCGCTGCGCCCGCGGCCATAATTGGCAGCAATAATAGAGGATAGGTTCTCGTAGCGTTGGGTTGTGGGGCGCCGGAAATTGTGTAACTCGTCTACCAGAATCACGTCCACATCTCGAAAGGCGCCCAAGTCCAGGTTTCCTGCTGATTGCCCGAGGGCTTCTTGTGTGACCACCTGTGCAGCGATGGTGGCTGAGGCCAGCTCGCGCTGCCACATTTCCTTTAGCGCTGCCGGGCAAACAACCAGGGCTTTCATACGCTGATGGTAGGCATAGTCCTCTAGAAGTTTTTTCCCGATCCAGGTCTTTCCCATGCCTACCGAGTCACCGATCAGCACACCGTCATATTTTGCCAGCATACGGCGGGCTTTTTTCACTGCATCGTCCTGGAACTCGGAAAGCTCAACTGCCGAGCGCACACCAGGCGTTTCGGTTGCATCCAGATCAGCCCCAAAGTAGGTATAGATGGCTTTTAAGAAGATGTCGTGTGGCGTGTATTCGAAACCGCCAAATTTGGATGTGTCCAACAGGGTGATCAAATCTTCTTTAAAGTCACGCGCCGGTTTCCACTGGCATTCATACCATTCGACCAGGTCTAAGATTGCCCGGGCGCCGACCTCACTTTTCAAAATTCGCCGGTTTACGGAATTGATGGCTTTGCTGGCGTGTTCACCTATCAGGTGTTCAGCGGCACAGCGCGCCGGGGCATCATCCACCTCTTCCTCATCCAGCAGGGTCTTATGTGCCAGGTTCAATTCTCTGTTGGTGCTAAGACCAGGCCCGGTAAAATTCGATGACCCGACAATCCCGATGAGCGGCAGAAAACGGTCAAACAGAGATGCCTGCGCGCCTCGGTCACCGTAAAACAAATAGCTCTTGGCGTGCAGGAAACCCTGCTCATACAATCGGACGGCAACCTCCGGGCGGCGCAGGTAAGCGATCAAGTCCTCCACTAGG
>CAIQIV010000026.1 GCA_903871905.1 uncultured Chloroflexota bacterium | reverse complement strand
TTGAGCTCTTCGCGTGCCAGCAGCATCAGTAGCAGGTTCAACACCCCACACACGAAATACTGCACCACCGAAAGCTGAAGCACTTCCACTCGCCCAACCATCCTGCCAATCCAGACCACGTGCAGCGCCCAGAAGATCGCTCCAATCAGCACCAGCAAATCCCCGTAGGCCAGGCGGAACTGCCCGCCCGTGCTGAGCAGGAACATGCCCAACACAGCCAGCACAGAAGCCACCCAAATTGACCAGCGTGGTATCTGCCGGTAGATCACAGCCATGATGATCGGCACAAAGACCACGTACAGCCCGGTGATGAAACCGGTATTACTGATATAGGTATAGCGCATTCCAGCCTGCTGGAATGCCAGCCCGCCAAACAAGATTGCGCCGGTCACTGCGCACCCCACCCAGGCGGAACGGTCCATCTTCTTCCAGGAACGCAGGGCAAGGGGTAAGAAGATCAATCCAGCCAGCATGATGCGCAGAAAGTTAAAAAGGTAGAAGGGCATCTGTACTGCCGCAATACGCTGCGGGATAAAGCCGCTGCCCCAGATGATAGCCACAGTCAGCAGAATGAGGTCAGCCTTGATACGCGTGCGGGTAACAGGTTTGCTTTGAACAGCTTCCATGTGCAAGAATTCCATTCGGACTTAGAGAAACAAGATGGCTTTCCATTATAATATCATTGATGCTCAGCACTACATAGGATTCCACCACAATCGAGAAAACAGAGGTTCAGAGCATGGACAATCCAAATGTGACCCCCAGGCTGCGCCTGCTGGATATGGAACATATCGAAAACATCCACCAATATGCGCTGGCGGTGCTTGCCAACCCCGGTGTGCGTGTGGATTCTCCACACACGCGCCAGCTGTTTGCCACCCGCCTGGGCCGTGCTGCAATCCAGGATGACCGGGTGTGCATCCCAGCCGACGCGGTGGAATGGGCATTGAAGAGCGCCCCACCGGTGATCGACATTTTCCAGCGCACAGGCCAGCCCGCCTTCCAATTGGGCGCTGACCGGGCCCGCTTTGGCATCGGGGTAACCACCCTGTTCTACCAGGACCCGCTCACCGATCAGCTGACCCCCTTTACCCGCAGCCACATGGAGCAAATGGTCCGGCTGGGGGACAGCCTGCCCAATTTTGACGTGATTTCAACCGTGGGCATTGTCCAGGATGTGCCGCCTCACCTGTCGGACCTGTACGCTACCCTGGATATGACCGCCAATACGACCAAGCCCCTGGTGGTGCTGGTTTCTGATGAAAACCGCTTTCCAGCCGTGCTTGACCTGCTGGAACACCTGCACGGCGACCTGTCTCAACGTCCTTCGATCATCCCTTACTTCAACCCGGTGACCCCACTGGTGCTCAACGCCGGAACCACTGAGAAGATGTCCGAGGCCATCCAGCGCGGCCTGCCCCTGATCTTCTCCAATTACAGCATGGCTGGCGCCTCAACTCCCATCACCCCTGCTGGCACCATGGTGGTGCTGCTGGCAGAGCTGCTGGCCGGGTTGGTCCTCAGCCAGCTGGTCAGAGAAGGCGCACCGGTGATCCTGGGTATGTTGCCGGCTTTCTTTGATATGAAAACCCTGGTCAACTTTTACGACCCCCAGAGCATGCTGATTAACCTGGCCTGCGCCGAGATCATGGAGTATTACCATCTGCCTCACTGCGGCACTTCCGGCAGCGGGACCGGTTGGGGACCCGACCTGCTAGCTTCGGACACGTACTGGGTGAATCATCTGACTGCCTGCCTGACCAAAGGCGGGCTGGCGCCTTTCGTAGGCGACACTCTCACCTCCAAGGCCTTTTCTCCCGTCAACATGATCTATGTCCACGAAGTGATCGAACAGGCCCTGCGTTATTCCCGCGGCTTGCGCCTGGACGAACAGGCTGTCAACCTGCCCGAAATCCAGCGCATCGGTCCCGGCGGCAATTTCCTGACATCAAAATTCACCCGCCAGCTCTATCCCACCGCCTATTACAACAGCCCCATCTTCCCCCGCTACAGCCTGGAGAAATGGGAAGCGGCAGGCAGCCCCAGGGCCGATAAAACCCTGCGCCAGTACACACAGCGGCTGCTGGCTGAATTATCCGCACCGGCCTTCTACCAGGACCTGCTGGCGCGGGGAGAGAGCTTCATCCAGAGTTTACCCTCCCCTGCATAACTGCTGGGAAGCCTGGCAAAAGGATCAAAAGAACAGACCAACAAAGAAGGGAAAAACGTCATGCTT
>CAIQIV010000025.1 GCA_903871905.1 uncultured Chloroflexota bacterium | reverse complement strand
GTATGACCCGGCAGCCGGGACATGGAGCAGCACGGGCAGCCTGGCCGCCAGCCGCTATGTCGCGACTGCCACGCTGCTGCCGGACGGTAAAGTGCTGGCGGCCGGGGGATATGGCGCCGGCGGTTTTCAATCCAGCGCCGAGATATACAACCCGGCGGTTGGGACGTGGAGCAGCACGGGCAGCCTGGCCACCCCCCGCTACGGGCACAGCGCCACGCTGCTGCCGGACGGCCGGGTGCTGGTGGAAGGCGGGTATAACAACAGCGCCGAATATCTTGCCAGCGCCGAGATGTATGATCCGGCGGCGGGGACATGGAGCAGCGCTGGAAGCCTGGCCGCTGCCCGCAGCTTCCACAGCGCCACGCTGCTGCCGGACGGCCGGGTGCTGGTGACTGGCGGCTATCGATACGGCGTCGGTTATTACGCCAGCGCTGAGGTGTTCGACCCGGCGTTGGGGTCGTGGGGCAGCACGGGCAGCCTGGCTGCTGCGCGCAGTGGTCACACCGACACGCTGCTGCCGGACGGAAAAGTGCTGGTGACCGGGGATTCAGCGGCAGCTATCTCGCCGGCGCCGAGGTGTATGACCCGGATGCCGGGACGTGGAGCGGCACGGGCAGCCTGAACACCGCCCGCGGCTACCACAGCGCCACGCTGCTGCCGGATGGCAAGGTGCTGGTGATTGGGGGAATGAATGACACGCACTACCTCGCCAGCGCCGAGGTGTATGACCCGGAGCAGGGGACATGGAACGGCACGGGGAGCCTGGCTGCCGCCCGCTACGCGCACAGCGCCACGCTGCTGCCCGATGGCCGGGTGCTGGTGGTCGGGGGAACGGATGACAACGCCTATTTCGCCAGCGCCGAGGTGTATGACCCGGCGGCGGGGACATGGAGCAGCGCCGGCAGCCTGTCCGCCTCCCGCTCCGATCACAGCGCCACGCTGCTGCCGGACGGCAGAGTGCTGGTAGCCGGGGGAGCGAATGAAAGCGACTATCTCGCCAGCGCCGAAGTGTACGATGCGGTGGCCGGGACCTGGAGCAGCACGGGAAGCCTGGCTGCCGCCCGCGTGTTCCATACGGCCACGCTGCTGCCGGACGGGCGGGTGCTGGCCGTTGGGGGATTCGATGGCAGCAGCTATCTGGCCAGCGCCGAGGTGTACGACCCGGATGCAGGGACATGGAGCGGCACGGGCGGCCTGTCCGCTGCCCGCCAGTGGCATACCGCCAGCCTGCTGCCGGACGGCCGTGCCCTGGTGGTTGGGGGATCCAATGGCAGTTTTCTTGCCAGCGCCGAGATGTACGACCCGGCGGCGGGGACGTGGAGCAGCGCCGGCAGCCTGGCCGACCCCCGCGCCGAACACACCATCACGCTGTTGCCAAACGGCCGGGTGCTGGTAGTTGGGGGAATGAATTCCATCAGCTATCTTGCCAGCGCCGAGGTGTATGAGCGCGGCCTGGGCTATTCGGCGGCGCGGCAGCCGGGGCTGAGCGCAGCAGCTCACCCGCAAACCTGGGGGCAGGGGATCAGCGCCAGCGGCGCCGGCTGGCGTGGCCAGCTCTACAGCGAGGCCTCCGGCGGCGGGTTCAACAGCTCGCCCACCAACTACCCGCTGCTGCAGCTGTACCGGGTGGACAGCGGCCAGATGCGCTGGCAGCCCACCGGGTTCTTCAGCGCCACGCAGCTCAGCAGCCTGCCGCTGGCGGGCTTCCCCCCTGGACCAACGTTGGCCACGGTGTATGTCAACGGCATCCCCAGCACCGGGAAGGTCATCCAACTGCGCGACCCCATGCTGCGCGCCGCGCCTGGCGGAGCTGGGGGCGGGACGATCCACATCGATCCGGACGGCATTGACTGCGGCAGCGCCTGCGTGGCTGACTTTAACTACGGTTACACGGCGACCCTGACCGCCACCGCCGCAGCCATTAGCTCCACCTTCGGCGGCTGGAGCGGCGCCTGCAGCGGTACGGGGAGCTGCAACGTGACCATGACGGCTGACCAGGTGGTGACCGCCACCTTTGACCTTAAGACCTATGTCATCACCCCCACGGCTGGGACGGGTGGCAGCCTCTCGCCCGGCCTGGCTCAGACCGTGACCTACGGCAGCAGCCTGACCTTCACCGTGGTCCCTGACACCGGCTATCACGTCACCGATGTGGCGGTGGACGGCGCCTTGCAGGGGGCGCTGGCGAGCTACACCTTCGAGAACATCACCGCCAGCCACACCATCTCCGCCGCCTTTGAGCTGAACACCTATGTCATCACCCCCAGCGCCGGAGCGCATGGCAGCCTCACCCCGGCCCTGCCGCAGACCGTGACCTACGGCAGCGCCCTGACCTTCACCGTGACGCCCGACGCCGGCT
>CAIQIV010000024.1 GCA_903871905.1 uncultured Chloroflexota bacterium | reverse complement strand
CGCCTGTACATACCCCAGGGGACGCGGGTGTGGCGCGGGGAGGGGCTGGTGGGCTCTGTCCTGGCAATGGGCGCCTCCCTGTACGTGCCGGATTATCTTGGTTGGATTTCCCGCATCTACAATTTTCACTCCGACCCGCCCTTGAGCGCCATGGCCGCCCCGGTGTGCTGGGGGGAGACTGTGCTGGCGGTGCTGGTCGCCTCCTCCGACCGCCTGGATGCCTTCCTCCCCGCCGACCAGCAGATGCTGGACCTGTTCTCCAACCAGGCGGCGCTGGCCATGCGCAACGCCCGCATCCTGCAAGAGGTCGAGCGCCAGCGCCGGCGCAGCGAAAGCCTGCTCCAGGCGACCCAGACCCTGACCTCCACCCTGGAACTGGGGGACCTGTTTGACGCCATCCTGCAGGCTGCCTTGCGCTCCGTCCCGGCCGCGCAGCGCGGCTGCATCCTGTTGCTGGATGAAACCTGTGATGAGCTGTGTGTGCGGGCTGCAGCCGGCTACCCCGATGCACAGGCGCTGGATTGGCGCTGCCCGCCCGGCAGCGGGTATCTCTGGGCGCCGCTGCGCGACCTGGCCGCCACCCTGGTCCAGGACGCCGGGCAGGAGATGAAACCGGATGACCCGCTCCCCACTTTCCTGGCTGGGGCGCTGTCGGCGGTGGCAGCCCCGCTGCGCGGGCGGGAGGGGCTGCTGGGGGTGCTTGCCCTGGAGAGCACCCGCGCCGCCGGCGCTTTTAACCAGGACGACCTGGTTTTAATCGAATCCTTTGCCTCCCAGGCGGCATTTGCCATCGAGAACGCCAGCCTGTATGAGCGCGCCCGCTCTTCCGAAGAACAACTGCGCCTCTCGCTCCAGGAGAAAGAAGTGCTGCTGCGGGAGATCCACCACCGGGTGAAAAACAACCTGCAGGTGGTCTCCAGCCTGCTCAGCCTGCAGAGCTTCCAGATCGAGGAGCCGCGCCTGCAGGGACTGCTGCGGGAGAGCCAGGACCGGGTGAAGGCGATGGCCATGGTACACGAGATGCTGTACCAGACGCATGACCTGGCCCAGGTGGATATTGTGGCCTACAGCCGCAGCCTGGTGAGCTACCTGGTGGCCGCCTACCAATGTTACCAGGTGGAGTTCAAGGTGCTGGCGTCTGAACCGGTGCACCTGCCGCTGGACAGGGCGATCCCCTTTGGGCTGCTGGTGCAGGAGCTGCTCTCGAATGCGCTGAAACATGCTTTTCCGGATGGATCTCATGGACGAGTGATGATTGAAATAGACGAACAGCCAGGGGAGCGAGTGCGCCTGGCTGTTTGTGATAACGGGGCGGGCATGCGGCCGGGCGTGGATATCAACCGGCCCACCACCATGGGTCTGCAGTTAGTGCACTCCCTGGCGCGCCAACTGAACAGCCCGGTGAAGCTGCAGCAGGACGCAGGCACGGCCTTCGAGTTTGTTTTCCCCCGAAAATATAATTAGGCCTATCCCAGCACCTTCGCCATGCGCTCCAGCGCCAGCTCAATATTCGCCAGCGAGTTGGCGTAAACGATGCGCAGGTAGCCCTCGCCGTATTCGCCAAATGCCGAGCCGGGCAGCACCGCCACCCCGCCGTCCAGCAGGCGGTTGGCCAGCTCGCTGGAGCTCAGCCCGGTCCCCTTGATGTTGGGGAAGACGTAGAAGGCGCCCTCCGGCAGGCGGCAGGTGACCCCCGGCAGCTCGTTCAGCCCCTTGACCAGCGCGTTGCGCCGCTTCTCAAACTCGGCGACCATCTTGACCACGAAATCCTGCGGGCCGGTCACCGCTTCCAGGCCGGCGATCTGGGTGAAGTGGGCGGTGCAGCCCACCGAGTGGGTCATCAGCAGCCCCACGCGCTGCGCCAGCGCCTCGGGCATGATGCCGTACCCCAGCCGCCAGCCGGTCATGGAGAAGGTCTTGGAGAAACCGTCCATGATGATCGTGCGCTCCATCATTCCGGGGATGGCGGCGATGCTGGGGGCGGTCTTGCCATCGAAGATGATGCGCGCATAGATCTCATCCGACAGCACCCAGATATCTCGCTCGATGGCGGCGCGGGCAATGTGCTCCAGGTCCGCCTGGGGGAGCACCCCGCCGGTGGGGTTGCTGGGCGAGTTGAGGATGATCAGCCGGGTCCGGGGGCTGAGCAGGCGGTCGAAGGCCTCCAGGTCGAAGGAAAAGCTGTTGGCTTCCAGCAGCGGCACGGGCACCGGGGTGCCGCCGGCCACGCCGATCATCGCCTCGTAGGTGGGGAAGCCGGGGTTGGGGTAGATCACCTCGTCACCGGGCTGCACCAGCGCCAGGGTGGGGAAGAACAGGTTGGGCTTGGCGCCCGGGCTGACGATCACCTGCTCCGGGGAGAAAGCCATGCCCCGCTGCCGCCCGGCAAACTCGGCGAGCGCCTGGCGCAGCCTGGGCAGCCCGGGGGGCGGGTTGTAACGCGTCAGCCCCTCGGCGATGGCGTCCATCCCCGCCTGGCTGATGTGCTGCGGGGTGGAGAAATCCGGTTCACCGATCTCCAGGTGGATGATAGATTTTCCGCCGGCCTCCAGTTCCTGGGCGCGGGCCAGCACCTGGTAAGCGCCCTCGGCGCGCAGGTGGTCGGTACGAGCTGCAAAATTCATCGGGTTCTCCTTCCATAAACAGCCCACACCCCAAAAGGCGTGGGCAGGGGTCTAGTAGCGGATGAAAAAGTAGATGGTCATGGTGAAGCCCACCAGGATCACAAAGCCGCGCACCAGGCGCGGGTCCAGTTTCTGGGCAAAATAAGCGCCGCCGTAGCCCCCGATTACCGCCGCCACGATCATCAGCAGCGCCTGCGGCCAGAACACCGCCCTGGCCAGGATAAAGGCCACCACGGCGATGCCGTTGATCAGGCTGGCCAGCAGGGTTTTGAGGGCGTTCATGGTATGGATGTTGGTCATGCCGGTGAGCGACAGGGCGGCCAGCATCAGGATGCCGATCCCGCCGCCAAAATAACCGCCGTAGGTGGCGATCACCAGCTGCAGCAGGCCCACCCCTACCAGCGGGACCCAGGGTGCGGCGCTCTCGCCCAGGTGGCGGCGCATCAGCGCCTGCAGGCGGGTGGTGAGGCTGCGGCCAAAGGTGAACAGCAGGGTGGCGACCAGCAGCAGCCAGGGCAGCAGGCGCAGGAAGACGATTTCAGGGGTGCGCAGCAGCAGCAGGGCGCCCGCCAGCCCTCCCACCAGGCTGGCGGCGCTCAGGATGACCAGCAGCAGCGGCTCGGTCTTGAACTCTTTGCGGTAAGCGCCGACGCTGGCTACCGAGCCCGGCCACAGGCTGACCGTGTTGGTGGCGTTGGCGTTGATCGGCGGAACGCCGGTGAACATCAGGGTGGGGAAAGAGATAAAGCTGCCCCCACCGGCAACGGAGTTGAGCGCGCCGGCGATCAGCGCGGCCAGAAATAACAGGACTGCCTGGGGAAAGGTCATCAATGGTGGGCCTCCGGGGTTGTTTGCGTCGGGAAGTCTAGCATATCCGGCCGGGATATACAAGGTACATTCGTCCCCGCTTTATCACCGATCGTCAGGTATCAGGTCTGCCGGGGTTCCCCCTGGCTGCCAGATCCCCAGCCGGGCGGCGCGCCGCATGAGATTCTGGAAGCGGGGCTGCTGCAGCCTCTCCAGGAACGCCGGCCGCTCCAGGCAGTAGACATCCGACTTGATCCGCCCGTATTCCGGGTAGCTTTCGTCCACGTGCCCCACGTACTCAAAGCCCACCACCTGGATGAAGGACAGCGCCGCGGTGTTCACAACTGGAAAGCGCAGCACAGTGGTAAACAGGGCTTCGTGATCCTGCAGCGCCTGGCAGGTGATTGCCAGCGCCAGGTAGCTGGCATAGACCCGGTAGCGGTGCTGCGACAGCATGCCGAGCTGCTCAAAAAAGGCAAAGCGCCGGGCGGAAAAGCGGGTCTCGAATACCCCCTCCCATTGCACCTGGCTGGCGCGCTGCATCAGCACACTTCCCGCCAGGGTTTCGTAAGGCAGGACGATGGCGAACCCAACCACCTGGGGTGGCGGCGCGGCTTCGGCCACCAGGACCAGGTCGTGCTGGATAAAGCCCTGGTACTCCTCGAGAGAAGTGCCGAGTAAAAATCCGCCCTGCTGCCCGGTAAAGTTCTCTCCGCCATCTGTGGTCAGGCGGATGGAGTTCTTGATCGCCAGCAGCCTGGGGGCATCGGCCTGCTGCGCCGGGCGCACCCGTACCTGCATGGTTATTCCCTCCCAGGCGCTTCCGGCTGCGGCGCCCGCTGCACCGTCTCCCGGTAGACCAGCGTGGG
>CAIQIV010000023.1 GCA_903871905.1 uncultured Chloroflexota bacterium | reverse complement strand
CTGGACGCCATCGGCGGCACGGCTTACTACAGCCTGATCGATACCTATGAGCAGGCCAGGGCAGAGTGCCTGCTGCCCATCGGGCTGGCCAAGGGCGCAAAAGTGCTGCGCCCGGTGAGGATGGATACCCCCGTCACCTGTGCGGATGTTGAGATTAAGCCCTCCACGGTTTATTCCCTGTACCAGCTGCAGGAGCGGTGGTTTGAAGGCTCCATCACGGAACCTGAATTACTCCAGGCGGTAGACGCCCTGGCAAATGAATAACCGGAATAAGGAGAAAACAGCATGGCAAAAGTGACGTTAGGTGTGATTGTTGGTAATCGTGATTTCTTCCCCGACCGCCTGGTGACCGAGGCGCGTGCAGACATCCTGTCGCTGTTCAAGGAGCTGGACATCGAGCCCGTGATCCTGGATGAGCACGCCACCAAGCTGGGCGGCGTGGAGACCTGGGCGCATGCCAAGATCTGCGCCGACCTGTTCAAAAAGAATGCGGACCGCATTGACGGCATCCTGGTCACCCTGCCCAACTTCGGGGATGAGAAGGGCGTGGCGGACACGATCAAGCTCTCCGGGCTGAATGTGCCCATCCTGGTGCAGGCCTACCCCGATGACCTCAACCAGCTCAGCGTGGAGCGCCGGCGGGACGGCTTCTGCGGCAAGATTTCGGTGTGCAACGACCTGCGCCAGTATGGTTATGCCTACACCCTGACCGAGCTGCACACCGTGCACCCGCTCACCGACAGCTTCCGGGCCGACCTGGCGAAGTTCATCGGCGTGTGCCGGGTGGTCAAGGGCCTGCGGAACGCCCGCTTTGGCGCCATCGGCGCCCGCCCGGGCAACTTCAACACCATGCGCTTCAGCGAGAAGATGCTGCAGGCGGTTGGCGTCAGCGTGGTCACCGTGGATTTCTCGGAGATCCTGGGCAACGCCGGGCGCATGAGCGACACGGACGAGGCGGTCAAGGCCAAGCTGGCGGAGATCCGCGGCTATGCCAGGTCCGACTCGGTCCCCTCGCCGGCGCTGGTGCGCATGGCCAAGCTGGGGATTGCCATCGATAAGTGGATGAAGGTTTACGACCTCAATGCCTCGGCCCTGCAGTGCTGGACCTCGCTGCAGGAGAATTACCACATCAACGTGTGCACGTTGATGAGCATGATGAGCGAGAACCTGATGCCCTCGGCCTGCGAGGTGGACATCACCGGTGTGATGTCGATGTACGCCCTGCAGCTTGGCTCCGGCTCGCCCAGCGCCCTGGTGGACTGGAACAACAACTACGGCGGCGACCCCGAGCGCTGCGTGCTGTTCCACTGCGGCAACTGGGCCAAGAGCTTCCTGCCGGATATCGAGATCAAGAACGCCGAGATCCTGGCTACCACCCTGGGCACCGAGAACACCTACGGCGCCGTGGCCGGGCGCGTCCCGTCTGGCCCGCTGACCTATGCCCGCATCAGCACCGATGACGACCAGGGCATCATCCGCACCTACGTCGGCGAGGGCATGTTTACCGACGACCCGCTGGACACCTTTGGCGCCCGGGCGGTGGTCCACGTGCCCGGTCTGCAGAAGTTGATGAAGCACATCTGCAAGAACGGCTTTGAGCACCACTGCGCCATGAACGCCTCGCACACCGCCGGCGTGCTGGCCGAGGCCTTCGAGACCTATTTTGGCTGGGATACTTATTATCACGGTGAGTAAGAAATGAACCTGCTCGGCCTGGACATCGGCACCACCGGCTGCAAAGCCATCCTGTTTGACACGGATGGGACACTGCTGGCCAAAGCCTGGCGCGAATACCCGGTGGATATTCCTCATCCGCAGTGGGCGGAGCAGGACATCGAGAACGTCTGGCGGCTGGCGCAAGAAGCAATTAAAGAAGCCATTGCCGCCGCCAGCGTGATCGATATCGCCGCCATCGGCCTCTCGGTGCACGGCGAGGCGGTCACCCCGGTGGACCGGCGCGGCCGCGCCCTGCGCCCGACCATCCTGGGTATGGACACGCGCACCGGGGTCCAGAATGACTGGCTGCGGGAGCGCTTTGGTGGTGAAAACCTGTTCCAGCGCACCGGCATGCCCATCCATACCATCAATACCCTGCCCAAGCTGCTGTGGATCAAGGAAAACGAGCCCGAGACCTGGAAGGCGGCTGAGAAGTTCCTGCTGGTTGAGGACTTTCTGGTGCAGAAGATGACCGGCGAAGCGGTGGTCAGCCAGTGCCTGGCGTCGCGCACGCAGCTGTACGCGCTGCAGCAGGGCGCCTGGGACGCCGGGGTGCTGGAGGCGCTGGAACTGGCCCCGGAGCGCCTGGGCCGGGTGCAGCCCTCCGGGCAGGCGGCCGGGGTGCTTTCGCCGCAGCTGTG
>CAIQIV010000022.1 GCA_903871905.1 uncultured Chloroflexota bacterium | reverse complement strand
GCTTCCAGGTTAACCGACACCCGGTCGGCCAGGTGCATGGCATGCTCAACCTGCGCTTTTTCAGCACCGGGCATAATCTTCAAGTGCAGGTAGCCTTTAAATCCATACCTGCGGCGCAGGATCTCGGCCGAGTCCAGCAGCTGGTCCTGAGTGCGTATTCCCCCCCCAGCCATACCAGATGAGAGAAACAGGCCCTGGACTGCGCCGGCGCGCAGCAGGTCCATGAAAGTGCCAGCAAACTCGTCGGGCTTGAAGCTGGCGCGGCGGAAATCACGACCCGCGCGAAATGGGCAGTAAAAACAGTTGCGCTCACAGGCAGAGGTCAGTACCGTTTTGAGTAAGGGAATGGTGCGGCCGTTTGGAAGCTGGGCATTGTGGATAAAGGCGCGCTCGCTCTTTGTGAGAGGTCTGGCTTTGCCCACACCCTGGTCTTCAGCCGGCTCCAAATCCATATCACAAGATAACTGTTCTAAGAGACCAAGCTCTGCCATACCTCGATTATAGAACAGATGTACACATCTGTCAATCGTTTTTATTTTGTGACGGTGGTTTTAAAAACCGAGAGCAGGCAGCAGCCCCAGTTCAGGCACCACCGGGGCGAACCACCACCCGCTCCAGGATGATCTCCAGCTCATCCAGGTCAACGGGCTTGCTCAGGTAATCCGTGGCACCTGCCAACATGCAGCGCTCGCGATCACCAGCCATGGCCAGTGCGGTGAGGGCAATCATGGGAATGGTTTCAAAATTTGAATCCTGGCGCAAATAGCGAATGGCGGTCAGGCCATCCATGACCGGCATTTGAACATCCATTAAAACCACATCCGGCCGGGCTTCATGGACCCGCTGCAGAGCTTCGGCGCCGTTGTGAGCCTCCAGGATACGATAGCCGCGCGCCTGGAGAAAGTCCCTCAAGAATGCCAGGGTTGTAATACTGTCTTCAGCAATCAAACACACCGGTGGGTTCGTCTGCTGCCGGTCAGGATCTACCCGATTATATTGGTAAGGCTCAACAGGCGGCGCCTTGGCGGGTTTTTCTTTTTCCAGGTGCCCTTTCCAGGCAAGGGTCTCTGGACGCTGCCAGGGTAAACCGACAATAAAGCGAGAGCCTTTACCAGGTTTGCTCTCCACGCCAATGCTTCCGCCGTGCAGTTCAACCAACTTGGATACCAGTGACAGACCCAACCCCGTCCCGCCATATTGTCTCTCTAAACCGGCATCTAACTGGACAAAAGGCTTGAACAGGCGTTCAATATCCTTTGGGCTGATACCGATCCCCGTATCCCAGACAATCAAGTCAATCCGGTGCTGCTCCTGCTTGCCAATCACCTCCACCCCGATGGTCCCACCTTCTGGGGTGAATTTGACCGCGTTGCTGAGCAGGTTGACCAGTATCTGTTTCAAGCGGCGTTCGTCAGCCAGGATCACATCCACAGTGGAATCCAGGTCTGTATTGATCCGGAGCTGTTTTTTCTGAGCGGTGTGGCGCACCATGCGCAGACTGGACTGGATCACGTTTGACACCAGGACTGGCCGCAGTTCCAGATCGATCTTTCCTGCCTCCGCCTTGGAGAGATCCAGGATGTCGTTGATCAATGACAACAAATGCTGACCACTCTCCTCAATACTGCGCAGGGCCGAGGCCGTTTTTTCGTTATGAGATCCATAGATTCCCGTACGGAGCACCTCGCTCATTCCCAGTATCCCGGTCAATGGGGTGCGCAGTTCATGACTCATATTGGCCAGGAACTCATCCTTGACCCGCATGGCATGCATCAGCGAGGCGTTAGCCTGGCTGAGGGCCACAGTCCGTTCTTCAACACGCTGTTCCAGGATCTCTTTATCCTGCTCCAGGGACTCCTGCCACCGCTTCCGCTCTGTGATATCCTGCTTTACCCCAATGAAGTGTTCAATACGCCCGCGGGTGTCTTTCATAGGCGTGATGGTCATTTCCTCGTGGTACAGCCCGCCATCTTTGCGCCTGTTCACCACCTCGCCTTTCCAGGTCTCCCCCGCCAGGATGGCGCTCCATAACTGCTGGTAAAACTCCTCCGCTTGGACACCCGATTTGAGCAAACGCGGGGTCTGATCTTGGACCTCCTCCAGGGTATAGCCAGTCAGAAGGGTGAAAGCCGGGTTGACCCATTGAATGGCGCCCTCCCGGTCTGTGATGATAATGGCATTAACCGTTGAGTTCAATGCAGTGGCTTGAAGGCGCAGGGCTTCCTCGGTCTGCTTTCGTTGAGTGATGTCGCGCCCAAAACAAATGAACTGCCCGCCACCGAGGTCAGTATAGGCAACTGAAACCTCTATGTCAAAAACACTGCCATCCTTACGCCGATTTCGGGTCTCAAAAAAATCATAACCGTTTTCATGAATTCGCATCATGCGGGCAGCGGTATCCTCCGGTGTTTCCATGACCTCCAGGTCAGAGAGACTTAACCGCAGCAATTCCTCCAGGGTATAACCGCTCATCCTGCAGAAAGCCTGGTTGGCGTCAACCAGTTTACCCTGGGCATC
>CAIQIV010000021.1 GCA_903871905.1 uncultured Chloroflexota bacterium | reverse complement strand
TGTCGTGGAAGAGCATTGATCGTGCTGCTAAGAGATGAGGCCTCATTGTAGCAAGGAATTTGGATAATTAGTTTCAACGCAGGTACTCGGCAAACTGGAAGAATTTCCTTAATTATACTATCGAATATCCTGGCTATTGAAAACGGGTAAACAGAGAACGCGATGGTATCAAAGTAACTGTATCAGATGCCCATCCACCTGGAACTAATCACCACAGCAACCTGTACTCACTGCCGGATATACGGCAGGTAGTAGTTTGAAGTTCCAGCATGCAGGTTCCAGGCGCCAAAACCGTAAGAATTCCCGGCGGCATCATATGCGCGGGCATAGAAGGCATACCCCGGCTGCCCGCCCAAGCCGGTCGCATCAAAGGGCATACTCCAGCCATCCGATCCATCTGTATCTTCTCCGAGATAGCTCCAATCTCCGGAATTCCAGTTATTGTTATGAGAGTAGAACAACACTCTTTGGACACCGCTGACTGCGTCCTGTGCCTGGACTTTCAGAGTGATGGGCCTGGAAGCGAAACCTCTGCCATCTGCAGGATAGAGGTAGACGCCGGATGGCGGCTGGTCGTCGAGCAGCAGGTTGATCGAGAAGGTGAAATTCGCACCGCCGCCGCCCGGGTGGTCCCAGGCCTTGACCCGCAGGAAGTAGGTCCCTGGTGCGGGGATGCGGTACAGGATGCGCGAATCGGTGCGCACCGAGGTGAGCATATCGTCGTTTTCCGCCAACACGGAGAGGCCATCGCTGTCGTACAATGTCAAAACCGTATCCAGGGGAGAGCCAATCGACTGGGCAGCGGTCTGAGCCAGGACAAATTGGCCGGTCTCGGCGGTGAAAAAATACCAGGCAAACTTTCCAGGGGGGCAGATGCTGCCTGGCAGGGTGGCATTGAAACTCAGAGGGATGACCTGGTCCGAGGTCGGGGTGGATCCACAAGACACGGTGGCTTCGTTGATGGAGAAATCATCAATAAACCAGCCTTTGAAATCATTCAGGGCGTCGTCGAGTGTCTCAAAGTGGAAGCGCATGCGTATCGTGTGACCGGCGTAAGCAGCCAGGGAGAGCTGAGGGCTTTTTAGCCAATAATTCGGCTGGTCATCGGAGAGCTGGAGGAGGTTGACGAAGGGACCGCCATTGTCCGAAATCTGAAGCCAGCGCTGGTCCCAGTGCCTTCCGGTCCCCTCGGTCTCGTAGTTATACCAGAAGTGCAGAAAGAAAGCGCCAGACGCCGGGATCTGGATAGGTGCGGAAGTCAAATCGCCGGAGTTCGCGGCACCGGTATCGTAATCGCTGCGACCGGGCGCAGAATACCGCCAGCTCGAAGCACCGCCAGGAGTATGGTTCAGATCTTGGCTCAGCTGCCAGTTTGCTGATGGCGTCCACAAATCCTCCGGCGATTCCATGGTGTCCGAGTAAGGCGCGGTTTGCTGGGCTGCGGCGGGCGCCAGGGACGGGGCACTTTCGATGGTAAAAGAATAACTGGATGACCAGGCGCTTTCCCCGCGGCTGTTGCGCGCCTTAACCTTCCAGGAATAGACCCCAGGATAAAAAGAGCCGATATGCCAGACCGGGTCTGACTGCCAGTTTGTCGGGATCGAAGTCTCACCGGCTTGCAGCACTGCCTGGTACTGCGTCGCTGCATCCTGGTTATCCCAGGCCAGGCTGAGCGATGTGAACGCAGGAAAGCTGCTGGAGTTTGACGGCCAGACCAGGCGTGGGGCATCCGGCAGGTTGGTACGCGGCTCAACAATCATTGAGGCGGTAGTCCGGTCCCCGATAATATTATCAGCCAGGTTCCGGTCTGCCGCGATAATGGTTTCACCCCGGCCTTTCAGCGTAGGCTGCATGAACAGCGTGGCGATCACATTTGAGCCTACCTGGATGGAGGAGGTTGCATATGCTCCAACATTTCCGAAAGAGGAGGGGGAGGTATATGTCCCGTTTCCGAGAACCACGCAGTTACCCTTGAAATCTGGTTCAGAGAAAAGTGCTACCTGGTCCTGGGTCGGCACACAAGCCGGGATTGTTCCCGCACAGGAGGCATTCTTCGAGAAGTGGAGCAGACCGGTCAAAGGGGCCGATTCGTTACCTTGCTGGTCAAGGATCTTGAGCGCCAGGCTGACCGGTCCATCCGGCACACCATCTGCGCACATATCCCAGGTTGTACTAAACGGCGACTGAGTGAAGGTGGAGCCTACAGGATGCCATGCACCCTCATATAACGCCAGGACCCGGATGGAGGCCAGTCCGCTGCCTACATCCTGAGCAGTGCCGCTGATCTGCAGGCCGCTCTGGTTGGCTGAGGAGCTCTGCACCGGGGCTTGGATTTGACCGGTGGGCGGTGAATCATCCGTATGT
>CAIQIV010000020.1 GCA_903871905.1 uncultured Chloroflexota bacterium | reverse complement strand
GGCATGCCTCCGGCCCGACCCATGCCAGCAACCCCAGCGGGCAGGGGCAGCCGGTTTCGGACAACGTGCTCTTCAACCCCTGGCTGACCAGCCCACAGCAGGGGGAGAACACATCCAACCGCGCCCTGCTCACGGTTGGCGGACCGCACCGCGTCAGCCCGGGACAGACCACAGAATTCAGCGTATTCTACCTGAACCAGACACCCAACCCGATCCAGTCGGCCGTCCTGACGCTGGCGCTTCCCAGCGTCGCCAGCCTGGTGGAGGCCGGGAAAGGCGGCATTTACTGGCCGGAGCGCCACGAGGTTTTCTGGAAGCTGGACGACCTGGCTCCTGGCGAGTGGGATGTCCTCTCGGTGCGGGTCAAATACCAATGGGGCCTGCCCGAAGGGCTGCAAGATGCCGCCATGGCCGCGCTGGTGGGAAGCAATTATGCCACCGGCGGCATCCTGCTCCAGGATTACCTGGACTATGCAGCCGACACGGTTATCGACCAGGCCGCGCTGACGACGGCCCAATTTGCCGCCGAGCGCTCGGCCAGCCCCGACCTCAACACCCTCTACAACCAGGCGCTGGCAGGCGGGTTCGTGTATGGCAACGCCGCCCGCTATACCCTGAGCAGCAGCCGGGTGATCACCCAGGCCCTGCTGCTCGACCTGCCGCACCAGGCCATGATGTACCTCTCAAACCAGGGCGCCCAGGCCCAGGCCTTGACGATAGATCCCCAGCGTTATGCCGTGCGCGACGCCACCGGTGGGATCACCATCACCCGGGCAACCGGAGAAACACAGGGTTGGGGAACCTGGCTGACGCCGGCCCCCGTTCTGAACAGCCAGTCGCCGCAGTTGGAATGGGATACCGCCAAGTGCATGGGCAACTGCCTGCTGTACAAGGTTGGCAAAACGATGCTTGAGAAGATCATCCCGGTGCTGGGCACGGCAAGCGTTATCCCCGACTGCGTCAAATGCATCGAGACCCAGGACTCGCTGACCTGTACAAACTGCGCCAATAAAGTTTCGGCGTTGGTGCTCAACGAGAAGATCCCGCTGGTCAGCGAGATCACCAAGCTGCGCGACTGCGGAGCTACCTGCACCGACCCCAAAAAGATGAAAGATTACGTCTGCAAGTCCGGAGAAACCGTTGCTCAATGCATTACAGAGATGACAGCCTGGGAAATGGGTGCTTCGCTTGGGGGCCTAAAACCTCGCTATATCGAATATTACTGCAACGTGCTGGGCATGTTGGTGCCGCAGTCGGTATGGAAGCATCCCAACTGCAAGTTTGGCCAGCGATGCATCGACGGTAAAGGCTGCGTCACCTGGTGCGAGGCGATTACGCCGAAAACCACCAGCGCCGAGCGGGTGGCCCTGCTGCAGAAAGCCTGCCAGGACGGATTGGGAGGTGAGATCTGTCCCATCGATATCACCACCGTCCAGATCCCGCACGATCCGAACGAGAAATACGGGCCCCAGGATTATGTGCTGCCCGGTCAAACGATGAGCTACACGATCGCCTATGAAAACGTCGGCAGCGGGACGGCCTACAGCGTGTATGTCGTCGACCAGTTAAGCGATTACCTGGATCCGACAACACTGGATATCGAGGGCGATTACATCTATATCACGCCAACCCACAAGATCCTGTGGCAGATTGGCGAGCTGGCGCCCAAGGGACAGCCCGGTTCAAGCGGGACTTTGCACTTCACGGTCAAGCTGAGCGGCGGGCTGCCATCGGGAACGGTGGTCAGCAACCAGGCGGTGGTGCACTTCCCCAGCGTTCCGGAGGAGACGCCGACCAATGCCGTGGTCAATATCGTCCAACCGCTGATCGCCGAGGCCCAATCTGTGCATACCCCGGCGCAGACAGCCGCAGCGATCACGCTGCACGGGGTAGACGCTACGGGGAGCCCGCTGGCATACCAGGTCACCAGCCAGCCGTTGAAAGGCACGCTGAGCGGCGCTGCACCCAACCTGACTTACACCCCTCCGGCCAACTTCACCGGCGAAGACAGCTTCCGCTTCACGGTGAGCAGCACCGCCGGCGCCAGCCCGGAGGCGGAAGTGCAGATCATCGTCGACCCCTCCCCCAACGATACCACGCCGCCGGCAGTGCGCTGGACGAGCCCCAGCGCCAACCAGAGCGAGGTGCCCATTGGGGCTACGGCAGTCTACACCGATGACTACGGGATGTTGTATCCACCCGAGATCGACATCTGGTTCACCAAGGCGATGGACGCCGCCACCCTGACCAACACATCGATCCAACTTACCAACAGCCAGGGGCAGGCTGTCCCGAGCGCCATACGTTATGATGGCCGCGCCAATGCTGCCGTGCTGCGGCCCTACCAGGCGCTGGCGGGATCAGCCCAATACACGGTCAAGGTCTTCAGTTCGGTCAAGGACATTTCGGGCAATGCCATGGCGGCGGATTACACCTTCAGATTCACCACCGCCCGCCTCAGCCAGCGCCTGTACCTGCCTTACCTGCACAAGGAATAGCCAGGGCCAGGCCGGGCGCACAAAAGCGGACTGAAACACGCCGCCTAATACCCCATCCGGGACAGGATGTCCTCCTCGCTGGAGGCCCCGCCGCCGGACGCGCCGCTTGTTTTGCCGCCGCCAGCCCCGCCGGCTGGCCTGCCGGTGAGCTCCTGCCAGAAGCGGTCATCGTAGCGCCGCGAGCGCACCGGCAGCGGCATGGGCACCCCCCAGCCCAGCAGCAGCACCTCTTCCTTGGGCTGCAGGCGCGCCAGCATGCCGCGCAGCGCCTCGCGCCCTGCCAGCCCCGAGAGCACCGCCCGGATGTCGTCCTCATCCCCCAGCCAACCGGAGATGCGCGTGCCCAACTGGGACAGCACCTCGTCGTAGATCTGCGACGGGCGCTGGTCCACGATCAGCAGGGTGACAAAGTACTTGCGCAGCTCGCGGGCGATGGTGCTGAAGGTGGTCTGGGCCGCCATCTCGCGGTTGAGCAGCTTGTGCGCCTCCTCCACCACGATCACCAGCGGCTGGGGCTCCGTCCCGCCGGCGCCGCCGCGGAACTCGTTGGTGCGCTCCTCCCAGCGGCTGCGGATGCGCCGGGTGAGCAGGTTGCTCACCAGCAGGTAGTCCAGGTCATTCTCGTGCCCGCTGAAGGACAGGATCACGTGCTGCTTGCCCTCCAGCGCCCGGATGATCTCCCCCACCGTGTCCGCCGCCGGGCTCTGCACCACGTAGGACAGGTTGAACAGGCGGCCGAGCTTGGAGTGCAGGGCCTCGGCAGCCATCACGTTGACCCCGGCGCGGTTGGCCCAGAAGGCCACGCTGTCGCCCGCCGGGACCTTCTTCCCATTCTCGTCCTCATCGGTTGCCCCAACCCGCATGCGTTTGAACTCGGTCAGCCAATTCCGGCCAAAGGAGCCAAACAGCGCCTCCAGGGTCACCGGCGTGGTCTCCTTGAGATTGAGCTCCTGGGTCAGCATCTCGATATCCTGGGGCAGGATGTCGCGCTCGGCGATCTCCAGGTGGAAGTCCGGCGCCTGGCCGCGGATCTGCGCCCCCCGGCCCAGCGCCACCATGCGCACCCGGCTGGGGAACTTCGACTTCAGCCCGACCACCCGCTTGCCGGTGTCCGAGGCAATGTCATCCAAGCCGTACTCGTTGTGCATATCGAACACCAACACCGAGGCGATGCTGGCATGCACCAGGCCGGCCAATACCAGCCGGGTGAGGAAGGACTTGCCCGTGCCCGTGGCGCCAAACACGCCGGACGAGCGCTGCACCAGCTTCTTCAGGTCCAGGCACACCGGGTGCCCCTGCTCGCGGGTGTAGCCGATGACAAAGCTGCCCTTTTCCTCGGCGCTGCCGAAGATCTCGGCAATATCCCCGGGACTGGCGGCCTTGACCACCGCGTGGTGCGGCGGCACCGTCTTCACCGGCAGGGGATGCGGCGGCTCCTCCAGCCCGGCCTCGATCCTCTGCCGCCAATGGCGGTACTCCGGCGTGCCCGGCTGCGGGCCGCGCTTGAGCATCAGCGCCGGCAGCACCTCCAGGTTGGTGTACAGCGTCTGGCCGTGCAGCAGCCGGGCGGTGTGCGCCGGCAGGCGGGCCTCGCTCTGCTCGTCGGCAAAGCGCGGGTCGGTCGCGCCCAACTGCAGGTCGGTCACCAGGCCGTAATACAGCCATTCGCCTGACTCGACCACCATGAAGGCGCCCTCCTGCACCTGGTCCGCCGGCACGGTCAGGCGCACGCGCAGGTTCTCGCGCAGCCCGCCGCCGACCACGTACCCGACCGGTGAATCTCGCCCGTCCTCGTTCATCGTCCCACCCCTTCCGTTTCCAGCCCGGCGTCTCCCAGGGCGCTCAGCACGCCCATCAGCGCGGCGTAATCGTCGCGCAGCAGGGTGATCAGCTCCTGCGTCGCCCGGTTGGACCAATCCGCATCCCCGGCCTGGCAGTGGGCGGCGTGCGCCTGCTGCAGGTGCGCCGCCAGCAGCTCGCCCACCGGCAGGTCAACCGCCCGCAGGATGTGGCGGAAATAGCCAAACCGCCCGGCGGCGGTGAACAGCCGCAGTTCCTCCGCCCCGCACAGGTAGATCACATCCAGGCTGAGCGGCGGGCGGGGCGGGAGCAGGTGCGAGACCCGGCCGCCCTGGCGGTAGCCCACCGCCAGCAGGCTGATCTCCAGCGGCGTGACGCGGTTCACCCGGTTATCGGCAAACACGCTGGCATCGATGTTCTCGGCGGTAACAAGCTGGCGCACCAGGCCGTCGTCCTCGATGCGAATATCATGGATCATGCCGTAGATGTGATAATCGTTTTCCAGGGGCACCCGCGCCAGGGCGCCCAGGGAAATGCCCTCCACCTGTGGAACACGGCAGCCCACCACAAACCCGGTCAGGTTCGAGCGCATCAGGCGCCCAATCTGGATCTCACTCATCCCGTTCAACCTCCACGCTTGCCCAGCTTCAAAAACAGCTTGCTGGATAATCCATCCACCTCGACGCCCCGGCCGCGCAGCTCCTGCAGCAGCATCTGGGTGATCTGCTCCTTATCCTGCAGCGAGACCACCGCCTCCTCATGGGCGCGGTGCAGCAGGTAGGGGTAGGGCGCGGCGCTCAAGGACTGGCACTGCTGGACCAGCACGGCGTGCAGCAGGTCCAACTGCCGGGCGTCCTGGGCCACCCAGGCCGGGATCTCCACGCGGGCGATGCGCGGCCGCCCCTCCCTGCCGGTATTCAGATAAAAGAAGTGCAGCGCCAGCGCCTCCCGGTAGCGGTGGGTCGAGCCGGACTGCAGGGCAAACACCGCCGAGCGCTCGCCCGGCCCCAGCAGCCTGGCGAACACCGCCCGGTCGCGCACCCCTTCCAGGGGGTGATGGTCGCGCACCCGGCCCAGCTCCGACCGGTCCAGCAGGGCCACCTCCAGCAGGCGCACCACCAGGCCGGCGGCCGGCTTGTCCACGTACCCCCCGTAGGCCACGCCCAGGCGCCACAGGTCGCGCAGCGACTGCTGGTACACCTCCAGGCTGCGCTCGAAGCTGTCCGCCTGCCGGCCCTGCTTGGCGCCCCACAGCTCCAGCGGGCCGTCGGTCAGCGCCGCCTGGGAGCCCTCAAACGGCTCACTGGCGCGGTCGGCAAGCTGGATGCGCTCTTCCAGGTCCCGCTGCAGCTCCAGCATCTCGCTGCTGGGCAGCCCGAACTCGCCAAACACCCGCTCGCCGTAATACAGGCGGCTGACCACCGTTCGCGCCGCGGGCTGGGAGGCGCCCAGCACCAGGTCCAGCACAGCGGCGTTGACCAGCCCGTACTCCACCTCGGCGTGGCGGTCCGGCTCGATCTGCGAGCCGTCCGCCGCCAGCAGCCTGACCGGCGCCGGCAGGGCGGGCAGGGCGAAATGCGCATCCAGCAGCTCGTGCGCCGGGCTGGCGCAGCGCAAGGTCTGCTCGAAGGAGGCGGCGATCTGCTCCACGCGCGGCCGCAGCTCGCTGCCCTGCCCGGCATACTGGTGCAGCAGGGCCAGGGCCTGCTCCAGGCGCAGCCGGCGCTCGCCCACCTGCCCGGCCGCGGCTTCACCGACTTCTTTTACCTGGGTTTTGAGTTGGAGGTAATTGACACCCATCGTATGTCCATTATAAACAGAACTTGTGGTCTTGTAAAAGGTCCTGCGCAAGTGGATTGGCCCCCAAAACTGGACACACCCCTTCGATGTAGGGTAAGATCCAGGAATACTAATCCTATACCCGGAAAGTCCAGCGGGCTCACCTTAT
>CAIQIV010000019.1 GCA_903871905.1 uncultured Chloroflexota bacterium | reverse complement strand
TCCTATCCACGCAGAGGAGGAGTCCGCCGATGTCGAAGAGAACCCTGTTCCTGGTTGGTTTGGTCCTGGCCGCGATCACCCTGGGCTGCCGGGCGGCTGCCCGGCTGGCCGCTGAGCCGAGCTCCACCCCGCTGCTGCTGCTGACCAGCACCCCAGAGCAGCCCGCCCCTCCCGCCTCCGCCATGCCCACCCCTGGCCCGGTGCTGACCCCGCTGGCGACAGCAGAGGACCTGCCCCTGCCCACGCTGCAGCTCTACCCGTCGGTTACCCCAGTGGTGGAGATGGCCCACCCGCTGCTGGTGGTGTTCCGCAAGAGCGGCTGCTTTGCCGGGGTGGATGAGCGGTTGTTTATCTACCGCGATGGGCGCTACGACCTGCAGGACCGCAGCAAGGTGCTGAAATCCGGCCGGCTCGACCCCGCGGCGCTGGAGCACCTCAGCCTGAAGCTGTTCAGCCCGGATTTTGCCGCCCTGCAGCCGCTTTACCAGGCTGCCGGCGCAGACCTGTGCGTGTACACCATTACCCTGCCGGCCATGGACAGCCCGGAGCGCAGCGTGACGACCATGGATGCCGCCCCCACCCCGCCCTTCCTGGCTGAACTGATCGGCGAATTGAGGCAGGTGACGGAGAGGTAAGCTGCCTGGGCTGGCTGTTGCCCCGGCGCCGCGCCTGGTGGTTGCTCACCAGCGGCAGGAAGATCCTGAGCCTGGGTTATCTTGCCCTGGGAAGCGTGCTGCCCGGTACGCTGTCACACGTCGAGCTCAAGGACAATTATTCTATGAACCGCAGCCTGTGTCGTGAGAACCTGCTGCGCGGCATCAACTTCTCTGGTGCACATGACCACCAGCGACCCAGCCCTGGACCCGGGCAAGCTGCCGGCCCTGCAGTTCAGCCTGGGCAGCTTTGCCAGCCTGGCTCTTTTCAAAAATGATTTGACAAATAGGGATTCCTACTGTAAACTATCCTTACTCCGATGGGGAGTAGCCGCCCGGTTTTTCGGGATAAGCAGTCGTCAACACGGAAAGAAATTTCCCGGCTGCCTGGAAGATACAGTGCAAGACCATCGCTATTCTGGCGGTGGTTTTTTGTTTCACCATAAAATTTCTATGTTTCAGCAAAGCCGCCCTCCTACCCTTTTGACCACCCTGATCCTCTGCCTGTGCGCAGGCAGCCTGGCCATTTTCCCCGCGGCTCAAGTGGTCGGGGTATCCATGCCTGTGATCTCGCAGTGGGAATTCGGTAATCTCGAGCTTTCTGAACAATTTGATGATGACGAAGACAACCTGCTGGCTGCCAATCTCCACGCAGCCGCCGCACAGAACTTTTCCCTTCGAATCGCACCCTTGAATCAGAGAGTCCATTCTGCTGACCTGGTTGTTGTTCCCCCTCCTCCAAAATCTTCCTGACTAAATTGACGCCCAGAGAAGCACACCCCTGACCAGGGTGTATTGGCTCGGCCATATGAACCGGCAGCATCCTGCTGGCTCGTACAATCCTGGCATTGGCCTGGATTGGAGCGAAAAAGGATCACGGTGATGCTCAGGAATTTCATTCAAGAGATAGGAGGAAGTCGTTTATGGAGCACAAGCCATCTTCCCTGCCCCGTTCTCGACGCAAGCGGCGGGGGATCTTGCTTGCCGCCGCCGGGGCAGGCGTCGCTGCATTGTTGATCTGGTTTGATGGGATATTCACTGCCGCGGCAGAATTCATCGGCGTGATTTCCCTGTTTGTATTAGCGGGAATTATTTACCTTTTCGATTTTCTTGTTTTCAAGTCCGCTACACCTCGAGATGAGAACAAGGACCAACGATTCAGGAGCAGCAAATGAAAATTCAAAATACAGCCTGGCATTCCCTGTCCCAAGAGGCTGCCTGCGAGTTGTTAAACAGTAAACCGGATGGATTAACCAGCGATGAAGCCTCAAAACGCCTGTATGAGACAGGTCCCAACGAAATTCAGACCGCAAAACGCGTGTCGGCCTGGGAGATTTTACTAGAACAATTCAAGAACGTCCTGATTTTGATCCTGCTCGGTGCAACGGTCATTTCGCTGCTCCTGGGCCACGGGGTTGAATCGATCGTGATTGCCATCATCGTGCTGTTTGCGGTGTTCCTGGGGTTTATCCAGGAATTTCGCGCCGAGCGGGCGATCGAAGCCCTGCGCCAGATGGCTGCCCCGACGGCTTCCGTATTCAGGGATGGGGTGGAGACCCGCATCCCGGCGCGGGATCTGGTCCCGGGGGATGTGATCCTTTTGCATACGGGCGACCGGATCCCTGCAGACGCCCGGCTGTTGGAGGCAGTCAACCTCCAGGTGGAAGAGGCTGCCCTGACCGGCGAATCGATTCCCATCGACAAGATCATCCATGCGCTTCCCGCAGATGAGCTGCCGGTGGGCGATCGCAAGAACATGGTGTATGCCGGGACGGTGGTTACCTATGGGCGCGGGCGAGCTCTGGTGGCTGCCACGGGTATGCAGACCGAGTTCGGGAAGATTGCTCAGCTTTTGGATACCGTTGAGACAGGGAAAACCCCGCTCCAGCACAACCTGGACAGAGTCGGCGCAGTCCTGGCGCGCGCCGCGTTGGTCGTGGTGGCTGTGATCGTTGCCCTGGGCCTGCTGCGCGGCCAACCGTTCATTGAGATGCTTCTTTTTGGCATTGCGCTGGCGGTGGCGGTCGTGCCCGAGGCGCTGCCGGCGGTGGTTACCATCTCCCTGGCCATCGGTGTGCAAAAAATGGTCAAGCGCAACGCCCTGATCCGCCGCCTGCCCGCGGTCGAAACCCTGGGCTCCACCTCGGTGATCTGCTCGGATAAGACCGGCACGTTGACCAAGGATGAGATGACCGTGCGCCAAGTGTACGCCGGCCAGCAGCTCATCAACGTGTCCGGGGCGGGCTATGCGCCAGCCGGTGAGTTTTTGCTGCAGGATGGGACACCGGTTGGCCCCCCCCCGGCTCTCATCCAGATGCTCACCGCGGCTGTCCTGGCTTCGGACACGCAGCTTCTCCCAAACGGGGATGGACAGGACGAAGGATGGGGCATCAAGGGGGATCCTACTGAAGGCGCTCTGGTGGTGGCGGCTGCCAAGGCTGGATTGCACAAAGACAACCTGGACACCTCTTACCCCAGGATCAATGAAATCCCCTTTTCGTCCGAGACCAAGCGCATGACGACCCTGCACCAGGCCCTAGGTGGGGTTGTCGCTTTTGCCAAGGGCGCGCCGGAAGTGATTTTGATGGGGTGCGAGACCCAGTTGGGAGTGGATGGCCCTCAACCGCTCGATGAGGCGAAGCGCGACCAGATCCTGGGTGCAGCCCACACAATGGCTGAGCAAGCGCTCCGGGTCCTGGCAATTGCCGAGAAGCCAGGCGCCACGCTTGAAACTGCGCAGAGTGGGATGACATTCCTGGGGTTGGCCGGGATGATCGACCCGCCGCGCCCGGAGGCCCGCAGCGCCATTGAAATTTGCAAGCAGGCCGGGATCAGCCCTGTGATGATCACCGGCGACCACCCGGTGACCGCCCAGGCGGTGGCGCGTGAGCTCGGCCTGCTGCACAACGGTGGGCGCGTGGTGACTGGCGCGGAGCTAGAAGAAATGCCGGACGACCAACTGAACCGTGAGGTGGAGGCGATCAGTGTTTATGCACGCGTGTCGCCCTCCCATAAACTGCGCGTGGTCACTGCCTGGCAGTCGCTTGGGCATATTGCCGCCATGACCGGGGATGGAGTGAATGACGCCCCGGCGCTCAAAAAAGCGGATATCGGGATTGCCATGGGGATCACCGGCACCGATGTGACCAAGGAGGCGGCTGCCATGATGCTCACTGACGATAATTTCGCCTCCATTGTCGCCGCAGTGGAAGAGGGGCGGGGTGTATTTGGCAACATCAAGAAATATCTGATGTATCTGTTGTCATCGAACATCGGTGAGATCGGCCTGATGGCAGGGTCTGCGCTGCTGGGCCTGCCTTTACCCCTCACTGCAGTGCAGATCCTGTACGTCAACCTGGCGACCGACGGCCTACCGGCGCTGGCCCTTTCTGTCGATCCGCCTGAAACCGACTTGATGAAGCGCAAACCGCGCAATCCACGCACTGGAATTTTCACCCGCCCCGTAGTGATGCTGATGGTGATTGGCGGGTTATGGTCCACACTGGTCAACCTGGGTTTGTTCGCCTGGTCCATCCACTCCGGGCGCAGCCAGGCCGAGGCGATGACGATGACTTTTGTCTCCCTGGTGCTGATCCAATTCTTTAAAGCCTACAATTATCGCTCCGACCGGCTTTCCGTGCTGCACCAGCCCCTGGCCAATAAATGGCTGAACCTGTCGATCTTGTGGGAGGTTGCCCTGCTGCTGGCGATCATCTATGTGCCCTTCTTGCACAAAGCGTTTGGCACTTATTATTTACCAGGGGTTGATTGGGCCATCATCATCGGGTTGGCTTTTACCATCGTACCGGTGTTGGAGCTGACAAAATGGGTGGAGCGCAGGGGGTGGCTCGGAAAGATGGAATAACCCACGCGTATTTTTTGTAGGGGCGGCCCGCCGTAGTGCGTGCTGGAATATTCCCGGCCGAAGGGACCGCCTATCCTGGACTAAAAATTAGAAGCAGGTATCCCTCAACCGGGCAGGCGTTTCCCGCTGTCCGGGGATACCGGCCGTGAAAAAGGGCAGGGCGCAGCGGGAAAAGTATGCTCTCCGCTGCGCCCTGCCGTCACCCCGCCCCAGGCCGGGCTCCCCTGCAGGAGCGCCAGCCGGGGGCGCCGGGGCGATGCGCCGGTTCACCACGCCGGCGCGCAATGGTCTTAAAAGATGCCGACTCAGGGCAGGTAATCGTCCCCTGGCGGGCCTTTCTGCCCCCAGTTCTGCATGCGGCCCCACACCACGGCGTCCAGCCGGCGCAGCAGGCGCAGCAGGCCCGAACGCAGGCCGGCCAGCAGGCGGATCAGCTTCGGCGTTGGGGCGTGACGCCGCGGCGGGGCCAGCGGCCCGCTCCACTGCGCCGTGACCGCCCCCCAGGTCAGCCCGGCGCCAAAGCCGACAAACACCACCTTGTCGCCAGGGCGGATGCGCCCGTCCTGCACCGCTTCCACCACGGCAATCGGGATGGAGGCGGTGGAGGTGTTGCCGTAGCGGTCGACGTTGATCACAAAGCGGTCCATAGGCACTTTGAGGTTCTTGGCGGCCGCCTCCAGGATGCGCATGTTGGCCTGGTGGGGGATGATCCACTGGATGTCTTCCAGCTTCAGCCCGGCTTTGGCAATCGACTCCTGCACCACCTGGCCCAGGGCGCGCGTGGCAAAGCGAAACACCTCGCGCCCATTCATCTGCACATACTGCAGCCTGGCCTCCAGGGCCTGGATGTTCATCGGGTGGCGGCTGCCGGGGGAGGGCAGGATCAGCAGCTCGCCGCCTGAGCCATCGGAGTGGATGGCGGAGGCCAGCACGCCGCCGGGCTGGTCGCTGGCTTGCAGCACAAACGCCCCGGCGCCATCGCCAAACAGCACGCAGGTGTTGCGGTCGGTCCAGTCCAGGAAGCGGGTGAGCGTCTCGGCGCCGATCACCACTGCCGAACGGATCGAGCCGCTGCGGATGGCCTGCGCCGCCACGTCCAGGGCGAAGACGAAGCCGCTGCACGCCGCCAGCAGGTCATAAGCCCCGGCCTTGTTCGCCCCGATGCGGTCCTGCACCAGGCAGGCGGTGGCGGGAAAGAAATGCTCCGGGGAGGACGAGGCGACTATCACCAGGTCCAGCTCGACGGGGTTGAGCCCGGCCACCTGCAGCGCCTGCAGGGCGGCCTCGGTGGCCAGCGAGGCGGTGGATTCCTCTTCGCTGGCAAAATGGCGCTCGCTGATCCCGGTGCGCGAGACGATCCACTCGTCGTTGGTATCGACGATCTTGGACAGGTCGTCGTTGGTCACAATGCGCTGCGGCACATAGGCGCCCCAGCCGGTGATCTGCGCCTGGATGCTCATCCTGCACCTGCGGCGGCGCCGTTCCCGGTCCAGCGCCCGAGCACCAGGGTGGCGTTGTGCCCGCCGAAGCCAAAGGAGTTGGACATCACGTGCTCCAGGGGCAAGGAGCGCGCCGTGTTGGGGGTGTAGTCCAGGTCACAGACCGGGTCGGGGAACTCGTAGTTGATGGTGGGCGGGATCTGCTGGTCGCCCAGGGCCTTGACGCAGATCAGCGCTTCCAGCGCGCCGGAGGCGCCGAGCAGGTGCCCGGTCATGGACTTGGTGGATGAAATGGGGATGGTATAAGCCCGCTCGCCAAAGACGGTCTTGATCGCCGCCGTCTCGCTCTTGTCGTTGAGCGGGGTGCTGGTGCCGTGGGCGTTAATGTACTGGATATCGCCGGTACCCAGCCCGGCGTCGCGCAGGGCGACCTGCATGCTGATCGCCGCACCGGCGCCGTTCTCGGCGGGGGCGGAGATGTGGTAGGCGTCATTGGTCGAGCCGTAGCCCAGCACCTCGGCCAGGATGTGCGCCCCGCGCCCCTGGGCATGCTCCAGCGACTCGAGCACCAGCACGGCTGATCCCTCGCCCATGACGAAGCCGTCGCGCGTGCGGTCGAAGGGCCGTGAAGCGCGCTGCGGCTCGTCGTTGCGGGTGGAGAGGGCGGTCATCACGTTGAGGCCGGCCAGGGCGATGGGCACCACCACCGATTCGCCGGCGCCGCCGATCACCACATCGGCGCGGCCCATGCGGATCAGGTCGGCTGCCTGCCCGACCGAGTCGGTGCCGGTGGCGCAGGCGGTGACGGGGGAGTAGTTGGGGCCGCGCGCCCCCAGGTCGATGGCCACGCTGGCGGCGCCCGAATCCGGCAGCATCATCGGCACCAGGAAGGGGCTGACGCGCGACGGGCCGCGCTCGAACAGCACCTGCATCTCCTTGTACAGCGTGCTCATCCCACCGATGGCGCTGCCGATCACCACCGCCACCCGGTCGCGGTTGGCATCGGAGATGTGCAGCCCGGCGTCCTGCACCGCCTGGCGGGCGGCAGCCACGCTGAACTGTGTATAGCGGTCCATGCGCCGCACTTCCTTGGCTCCCAGCAGGGCGGGGCCGTCAAAGTCCTTGACCTCGGCGGCAAAGTGCGTCTTCATGGCGCTGGTATCGAACAGGGTGATGGGGCCGACGCCCGAGCGTCCGGCCAGCAGGCCTTCCCACAAGGCTTCCGGGCTGCTTCCCAGGGGGGTAACGGCACCCAGGCCGGTGATCACAACTCTTGTACGCATGGCACCTCCAAATATGATAAGGTCTATCTGGATGGTTAACACCCGCTTTGGAAAAACGATGCGCCTGAAGGAAGGGAATTTTAATGTCTTCCGTTCTTTGGAAAGGGGTTTGGTAGGGGCCAGGCGCTATCACTGGCGCTTCGACAGGCTCAGCGCGCGTATGCCAGGCAGCCTGAGCTTGTCGAAGGCCGGCTGGAAAAAGCGCTTCGACAGGCTCAGCGCGCCGCGGGAAGGGCATTTGGGCAGGCAGGTTCGCCTCGGCCGGAGGGTTTATGCCCAAATGACAGGTCCTTACGGTACAATGAGGGTGATGCCTGATAGGATGATCTCTTCTTCCGAAGGAGCGGTATGGGCAACGAACATTTGAAAGATTTCTATAACCGCGACCATGCATATGAGCTTAAGCAGACCGCCATCCCGGTCATTTCCCCCGTGGCTGTCCCGGTCAACCGCTGGCAGGCGGCGATGCACTATTTCCCACGCATCTTCAAGGGGGGGGATATCCTGGAGTTGGGGGGAGGCTCCGGCGTGGTGGCCAACTCGCTGCTCCACACCGATCTGCCGATCAACCGTTATGTGCTGACCGACTTCAGCGTCACACGCCTGGATCCGGTGCGCCGCCTGCTGGACGACCCGCGGCTGAGTGTGCTGGAGCTGGACGCCGAGGCGGCGCCGGAGAGCGAGTACGGCCGGTATGATGCCGTGATCATGATGGCGCTGATCGAGCACCTGGTGGACCCGCTGGGGGCCATGCGCCGCATCCGCTGCCTGCTCAAGCCAGGCGGCTTTGTTTACCTGGACACGCCCAACCTGGCCAAGTACACCCGGCGGGTAAAGCTGCTCTTTGGCCGCTTCCCATCCACCGCTTCACGCAACGAGGGGCTGACCCGGTTTTCGGGTGCTCCGGTTGAGCTGTACGACAACGGCCACCTGCATTACTTCACCTTCCGCTCGCTGGAGCGGATGCTGACCGGGAGGTGCGGCTTCTCGCGGGTTGTGCGCCTGCCCTATCATGAAGGGCTGCGCCTGCCGGGCAAGCGCCTGCAGCACTTGCTGGCGCAGGGGCTGCCCACGCTGTTTTCTGAGATTGCCATGATTGCGTATCGTTGACCTGCCGGCTGTGTGTTCTCGGCGGCAAACAGTCTTCAGTAAGAGCAGGCCGTCCACGAATCAAAACACGCATGCCCGAATTCGCCGGGCCGGGCGTCATTCGGGTATGCGTGAATATTTGTGGACGGCAGCCATCGCCGCGCTTCGACAGGCAGCCTGAGCCTGTCGAAGGCTCAGCGGATGGTGAACGGCACGCTCACCGAGGTTTGCAGACCGTTATAGAAAACGGTGAACGTGAACGAATAAGTACCCTTGCAGGCATCCGGCGGGATCTGGTCGATGGGCAGGCTGGAATAGCCAGGCTGGATGGTCAGTTGGCCCTCCCAGGGGACGTAGCGGGCGCATGGACCGCTGTGTTCCCAGCGCAGGTAGGCGGTCTGCTTGAGGCCGGTGGTATTATACACCTGCCCGTAAAAGCGGATCTTCTCCCGCTGGTTGAAGCTGCTCTTGCGGTTATTATGCACATCCGCCGTCCAGGCGCTGACCGCCCGCACCGAGCCGGCAGTCAGGATGGTAAAGGCGGCCTGGCGGCTGGTGGTCGCCCCGTTGTAGGTGACATACACCGTGTAGGTATAGGTGCCCGGGCAGTTTTGCGCCGTGCTCTCCACGTAGAAAGACAGGCTGCCGGCCGGGATGGTTTTATACCCGCTCCAGAAGTTGCCTGCCTGGCAGGGGCCGCTGCGGTACATGCGCACATACGCCGTGCGTGCCGCTGTGGTGTTATTGGAGATGCTGGCAAAAAAGCGCATGCGCTCGTTAGGGACAAAGGAGGTTTTCCACGAGTTTCGTGTATCCGTGGTCCAGGCCGAGTTGGCCACCACGGCGCCGGGGAGGTCCTCGTTCGGATTAAAATAGGCGGAGGGGGGTGGGCTGCTCACCTGCTGGGGAAAATCCGGCTGCGACGGGCTGTGAGCCAGGGCGGGCAAAGCGGGGACCGCCGCCAGGAAAGCCAGGATCAGCGCCAGGTGAAGAATGGGGAGAGAATATTGGGAGCAAGGCCGGGTGAGAAGTCTCATGTCTTTTTCCTTTCTGTGTTTACTGTCTGCATTATGCCGAATCGTAGGAGACGAACTGGCTCTCAGCGCTGCCGTCGTCGTACAAATCCACCAGCACGTACGCTGGCGGGAAGTCCAGGTAGGCGCCCTGCCACCAGCTGCCGCACACCGCCCCGTTGGTGAAATAGGTCACGTTCAGGTAGTCCACCCGCTCGTGCTGGTGGGTGTGCCCGCTCAGGCACAGGCGCAGGTTGGGGTGCCCCAGGAAGAACTGGCGCAGGCGGCGGGCGTCGATGTGCACCCAGGCGGCGGGGATCACCCAGTTGCCGCTCTCCTCGTTCTCGCCGTCGAAGTACTCGCAGGCGCTGACGATGGGGATGTGCGAGGCGATGCACACCGGGGTGCTGGCGGGCGTGGCTTCCACGTCCTTCACCAGCCAGTCAAACTGCTCGTCGTCCAGCTTGCCGATATAAGGGTGCTTGGAGGCCTCGTTGGGCTTGTGGGTGGAGTCCAGGACGATGAAATGCCAGCCGCCCCGATCAAAGCTGTAATAACGCTGCTTGAGACCCAGCTGCTGCAGGGCCATGGCTTTGCCGTACAGCGGGTCGGCCTTGATCTCCGGGGAGTTCCAGCCCCAGCCCCACACGTCATGGTTGCCGATGGCGTGGTAGATGGGCAGCTTGAGCTCGGCCTTGAGCACCCGGTTAAAGGTGTCCCACTGCTCGGTGGTGGAGTTCTTGCTCTTGCCCAGCGAGTCCATGATGCAGTCGCCGGTGTTGAGAATGAAATCCGGGCGGTCGGCCTGGGATTGGGCGTGACGCAGGGCGCGCGCCATGCCCTCTACCCCGGGGCTGTCCGGCTCGATGTGGAAGTCGGTCAGGTGGGCCAGGCGCAGCAGGCGCTTGCGCGGCCCGGACGGGGTGGCTTTAGCCACCGGTTGGTAGGTGGGCGAGGCCTGCCCGCTGCAGGCGGCGGCGCCGCCCAGGGCGGCCATGCCGGCAACGGTGAGGAACTCGCGGCGGTTGATGGGTTTAGGGTTCATAGTTTTTTCTCCAGGGCGAGCGCTCTTCCACTGCCCGCTTTTTTTATGCACAGGCTTATCCACAGGTTTATCCACAAGGGGTTCAGGACTTCCAGGCGGCCTCGTCGATCTCCAGGCGCTTGAGCAGCGGCGCCCACCAGTCGCGGTGCTCGCGGTACCAGTGGACGGTGTCGTGAAAGCCCTGGTCGAAGTCGATAGCCGGCTGCCAGCCGAGCTGGCGCTGGATCTTGGTCGAATCGAGCAGGTAGCGCCGGTCGTGCCCCGGGCGGTCGGGGACGTAGGTCTTGTACGATGAATCCAGCCCGAACTCATCCAGCAGCCGGTCGGCGATCTGCTCCACGTCCAGCTCCAGCCCGGAGCCGATGTTGTAGGTCTCACCGGGCTGGCCGTGGTGCAGGATCAGATCGATGGCCCGGCAGTGATCCAGCACGTGCAGCCACTCGCGGCGGTTGCGGCTGGAGGTGTAGAGCGGCATCTTCTGGCGGGCGGCCAGGCGCAGGATGAAGTACGGGATGAGCTTCTCCGGGAACTGGTAGGGGCCGTAGTTGTTGGAGCAGTTGGAGATGGTGGCCGGCAGGCCGAAGGTCTCGTGGTAGGCGCGCACCGCCAGGTCGGCCCCGGCCTTGGAGGCGTTGTAGGGGGTGCGCGGCCGGTAAGGGGAGGTCTCGCTGAAGCGCTCGGGCGAGTCGAGCGGCAGGTCGCCGTAGACCTCGCAGGTGGAGATGTGGTGGAAGCGGGGCACGCCGGCGTCCAGGGCGGCCTGGCATAACTGCTGCGTGCCGAGCACGTTGGTCTGGAAGAACAGCCCGGGGTTGACCACCGCCCGGCTGTTGTGCGTCTCGGCGGCGAAGTTGACCGCCCACTGCGGCTGGTGGGCCTCGAACAGGTGGCGGCACAGGTGGGAATTGGCGATGTCGCCGCGCACGAAGGTGTAGCGATCGGGGAAGCGGGCGGCAACGTCGGCCAGGCTCTCCAGGCAGCCGGCGTAGGTCAGCAGATCGTAGTTGACCACCCGGTCCTCGGGGTAGGTTTCCAGCCAGTAGCGCACGAAGTTGGAGCCGATAAAGCCGGCGCCGCCGGCGACAAAGATAGTGGGCATTCATCCGTCCTTTCTTGACCAGGCTGGTCAGTGTGGGATTTGGAGATAATTATACGGCGATTCCGCTGCAAGGGAACAACCGTCCACAAAGCCGCAGATGGGCACGGATAGATAGCCAGGCGCGCTGAGCCTGTCGAAGCGCGCTGAGCTTGTCGAAGCGCCAGCCTGCCTGACCCCTACGATTTCCTCCCCCGGCAGAAAAACCGTCCACGAATACATCACGAATATCGAATACGGCCGTGAGCCATTCGATATTCGTGGCCCCATTCGTGGACGGTATTTCATCCACAGCGTTGCAGCCGCATGGCGCCCCTCTACCGTAGGGGCCTGGCATTTGGGCACAGACCCTCCAATGTGCCTATGCCTCTCCTGCCAAAATGCCTGGCTCCCACGGTATAATCGGGAAATTCAGGCAGGAGGAGTTCATGCTGGTTTGGCCGGTTGTCGAGTATTCAACTTATCTCCGTTTTCCTATTGGTGTTTCTGAATGGGGAGGCATCGCTCTGGCTTTCATCGATCCCCTGCTGAGGGGATCGTTCTATTTTCTTGTCCTGTACGCTGTCCGTTATCTGCTGGTTTTTGAAGCGGTCTTTTTGGAGCGGCTCAGGGGGAGCCAGGTTGAGCAAACCAGTCCTGGCATCCCGGATCAAATCAGCGAGGCAGGTGTGACCGCTCTCTCTTTGAACCAGCAGAGGTTGGAGACACTTGCATTCTGGTCAGGGATCTTTTCCTGGGTTGTCGTGGTCGTTTATATCCTCCTGATGGGTTGGGAAATTGTGGCCTGGAGTTACTTCCGCTTACCCGAGAATTTGAATTATCCTGCCAATCTGTCCCCATTCAATTTGATGCGGATTGAAATCAAATTGGTTGCAACAGGCGGCATGGGTTTTCTTATCCTCCAGTCGCTGCGCCACGGGCTGCTGGCGCTGAGCGACCTGATAGACCTGACGCCTACATACTTGAGATAAAATAAGATATCATATTGCACCATTGATAGAACAGTTACAAAGGTACACAATACATGAATGCAGATGCGTTTCGCCATTTCTATGACTATCACTTTGCTGAAAATCGCAAGATCTGGGATGCTTATATTCAGCCGCTGGCCAAGGGACTGTTCATCCAACCCGAGGGCTACTCCTCCGGCTCGGTGCGCAACCAGGTGGTGCATCTGATGAGCGCTGAGAACACCTGGTTCAGCGCCTTGAGCGGTATGGATTTCCCCGGATCCCTCGACCCGGCGGAATTTGATGACCGGGAGGCGCTGCGGGCGCGCTGGGATCGCATCGAGCAGTCCATGCGCCAGTATCTGGCAGGTTTGCAGGATGATCAGCTCATGGACAAGCCCTTCCCCGAGGGCGAAGACCAGGATCTGG
>CAIQIV010000018.1 GCA_903871905.1 uncultured Chloroflexota bacterium | reverse complement strand
TTCAACCTGTTCCGTGTGTTCCAGATCCGGCGCACCGAGGGGCTGTGCAAGCTGGATGGGGCGTGCGACATTATCTGCCCGATGAACATCAAGGTCAGCCAGAAGAGCGTGGTGCGCGATGTGCAGTGTATCAGCTGCCTGGAGTGCACCTCCGAGGCGCACTGCCCGGTTGCCGGAACGGTCGATTTTGTGGCAGGAGGCAGGAAATGAAACTGACAGCCAAACCCCTGGCCGTGATCATCTTTGTGATTTTGTTTGGCGGCATCGCCTTTACCAGCGCCATGAACTGGTGGCAGACCATCAACACCAAGACGCCGGCAGTGATTACCGAGGGCGAAGCTGCCGGGCAGTACGACCCCGCCGATATCCGCGGCTCATACACCCTGGCGGACGTGGAGAAGTCGTTCAAAGTGCCGGTGGATGATCTCAAGACGGCATTTGCCGTGCCGGCGGACGTGGATGGGCCCAGCTTCCAGCTCAAGGGGCTGGAGACGATGTACACCGAGGCGGCAGAGCAGGGCAAAGAGGTGGGCACCACCTCGGTGCGCTACTTTGTGGCGCTGTATGCAGGGCTGCCCTTTGAGGTGACGGGTGACATCTACCTGCCCCGCCCGGCGGTGGAGATCTTGAAACAGCGCGCCCAGCTCAGCGCCGACCAGGTGGCCTACCTGGAGGCGCACATCGTTGAGCCCCCTGGGGCGCAGCCGCCCGCCCAGCCGGCAGCCACGCAAGCCCCGGCGGCAGAGCAGCCGGTCTCGGCTACCCAGGCCCCGGTCACCCCGGACGCCGTCACTACCGCGGCTCCAGCCGAGACGGCAGCTCCGGCGGCCACGGCTGCCTCATCCGCCAACACGATCAAGGGCAAGACCACCTTCCAGGAGCTGCTGGATTGGGGCGTGCCGCAGGCGGAGATTGAGAAGGTCATCGGCGGGCCGCTGCCGGCCCTGAGCATGGGGTTGAAGGATTACTGCACCCAGCAGGGCCTGGACATGGAGACGGTCAAGGCGGCCCTGCAGCAGCTTGTGCCATAGCGGAAACGCGCCGGGTGGGATCCGATCGCCAGGCATCCGAAGTCTGCGCTGCAGGGCAGCCAAAACTTCGGATGCCTGCGGCATTTTAAAGCAAAAAGTTTGGGGTGTGGTATAAAACAATACCCCAAGTGTGGTTGAACTCTATATATGCTTGCGCCGATCAAGAACTTCTCAGCCGTCGGTATGCTGCTCTATATCGCTTTTGCGTTGCGAGGCCGGGCTTATCTGCCGGAAGGCGGGGCTTTGAAGGCCTCCGAGGCGTTTGCGGAGGCGGCTTCCCGCAACGGAGTTGAGATCCGCTACGGGGAAAAAGTTCGCAGCATTCAAGTGGAACAAGGACAGGTCCGTGGGGTTGTGCTGGAAAACGGGACAAACGTCCACGCAAACAAGATCATCTCGGCAGCGGATATCCGGCAGACCTTCTACAAGTTCATCGACCCATCGTTGGTCCCCTCGGATTTCCGGAAAAAGCTGGAAACCACCCCCCTCTCCGATACGTTTGTAATCCTCTCCCTCGTGACTACTATTGATCCGGCTGCATATACCTTCGACAAGATGGATATTTTTACCACGGATACAGCAAATATTAATGAAGCACTTACACCCGATCACCCGGAGCGTTCATTCATCTCTATCCAATTCCCGGAATTCCATGTCGAAGCCGGCGATCCCCAACTCTTTGGCATACAGCTTGTTGCCCCCGCATCCTTTGAGTACCAAGGGTATTGGGCGACCGGGCCGGAGCAGGCGAGAACGGAAGAATATCGGAAGTTGAAAGAGGATTTTGCGGGCAGGGTCATCGCCAGGGCGGAGAAGCTCATTCCTGGACTGAGCCGGCACATCGTTTCCATGGATATTGCTACGCCGATGACGATGCATCGCTATACATTAAACGATCTAGGGGCGGCAGTCGGGTGGAGCTATAGGAGCACGCAGCAGTGGAAGCAAAAGGTCCCGTTCCTGAGGGGTCTCTACCTTGCAGGTCATTGGGTCGGGCCATCTGGCATCTACAATGTCGCAGTTTCTGGTAAGAATGCAGCGGAACTGGTTCTTAGAAATGGATGAGGGGGTATACTTGTCTTGCATTAAAATGATCCTGGGCAGCGGCAGGAAAAGATGACTTTGATCGATGTGGAGAAGTTAAATCGCCAGGTGGACCTGCTGGCGCTGGCCGGCAGCCTGACCAGCCTGCGCCGGGTGGCCTCCAGTGGGGGCGGCGAATGGGCCGGGCCGTGCCCCTTCTGCGGCGGCGAGGACCGCTTCCGCGTCCAGCCGCATCAGCCGCAGGGCGGGATCTGGCTGTGCCGCGGCTGTACGGATGGCAAATGGCAGGACGCCATCGCCTTTGGCCAGCGCCTGTGGCCGTCTTTGCCCTTTCCCCTGGTGTGCGAGCTGCTGGCGGCGGGCAGCCCTCCCTTGCAGTCCAGCTCCGCGGATCATGCAGCCGCAGGCGGCAGCCCGCTGTATGCGCCGCCGGAGCAGTCCTGGCAGGCGCAGGCGGCCCAGGCGGTGGAGGTGTGCGGCCGCCTGCTGTGGGAGCCGCAGGGCGCCGCGGCCCGCGCCTATTTGGAGCAGCGCGGCCTGCACGACGAGGCGCTGCACCGCTGGGAGCTGGGCTACAGCCCCGGGGCGCGCTTTGGCGAGCTGTACCTGGCGCGCGGCGTGCTGATCCCCTGCCGGGTGGCGGGCGAGATCTGGTATCTAAAAATCGCGCTGCTGCCCGGGGAGCTGGTGCGCTGTGAGCGCTGTGGGAAGGATGCCCAGGCGCGCCGTCCCTGCCCGGCCTGCGGGGCGGTGAACAAGTACCGCGGGGTGCGCGGCAACCGCCCGGCGGCGCTGTATATGGCGGACGACCTGTTGGGGGCGCGCCTGGTGCTGCTGGTGGAAGGGGAGTTTGACGCCCTGGCCGCCTGGCAGGAGCTGCGCGACGTGGCGGCGGTGTGCACCCTGGGCAGCGCCACCAACCGCCCGGACCTGGCGGTCTGGGGGCCTTACCTGATGGGGGTGGAGACCCTGCTGGCGGCTTACGACGCCGACCAGGCCGGGGAGCGCGGCGCCCAGGTGCTGCAGGCGCTGAGCGAGAAGGTGCGCTTTTGCCCCCCGCCTGAGGGCTATAAAGATCTCAACGATTACTACCAGGCCGGCGGCGACCTGTGGGCCTGGCTCAAGGGCCACCTGCTGCGCCTGAAGATCATCCAGGAAGGCCGCGGCGGCTTTACAGCTTAGAGCGCTCCACGGCGGCTTCCAGCAAATTTAATCCCAATCCACGCCCAGGTATTTCTCAAACCAGCGGCCGCGCCAGGCCTGGCGCAGGACAAAGACCCAGGCCAGCGAGACGCCGGCTACCAGCAGGTAGTCCTGGGGCCGCGCCAGGGGCTGGATCTCGTAGAACTTCGATATGATGGGAATGTTGGTGGCGATCTCAAAGGCTGCCAGCATGGCGACGGCCAGCAGGGTTGGCTTCCAGTCGCCGTCCAGCTCTTTGCCGCCTGTCCAGAAGCGGGTTGGCGGCCGGGTAAATATCACCAGCAGCAGGCCATTGAGCAGGGTGGCGTGGGTAATGGCGGTCATGGCGTCCGGCAGGCTCTTGCTGGAAAAGATGAAATACAGGTAGACGATCAGGTTGGCCACCGACATGAAGACGCCTGCCGGGATGACAAAGTGCCCGATCTGTTTCAGCAGGCTGCTGCGTTCCGCCGGCCCGGGCCGCGCCCAGGTGGTGAGAAAAAAGGACGGGATGGACATGGCCAGCATGGCGATCGCCGAGTTCTGCCCGGGCAGGAAGGGGAAGCCGAGCTGCAGCATGGCGATAAAGGTGATCTCGATGGCCAGGGCGACAATGTTGCTCAGATAGAGACGCAGCACGTCCAGCAGGCCGTTGAGGATGCGCTGGCCGTCCAGGAAAGCCTTGGGCAGCGCCGAAAAGGAGTCGTTGAGCAGCACAATGTCCGCCACCGAGCGCGTCGCCTGGCTGCCGCTCTGCATGGCGATGCCCACCTGCGCCTGTTTGAGGGCCATCACATCGTTCACCCCGTCGCCAGTCATGGCCACGTAGTGCCCCTGGTCTTTGAGCGTCCGCACCAGTTTTTCCTTCTGCTCAGGGGTGATGCGGCCAAAGATGGTGGCCTCCCGGGCGGCGGCGGAGAGCTGTGTGCTGTCCATCTCTGCCAGGTCGACCCCCGAGGCCAGGCGCACCGGCTCGCCGTTTGCCCCCAGCCCCGCCTGCTGCGCCAGGGCGGCCACGGTCTCGGGGTTGTCGCCGGAGATGATCTTGATCTGGATGCCGGCCTGTTTAAAGCCGGCCAGCGTTTCGCGCGCCTCGGGGCGCAGCACATCACTGAAGGCCAGCAGGGCGATGGGAAACAGGCCAGGGGGCAGGATGGGCTCGCCGTGGGCGTCCTGCAGCGGAACGGCTTCGGGCAGGCAGGCAAAGGTCAGCACGCGCCAGCCGCGCCCGCTCCACGCTGCCTGCAGCTCTGCCAGCCGTGGGTTCTCTACCAGGCTGGGGCGCATCATCTCGTTAGCTCCCAGCACATAGGTCCCGCGCAATGCAGGTTCGTTGAAGCTCATGGCGCTCCACTTGAGCTTGGATGAGAAGGGCACCTCCTGCTGGAAGAGGTGTTTTTCCCCGGGTGTGCCGTTGAGAACAGCCTCGTTGGTGGCGTTGCTGGCCGAGGCGCTGCGGGCGTAGCAGCCCAGGATGCGCTGCAGATCTGCCTGGCTGAAGGCCGGCCCGCCCGGGGTATTTAGCGCCTCGATCTGCTCCAGCCGGATCTGGTTGGCGGTCAGGGTGCCGGTCTTGTCCAGGCACAGCACGCTGACATGACACAGCGATTCGATGGCGTTGGACACCTGTACCAGCGCCCCCTGGTCGGCGATGCGCACCGCGCCCAGGGCGTAGGCCAGCACGATCATCAGGAACAGGCTGGCCGGTGCCAGGCCAAAGGTGACCGAGGCGGCCTTCAGGCTCTGTGCCAGGGTCAGCTGCTCAAAGCGTATGTTGGCCAGCAGGATCACCACGCCGAAAAACAGCACCAGCAGCAGCAGCAGGCGCACCACCTGGTTGACCTGGCGCTGCAGCGGGGTGATCTGGGGGACAAAGGAGCGGGCGTTTTGCGAGAGCTGGTTAATGAAACTGTGCTCGCCTACCTTCTGCGCCTCGTAGATGGCCTTGCCGCTCACCACGAAGCTGCCGGAGAGCAGGGTATCCCCGGCGCGCTTGGGGATCAGGTCGCTCTCGCCGGTGAGCAGCGATTCGTCCATTTCCAGCCGCCCCTCGCCAGCCAGTGCGCCATCCACCAGCACCTGGTCGCCCGGTCCGATTACCAGCAGGTCGCCAACCACGATCTCGGCCGGGTCGATCGACTTTTCCTGCCCGTCGCGGATCACCCGGGCCTGGGGGCGGGTGAGCAAAGCAATGTGGTCCAGCTTTTTCTTGGCGCGCGCCTCCTGGAAGGAGGCGATGCTGGCGTTGAGCAGCCCGGTGAAAGCGGTCAGGATGGCATCATTCACATCGCCCAGCAGCAGCAGCAGCAGGCCAATAGAGAAGAGCACAATGTTGAAGAAGGTGAAGACGTTTTCGCGCAGGATCTGCCCGTAGGTGCGCCCGGTTTTAACCACCGTATTGTTGCCCTGTCCGCTGGCGCGGCGGGCGGCGGCCTCCTGATCGGATAAGCCACGCGGTAAGCCCTGGGATAAATTGGGGAGAGACATGCAGCCTCCTGTGCGGGGAATCATTTGCCCTTGGTGGAGCAAATTATTGTGATTATATCAGAGAGGAGACAGGGACCTCTTGCGAAACAGCATAATATGCATTATACTAAATATCCTTATGCTAAAAGGAGGCTGTCATGCAGCGCATGTCTTTTGTCGGGCGCGGCCGTGAGCTGGCGCTGTTGGACCGCCTGTGGGCTTCGCCCCGGGCGGAGCTGCTGATCCTGTATGGGCGGCGGCGGGTGGGCAAGACCCGCCTGCTGACGCACTGGCTGGGGGCGGCGCAGGGCCGGGGCCTGTACTGGGTGGCGGAGCCCAGCTCGGCCTTTGACCAGCTGCGCTCCTTCTCCCAGGCGTTATATAACTTCGCCAACCCGGGGATGCCGGCCCCGGAGATTTTCAGCTATGCTTCCTGGAGCCAGGCCTTTCAACAGCTGGTGCAGCTGGCGCAGCGCGGGCGGGTGGCGCTGCTGCTGGATGAGTTCACCTACCTGCTGGAGGCTGACCCGGGGGTGGCAGGGGCGCTGCAGAACGCCTGGGACCACCTGCTTTCCCAGGCCAACCTGCTGCTGGTGATCTCGGGCTCGCACATGGGGATGATGGAGCGCCACCTGCTTTCTTACCAGGCGCCGCTGTATGGGCGGGCCACCGCCCTGCTGCGCCTGGCGCCGCTGCCCTATGCCGATACCCGCCGCTTCTTTCCCGGTTATGGGCCCGAGGAGCGGGTGACCGTCTACGCCATGTTAGGGGGCATCCCGGCTTACTGGGAGCGCTTTGACCCGGCGTTGAGCGTGGTGGACAACCTGCGCCGCCAGTTCCTGGAGAGCAGCAGCCTGTTGTTGGACGAGCCGCGCCTGCTGCTGCAGGATTTTGTCAGCGAGGCGCATAATTACGTCGCCATCCTGAGCGCCATTGCCCACGGCAGCCGCACGCCCAAGGAGATCGCCGCCTTCACCGGGCTGATGGACCGCCATGTGCCAGCCTACCTGGCGCGCCTGGTAGAGGCGGGCCTGGTGGAGCGCCGCCTGCCGGTCACGGCCTCGCCCGAGGCGCGCTCCGGGCGGCATGCCATCACCGATCCCTTCCTGCGCTTCTACTTTCGCTTCCTGGCCCGCCGCCAGTCGCAGCTCGCCCTGGGGGTGCAGGACCAGGCGCTGGCAGAGATCCAGGGCTATATGGTGGACTTCATTGGCATGCACACCTGGGAAGAGCTGTGCCAGGAGTGGCTGCTGCGCACCAGCGCCTCAGCTGCCGACAGTTCAGCAGGAGAGCCCCGCCTGCCCTTCCTGCCAGACCAGGTGGGCAGCGCCTGGACGCGCCGCGCCCAGGTGGATGTGGTGGGGATCAACTCCAGCGAGCGCACGCTGTACCTGGGGGAGTGCAAGTGGGGAGGGCAGCCGTCCAGCCGCCCGGCGCTGCGCGACCTGGTGGAGCGCACGGCGGAGATCGTCCCGGCCCAGGGGCGGTGGCGGGTGTATTACCTGGGCTTTGCTCGCGCCGGCTGGACGCCCGAGGCGCAGCAGTATGCCCAGGGGCTGCGGGCTTCCGGCCTGCAGGGAGAAAACTGGAGCGCGGTGGGCATGCACCTGCTGGACCTGGAGCAGGTGGACCGCGACCTGGCGCCGGAGGTTCCGCAGGGCTGAGAGGGCGGCCCGGGCGGGGTCTTCAGGGGAGGGGCAGGCGGATGGTGAAGGTCGTTCCCTGTCCAGCCTGGGTCTCGAAGCTCAGCGCGCCGCCGTGCTTCTTGACCACGATGGCATAGGCGATCGCCAGCCCCTGCCCGGTGCCTTTGCCGGGGTCCTTGGTGGTGAAGAAGGGATCGAAGATGCGCTCCTGGATGTGTTCCGGGATGCCCATCCCGGTGTCTCCGATGCGCACCTCGGCGGCGCTGCCGGCGGCGCGGGTGGACAGGCTCAGGGTTCCCATCCCGCCGGGCGGCTGGGGGCGCTGCGGGTCCTGCAGGGCATCGGCGATGGCGTCGCAGGCGTTGGTGATGAGGTTGAGAAAAGCCTGGCTGAGCTCTGCCGGGTAGCAGGCGATTTGGGGCAGGTCCGGGTCATAGTCCGTGGCCAGGGTGGCCAGGCTTTTCCACTGGTGGCGGGCGACGATCAGCGTATCGGCCAGGATCTGGTTGAGGTTGGCGCTGGTTTTCTGTTCTGTGTCTGGGCGGGAGAAGGTGCGCATGGCGCCGGTGATGTGGGTGATGCGCTGGATGCCGTCCAGTGATTGGTTGAGCGCTGAGGGGAATTCCTGCAGCAGGTATTCCAGCTGGGCCTCCTGTGACAGCAGGGCGGCGCGGTCGGCCAGGTCGCCGGCAGGCTGCCCGGCCTGGACCGCCTCGACCAGCTCCTGGCAGCCCTGGAGGGCATCCAGCAGGCTGTCCAGGTGTGTGTGCATGAAGCGCAGGTTGGCGCCGACATACTGGGTGGGGGTGTTGATCTCGTGGGCGATGCCGGCTGCCAGCTGGCCGATGGCCTCCAGCTTGCGCGCCTGGGCCAGTTCCTGTTCCATGCGCCGGCGCTCGGTGATGTCGCTGCCCAGCAGGAGCAGCCGGGGGGAAGCGGAGCCATCTTCAAGGATGGGGGTGATGTTGGCGGCCAGTAACCGGCCCTTGCTGGTGTGGATCTCATCGATGGGTGTCTTTTGCAGCGTGCTGCGGCAGGCGGCCAGCGCCTGGCGCACAGGCTCCCAATTCCAGTCAATGGGCAGGTCAGTAAAGGCGCGGCCCAACGCCTGCCCGGCCGGGATCTTCAGCACCTCGGCGGCGACCTCATTCCAATAGATCACCTCATCCTGCGGTCCAAGTCCAACCAGGATGGACGAAATGGAGGCCAGCAGGATGCGGTTTTCCCGGTCCTGGCGCTGCACCTGGTCCAGCAGCCCCTGCAGCTCGGCGGTGCGGCGCCGGGTCTCGCGATAGGTGACAACCTGGCGCGTCAGCAGCAGGCCGATCACCACGCTGCCGCCCAGGACCAGCAGCGGCTGGCTGATCGAGAGCTCATGGTCCAGGCTCCAGGCCAGCATGAGGAAGGGGAGGATGACCCAGGCGTAGGGGAGGAGGGAAATCCAGAAGCTGCGGTACGGGAGCTGCCCTTTTTGTGGGGCAAGCTCCTCGGGGGTTGCGGGCTGCACGGTGAGACCCTGCCATAACCCGGCCCAGGCGAACAGCAGGTAGGTGATGGTCCAGCACAGGTCAAGCCAGCCGCCGCTGGCATACGTCTCCTGCAGGGCCTGGTAGGCGTAGATGTAATCGGCGATGATCATCAGCCCGACCCCGATGGCGATGAGCACCAGGGGCTGGTGATTCTTTCCATCAGGGATGCTGTGCAGCAGCAGCAGCAGCACCCACAGCAGCAGCAGATCCCCTACAGGATAAGCCAGGGTGACCAGCTGGTTGATCAGCGGGTCGCCCGCCCCGGCGGCCATCTGCGGCACCAGTAAAAAGCTCCAGATCAGGATCACAATGCTCATGTCCAGGGTGACCTTGAGCCAGCCGTCTGGTGTGAGGCGGCGCATGGGGAGCAGCAGGATGCCAAGCAGGAAGAGCGGGTAAAAGAGCAGGTAAAAGAGATCGGCGATGGAGGGGAAGGGCAGCTCCCCCAGCCCAATCTCCAGCACGGCCCACAGCGTGTCGGCTGTGGTGAAGCACAGCTGCGCCAGGGCCAGCACGCCCCAGGCGAGCGCCTGGCGGTGCGAATGCACCCTGGATCGCAGAGCGGCAAAGAGCAGGGCCGCGGCTGCCAGCAGGTTGATGATGGGGAAAAGCAGGTCAATGAAGACCAGGCGCGTGGTTTCATCCTGGATGAAGATCACCTCTGCCAGGTTGGCAAACAGGATGATCCCCGTCAGGACAGCCGCGCCATACAGGATCGGCGCAAAGGAACTGCGGGAGAACTGGCTCATGGGGTACCCGCAGTTACTATATCATATTAAATTGTGCTGATAACATTACAAAATTGTCAGGAATCAAAATGATTAAATAAAGTGCAGGTGCAGCACTAGGCGGCGCCTGCACTGGCCGTAAATGGTAGGGGGAATCAGTTTGGTAGGGTTAGGGAAAAACGTGGCATTCCACGAAATGTCCGGACTCGGTCTGTTTGGGCGGTGGTGGGGCCTGGCGGCAGATATCCTGCGCATAGGCGCAGCGCGGGTGGAAATAGCAACCTTTTGGCAGGCGGCTCAGGTCTGGTGATTCGCCCGGCAGGATGGTAGACTTTTCCTCTCGCAGGTTACGCATCAGGCTGGGCGCGGCATCCAGCAGGGCGCGGGTGTAAGGATGCAGCGGGCTAGAATAGATCATCTCGCTGCTGCCGTATTCGACAAAACGTCCGGCGTACATGATACCAACCTTGGTGCAGATCTGGCGCAGCACCGCCATGTCATGAGCGATGATGAAATAAGTGAGGTGAAACTCTTCCTGCAGGTCGAGCAGCATGTTGATTACCTGGGCGGCCAGGGACACATCCAGTGCTGAAACAGGCTCGTCCATCAAGATCAACTTGGGGGTCAAGGCCAGGGCGCGGGCGATGCCAATGCGCTGCCGCTGCCCGCCGCTAAACTGGTGGGGATAGCGCTCTGCCATTTCCGGGTCCAGGCCAACGGCGGTAAGCAGTTGGGCAACTTTATCCTTGAGGTTGCGGCGTCCGACCAGGTTGTGGATGAGCAGCGGGTCGCCAATTTGCTGGCCTACGGTCATACGGGGGTGCAGCGAACCCACCGGGTCTTGAAAAACCATGGAGACCTGGCGGTGGAATTCCCGCAGTTGATCGGCAGACATGTTCTTTAGCTCTTGGCCCAGGAAGCGGATGCTGCCTGTGGTGGGCTTTTCCATTTGTACCAGCAGGTTCAGCAATACACTTTTGCCAGAGCCGCTTTCCCCGATGCAGCCCATGGTATCGCCGGGGGAGATTGAAAAACTGACCTGGTCGACCGCTTTAACGTCGCCTATTTTGGTCAAAAACAGCCCGCCGTGGACCGGGTAATATTTGGATAGACCTTCAACTTTAAGTAGTTCTTCAGGCATGGTTTTCACCTTTTCAGGTTGCTTGTTCCAGGACGCCCGGGTCTGGGACGTTTGGTTTGCGGCGGGCTAGGCTTCTAACTCGCTGAGAATATCCACTTCGCCGTCCGCAATGGGGGCAAAACAGGCTATCCAATGGCTGGGAGATATCTCCACCAGTGGTGGACGTTCCTGTGTGCATTCGGGCAAGGCCCGCTCGCAGCGTGGAGCAAAAGGACAGCCGGGCTGCAGGTTGACCATATCGGGTGGGAACCCGGGGATCACCTTCAGCCGCCGAGAACGGCGCGCTTCGATGATCGGCACAGAGCGGATCAGTCCCAGCGTGTAGGGGTGGTGGGGGTTGATCAGGATGGATCGCTTGTCCGCCAGTTCCACCATATGCCCGGCATACATGACCATGATCTTGGAGGCCATCTGGGTGACCACACCGAAATCATGGGTGACCATGATCAGCGCAGCCCCTAATTCTTCCTGTAGCTGCCGCAGTGACTCCAATATCCAAGCCTGGACGGTGACCCCTAAAATGGTGGTCGGCTCATCTGCCATGATCAAGTCAGGGTGGCACAGGATGGACATGGCAATCATTACCCGCTGGCGGTAGCCGGGGCTGAAGTCGCACGGGTACTTATTCAGATTTTCCTGGGTGGCCTCAATACCCACTTTTTGTAAGATATTATGCACGCGCTCATTCACTGCTGCTTTGTCCAGGTCTTCGTGTATGCTCACTGCCTCGCTCAACTGCTGTCCGATGGTGAAGAGTGGGTTTAAGGAGGCTGTCGGATCCTGGAAGACGATACCGATATTCTTGCCGCGCACGCGACGCATTTCATCGTCGGGCAGTTTGAGCAGGTCCTGACCTTTGAAGTGGATCTCCCCCCCGACCACGCGGCCAGGTGTATCCACAACTCGAATGATGGAGGCCATCACGGTGCTTTTTCCCGATCCGCTTTCGCCAACAATGCCCAGTGTATCGCCGGGGTTCAAATCAAAGCTCACATCATCCACCGCTTTAATGATGCGTTGCTCATCCAGGTAGAACCAGGTGCGCAGGTTGCGCACCGATAAAAGCCTGGAGGGAATGGGTGCTGGGGGTATGTTTGTGTGTGTGTTCATTGGATCAACCTGTCCTGGCAGTGACTATCTGCCGCGCTGCCGCGGGTCAATGAAAGGAGCGATGCCGTCACCGAACAGCGTGAAGCCCAGAACGGTGAAGGAGACGAAGAACCCGGGCAGTGTGGGTACCCACCAGGCGGTGACGATGTAGCGGAAACCATCGGCGATCACCGTCCCCCAGGTTGGCGTGGGTGGCTGGATGCCCAGACCAAAGAAGTCCATCAGCGTTTCAAGGATGATGATGTTGGCGATATCCACCGTAGCGCTGATTGCTACTGCCGGGACAATGTTGCGGCTGACGTAATTGAAGACGATGCGCGCAGTGCTGGCGCCCATGACGCGCGCCGCTTTAATATAGTCTGAGTTGACCTCGTGGATCACACTGGACTGGATGGAGCGGGCGTAGGGTGCCCAGGTAGCCAGTGCCAGGACGATGGTTAGGGAGAAGACCCCGTGCGGGAGCACCGACAGGAAGGTGATCAGCAGTACGATCATGGGGATGCCCATCTGGATATCTACCCCGCGCATCAAGATACCGCCTAGCCGACCGCCTATTACCCCGGCGGTGATGCCCACGATTAGCCCAAAGGACACGGCAATGAGCACGGCCAGGATGCTGATGGTCACGGAAGGGCGGAAGCCCCAGATGGTGCGGCTGTACAGATCCCGTCCCAGCGAATCGGTTCCCAGGATGTGCTCCATGCTGCCACCTTCCATCCAGAAGGGGGGAATATAGCGGTCAGCCGGGGCTTGTTCATAGGGGTCCAGGGGGGCGATCAAGCCGGGGGCGATCGAGCAGGCCAGGACGATCAGCATGATGATGGACCCAATCGTAAAGGTCTTATTCTTTTTAACAAAAGTCCAAAATTTCTTGGTCTGCACGGCAGGAGAGTTTTGAGCAACTGAAAGTGTGGTCATGGATTTTTCCTTGCAGGTTCAGTTGCTGCTAACTTTGCGCAGGCGGGGATCGACCACAGTATAGGTCACATCGACAATGATATTAATGGTCACAAATAGCGCAGAGAGCAGAATTGCCAGCGCTTGCACCAGCGGATAATCCCGCCGCACCACTGCCAGGATGGTCAGCAGCCCAATGCCGGGATAGGCGAAGACCCATTCCACGACCATGGCGCCGCTTAACAGGGCGCCCAGTTGCAGTCCAAACATGGTCAGGATGGCCAGGGAAGCGTTCTTCAGGGCATGTTTATAGATGATTGCATGGTTTGCAACGCCGCGCGCCCGTGCGGCCTTGATGTAATCTTGCATCAAGATGGTGATCATATTCAGACGTGTGGTGCGGATGATGGTGGCGATCAGCGAAAGGGCGATGGTGATGGCTGGTAGGACCAGGTATTTTGGCCCTTTATAGCCCACTGCGGGGAACCACTGCAGGTAAACGGCAAAGATGGCGATCAGCAGGATGCCTACCCAAAAACTGGGAAAGGACTGCAGGATCACTGCCATCGAGGACACCGCGCGATCGATCGCCGTGCCTTTCCTGAGTGCTACCAGCAGTCCTAAAGGCAAAAAGAGGAGATATGAGCACACTAACGCCAGCGAACTCAGGCGCACAGTATTTGGAAAGGCTTCTTTGATCAATGTAGCAACCGGTTTGCCGCCTGAATAGACCGAATCACCCAGGTCACCGTGAGCCAGCCCATTCACGTAATGCAAGAGCTGGATCGGCAGCGGGTCTTTGAGCCCCAGTTTTTCGCGCAGCTTTTCTTTTTCCTCCGGACGGGCATTGGGGGCAATCAGCGCCACCGGGTCGCCAGGCAAGATGCGCAGCAGCATGAAGACGATCACCATCACCGAGATGATGACGATCACTCCTGAGCCTATACGTCGAAGTATCCAGATGTACACGCCATAACCTCCAGGTTCTTAGAGCGGCTGTGCGCCGGACAAAACCACCCGCCGCCTCCCAGAAAATTTTATTCTTCTGGGAGGCGCCAGGGGGAAGTGATCCTGTGGAGGCAGTATGCCAGTCCAGCTGGCACACTGCCCCTCACGGTTTTTCCTGTCAAGTGGTCGGAAATCGGGATTATCCTTCTTCGACGACGACATCCTTCAGGTAGTAGTTATAGTTCGGCATGATCTCCAGGCTCTTGACCTGCTTGCGGTAGGCGGCCTGCAGGGTGGTGTTCATGTAGGGGTGGACCTGCTGATCGTCCCACAGGCGCGGATACACCTCTTCTTTGAGAATTTTTAGGCGCGTGTCGGGGTTGGGTTCCTGCGACTGTTTTTCGATGAGGGCCTGGCTCTCTTTATTCTTGTAGAAGTTCCACAGGCCGTCATGGTTGATAGGCATAAGGAACAGGTCCGGGTCAATGCCTACTTCCAGCCAACCGCCGTCAATGACGTGCATACCGGTCTCTTCAGACAGGGCCGTGTACCAGGCGCCGGTTTCCAATACCTGCAGCGAGCAGTTGATCCCGATCTTAGATAACGTTTGGGTGATGAATTCGGAGATTTCCTTGGCCTTAGGATAGAAGCCGGTGGAGGAGACATACTTGATCTCCGGCAGGCCCTTGCCGCCAGGATAGCCGGCCTTCTCAAGCAGCTCCTTGGCTTTGTCCAGGTTGTAGCCTATTGCCTGTGGGACAACCTCGCGGCCCCAGGAAACCTGGGAAACGAAGCAGCCGGCCTCGCTGGCTGCGCCTTCCATGACGTCCTTGATGATTGTAGCGGAATCAACCGCCCAGGAGATTGCCTGGCGTACCAGTTTGTTGTCCACCGGCGGCTGCGTGCAGTGGAAATGCAGGTATTTCAGCTCGATGCAGGGCTTTTCCACCAGCACCAGTCCCTGGTCCTTTTTGACGATGGTGGCGTGTTCCGGTTCCATGCGCTCGAGGTAGTCTACCTCGCCGGTTTGCAGGCCAGCCAGGCGGGTGTAGGGGTCGGGGACGTATTTGTACTTGTAGGTTGCCGATTTGGGCACACCGCCCCAGTAATCCTCGTTCGCCTCGTAGGTGAACTCTTCTCCTTCAAAGGAGATCATCTTGAAGGGTCCGGTACCGTTGAGCTTGCTTTTCATGCGATCCGGGTTCTTGATATCATCTACAGCCAGGATCATTTCACTGGCCAGGCGATCGAACAACCAGCCGGCCGGCTTTTGCAGTTTTATATTAATGGTGTAATCATCGACGATCTCAACCTGTGGGGCGTATGGCCAGATCACCCCGATTTTCAGACCGTCCGGGCGCGTGGCATAATCCATAGTGGCCTTGACTGCCTCGGCAGTGAAGGGTGAGCCGTCATGGAATTTGACGTTCTTGCGCAGGATAAACTTCCAGGTGGTGGGGTCGGTGCGCTCCCAGGAGGATGCCAGACCGGGTTTGTACTCCATGGTCAGAGGGTCGAAGTTGAGCAGTTGGTCAAAGCAGTTCCACTCGGCGTGGTACTGGGCAGCCGACACGTGCATTGTGGGGTCAAAGTTGCCTACGAAGGCCTCGGATGAGTAGCCGCGGATCACGCCTTTAGGCCCGGTCTTGGTGAGCACGGGCACCGGCGTGAAGGTTGGCGATGCAGCGGGGGCCGGCGGAGTTGCCTGGGGGGTGCACGAGGCCAGCAAAGCCCCGGACAGGGCAACCCCACTGGCTTTCAAGAAGTCTCGGCGGGTAATAAAGTATTTTTTGGTCATCCTCTCTTCTCCTTTCAAAACTATTGGCCTGACTACGGCCTCTCGCCGGGCGGCTGCCTGTTGGCAAGAGGTTGAATCATTTGCTTGATCTGACTTCAGCTTTTGCTTTCGACCTCGGTCAGGAACTCATCCAGGACTTGAATATATCGTTCGGGCTCTTCGGCGTGCGACATGTGCGCCGAATGTTCAAAGATCACCCATTTTGAACCAGGGATGCCGCGCTGCACCGTCTCAGCGATCAGTGGGGTAGCTTCATCATAGCGACCGGAAGTGATCAGGGTGGGGACGCGGATCTCGGGCAGGCGGGCGGTGATGTCCCAGTCCTTCAGGGTGCCAATCACATGGAACTCACTGGGGCCGTTCATGGTCAGGTAGACCTGGCCGACATTGGCAAAGGTGCGGTTGACGTAATCCGGGTAGGGGTCAAGGGTGCACACGTGGCGTTTGTAAAACACCATCATGGCCTCCAGGTACTCCGGGCTATCGGTCGTCTCAGCCGCTTCGTGCGCCAGCAGGGTCTGTTGAACATCTGCCGGGAGCAGGTCGCGCAGCCGGTTGGCTTCAGACACCCACAGGGTCATGCTGCAGGGTGACGAGGCGATGGTCACAGAGGCCAGCCCGGCAGGCTGAGTGAGGGCGTACTCCATGGCCAGCATGCCGCCCCAGGATTGGCCGAGCAGGTGGATCCTGTCCAGCCCGAGCGCCGCCCGCACAACATTGATCTCCTCCACATAAAGCTCAGGGGTCCACATCTCCGGAGCATCCGGTTGGTCGGATTTTCCGCAGCCAAGCTGATCGTAAAAGATGACCCGCCGGCCGGTGCCTGCTGCCGCCTCCAGCGGCTCGAGGTAATCATGTCCGACGCCTGGCCCGCCGTGCAGGCAGACCAGGGGCAGTTTTCCCGGCGCCTCGCTCTCTCCCACGATACGGTACCAGGTGTTGTAGCCTTTGAAGGGGAGGGTCCCCTCTTTTGCTGGAAACGCTGAAGTCATAGATAGCCTCCTTTCTATTTTGTTTCAGCCAGAAACAGCACGAAGAATGGCAGAAAACTTACTGCAGATGATGCGTGTTTATATCACTATTTTTACTACATCTATCCAGATCGTACACTTGAAATTACATCGCGTGATTATATCACTGTCTATTTGCTGATACGACTAGATTGTGAAAGAATCAGCAATTCTCAAACTGAAACCAGAGGAAATCGATGTGCTTACCCCAGTTCAGATTCTGGATGCGAGTTACTCCAATGAGAACGAACAGAAAGAAGACAACCAGCGCAAGAATCGGATAGAATCAAGCCCGGCGCCCGGCTACAATGGGGCCGAGGTGATGAAATGAACGAAACGATTCAGCAAGCTTTTCCCGACGACGAGACCTGCTGGCAGGCATTCCTGGGGCGCGACCCGCGCTACAACGGCGTGGTGTATTACGGTATTCGCTCAACTGGCATCTACTGCAAGCCGGCCTGCCCGGCGCGGCGGGCCGGGAGGGAGCAGGTGGTGTTTTTTGCTGCCCCGGAGCAGGCCGAGGCCGGCGGCTATCGCCCCTGCCGGCGCTGCCACCCGCGCGATCTGCTTGAGCCGCAGGCAGAGTGGGTGCAGCAGGCGTGTGCGCTGATCGAGGCGGCGGAGCGCCCGCTTTCCCTGGAGGAGCTGGCAGCCCAGGTGGGGGTCAGTCCCTATCACTTTCACCGCGTGTTTAAATCGGTCACCGGGTTGACCCCGCGGCAGTATGCCGCCGCCCGGCGGGTGCAGCGCTTCAAGGAGCTGGTGCGCCCCGTGGATGACGCCCAGGGCGGGCAGCCGGTAAGCCAGGCGCTGTACGCTGCAGGGTACGGCTCGAGCAGCCAGTTGTACAGCCAGGCGGCGCATGAGCTGGGCATGACCCCGGCGGCTTACCGGCGTGGAGGAAAAGATATGGATATTCACTACAC
>CAIQIV010000017.1 GCA_903871905.1 uncultured Chloroflexota bacterium | reverse complement strand
GGGCTGGTGGTGAAAGGGGCGGTGGAGGTGGATCAACCGCAGCGCTTTATGCTGACGAGCGCGGCGACGGTGAACCTGGATGAAGGTGGATGCACCCTGCCCGGCGGCAGGCTGCTGCTAGAAATCCAATCCAATCCGGGTGGAGCGGAAATCTCTTCTACCGATGATGACCTGCGCCTGGCGCTGCCACGACCTGCATCCGATCCAGACGTTTGGGAGAGCGCATTTGCGCCTTACGCTGCAGGCTACAACCAGTGGCTGGCAGATGTCTACTGCCCGGCAAACCCGGGAACCCTGGCCTGCCATGCAGACCAGCAGCCAGCCGACGCCCTGCGCCAATCCCTGGCGCAGGTCATGGGGCTCAAGACCGCGCCGCTGCTGGTAGGCCAGGTGGTGACCTATTCAATTTACTACCGCAACGACCTGCCAGTGGACCTTGACGAGGTTTATGCGGTGATGGAAGCGGATAGTTTTGGCATGCGGTGGAACCAGGACTGCGCCCTGGTGGGTATGGGGGATATCCCCGCAGGAAGCAGCGGCTGGTTTACCATGACCGCCGTCACCACCCAGTCCCAGGTGGGATGGGTGAGAGCCAGCCTGTTTGAAAAAGCCGACATCGGGGAGGCGGCAGTGCAAACCTGCACCATCCCTGAACTGATGGCGGATAAGAAGCTGGGGGAAATGAGTGTTTTGTACTCTGTGGACAACCAGGCGCCCAACTCCAGCCTGGTGCCGCCCCCCTCGCTAAAAGCCGGGTTGGTGCAGGTGCAGGGGTACTCGCTGGATGACACTCCGCTGCAGCTGATTGAACTGCGCGGGCAGGGACCAGCCGGGGAACAGCTCAACGGATCATGCACCATCATGGATGGATCAAAATACGAGTGGAGCTGCAGCCTGGACCTGAGCGGGTATGCTTCGGAAATGGTGGACTTAAGCGTGCGGGCGACCGACTCGTCCGGCAACAGCAGCTTGTGGACGCCATGGCAAACGGTGGTAGTGGACCGGACTGCGCCGCAGGTGACGGTCGATGCAACATACTCCCAGACGCTGGGGCTGCCCGGGCTGGCGGTAAGCGGCATCTCACAAGACAATGACATGGTCTCCCAGGTGTCGATCTGCCTGGCAGAGGGGGACTGCAGACCGGCGTCGGTTACGGTGGACCCGGCGCTGCTGCCGCAGGAGAGCGTGATGTTTGAAGATGTCCCAGATGCGCCAACGCCGATCGAGGGGGAGGCGCAAGGTGCGGCCCCGAACGGCGTCCAGGCTGCGGATGTTTGCGGCCCCGGGACCAGCGGCATCTGGCGCACCTTCCAGGTTACCCAGACGCAGCCGCTGGTAAATATAGAAGTTGGGCTGGTGGTGCAGCACCCGTTCCGCAGCGATGTCGCCGCCCGGCTGTGGTCGCCATCGGGGAAGCAGGTCAAGCTGATCGAGCCAGGAGGGGCGGTGGCGGCGCAGAACTATAACCTGCTGCTGACGGATATGGCAGACGAGACGGCGGTGGATGACTGGCAGAGCCACACGCTGAACCCGCCGCTGTTCCAGGAACGGCGCAAGCCTGCTGAACCACTGCAAAACCTGGCCGGGGAAAGCCCGGCGGGAAGCTGGACGCTGGTGGTGTGCGATCTGCATCCAGCGAAAGATGAAGGGCAGTACCTGGGTGGGCGGTTGGTGCTGCACTCTGCGGCGCTGCCGCAGGGCGGCTCAGGGTTCTGGAGCCTGGACCTGCCGCGTGTCGATACCGAAAGATTGGACTACCTGCCCTATCCGCTGACGCTGACGGCGGTGGATGCGGCAGGGAACTCTTCAGACCCGCAGGCGCTGAACCTGGTAGTTGACAATGTTGCGCCGCGCATTGATGTGTTGAGCAATATGCAAACGGCGCGCATCACCGACACACTGCGGGTGTTGAGCGGGCAAGTGGTGGATGGCAGCTCAAGCTCGGTGCAGGCGCTGGTGATCGACCCGGTGGGAAACCAGGTGCTGCAGCCAGCGGTTTTGGATCCGGACCAGCCAGGATCCTGGGGATTTGACCTGAAGCCGCGGTTGATAGGGGAGTATATCCTGTATCTGCTGTCGGCGGACGCCGGGATGAACCGGGCGACGCTGGGTCCTTTCCGGGTCAACGTGGTGAGCGGGTTCTACCAGTACCTGCCCTGGGTCGATTCGACCAAGGTGCCGTACCTGCGCTACATCCCGTGGATTGAGATCAACCGTGGGCAGGGCTCTCCATAGGAGCCCTGCCGGCGGGTGGGTCCACAAACCCTGTCATTGCGAACGGAGTGAAGCAATCTCCGGCTGGAGGGGAGACTGCTTCGCAGGCTAGCAGTGACAGCACTGGCGGAGGGGACTGCTTCGCAATCTCGCAGTGACAGCACTGGCGGAGGGGACTGCTTTGCAGGCTCGCAGTGACAGGGCTGGCGGAGGGGACTGCTTCGCAGGCTCGCAGTGACAGGGCTGGCGGAGGGAACTGCTTCGCAGGCTCGCAGTGACAGCGGGCTGTGGAGGGGACTGCTTGTATACTGAGAGCAGGGACAGCACCTTAACATTTGAATAGCAAGAGGTGTACACTAAACCTGGGAGGGCCGAGTGACTGGAGAGACTGTGGGAAGCTTCTGCTGTCCCTGTGCGAAGATAGTCATCCTC
>CAIQIV010000016.1 GCA_903871905.1 uncultured Chloroflexota bacterium | reverse complement strand
TGGCTGCCGGCGACCTGCTGGCCGGGGTGATGGGCGTTGAGCCCGACCCGCAGCGCCCTTACCACGTGCCTTTTTCGCCGCTGCGCTCGGACCACGACACACCCGGCCCTACCATGCAGGCGCCGCACGTGGAGCTTGTCCTGGGCGGTGGGGAGAATGCCCATGCGGCCCGCCCGCTGGCAGCGCGGGCGCTGGCCCGCCGCCTGCACGAGCTGCGCCAGGCCGGCCAGGTCCAGCGCTGGGACGAGGTGGCCCTGCTGTTTCGCGCCTCCACCGGCTTTCAAGATTACGAAGAAGCGTTTGAGGCGGCAGGCGTGCCCTTTGTCACCGTCGCCGGGCGGGGCTTCTACGACCGGCCTGAAATTCGCGATGTGCTCAACCTGCTGCGCGCCCTGGCTGACCCGTGGGACGACCTGGCCATGGCCGGCCTGCTGCGCTCCCCCGCCTTTGGCCTGAGCGACGCCGCCCTTTACCGGCTGCGCTGGCGGGCCGGCCGCCGGCTGCCCTATTGGAGCGCCCTGCAGGGCGGCCTGGAGAGCCTGGATGAGCCAGACCAGGCGCACGCCCGCCGCGCCCTGGTTCTGCTAAGTGGGCTGCAGCCGCTGGTTGACCGCCTGCCGGTGGCGGAGCTGCTCAAACGGTTGGTGGACGGCGTGGATTACCGGGCGATCCTGGCTACCGCCCAGGCAGCCGGCAGCCGGCTGTGGCGCAACCTGGATAAGCTGCTGGCGGATGCCCAGGCCAGCGGGCTGGTCAGCGTGCGCGCCTTCCTGGAATACCTGGACACGCTGCGGGAGGTGGGGGCGCGCGAAGGCGAGGCGCCCGCTGAAGCCGAGGGGGCGGTCCGCCTGATGTCCATTCACAAGGCCAAGGGCCTGGAGTTCCCGCTGGTGGTGCTGGCCGATGCGGCGCGCCAGCGACGGAACACCCGCTCCGCCGCCTATTTGCTGCCGGAGACCGGGCTGGTTTACCGGCTTGACCGCTTTGAGGCGCAGCCGCTGCTCTACCGCCTGGCCCACCTCCAGGATGCCAGGCAGTCTGATGAAGAAGAGAACCGGCTGTTGTACGTGGCCTTAACCCGGGCCAGGGAAAAGCTGCTGATCAGCGGGCACTGTACCTCGCATGGCAGCAGCTGGAAGGCAAGCGGCTGGCTTGGCCGCCTGTCCGAGGTAGGCCGGGTGGATCTGGATGCAGTGATAGACGGCGGCCAGCCGCTGGAGGCGGCCACGCTGCATGGGCACGCCCTGCGCCTGTGTGCTTTTCCGGCGGACGGCGCGGCGCTACCACCCCCGTCGCCAGCCGCCGGCGCCTGGCCCGAGTCCACACAGGCGCCCTTGTACCACCCGCTGCTGCCGCCGGAGACCGAGGACGGCGACCCAGAGCCGGGCGAGACCCCTCGCCCCTGGCGGGCAACCGGTGAGCGCCTGCGCCCGCCCGCCGAAGCGGTGGGGCTCCTGGTGCATCATGCTATCCAGCGCTGGCTGTTCCCTGGCGACCCCGGTTTGCCCGGGCTGCTGGAGACGGCGGCGCTGCAGGCCGGGCTGGCCGACCCGGCGCAGCGCCTGGAGGCGGTGCAGCAGGCCGGCCGGCTGCTGGGGCGGCTGCACCGCCACCCGCTGTGGCAGGAGATCCACCAGGCGGGTGAGCGCTACCATGAAGTACCCTATACCCGCTTGACCGCCGGCGGGGGCTTGGACACCGGGTACCTGGACCTGCTGTACCGCAGTCCCCAGGGCTGGCAGGTGATCGATTTCAAGAGCGAGGCGCTGCACAGTCCGGCCGAGCGCCAGGCGGCCGTCGCCCGCTCCCTGCCGCAGATGCGCCGCTACGCCCAGGCGGCGCGGGACCTGCTGCGCCGGCCGGCAAGGCTGCGCCTGTGCTTTCTGGATGATGAGGGGCGGGTCAGCCTGGAAGAAGTCTTCCACCCTCCTGCGGCGGGGTGACCGCCGGCTCGATCCCCAGGCCAGCCAGAACTCGCTGAGAGCAGAGTGGGCCGGGGCGCGGCTGGCCAATCGGCTAAAATAATTGCGCTGAAATATAAGAAGCTGAGGAACCCATCCATGCCAAACCCATTGATACTCAAGAAGATTGAAATCCAAAACTTTCTCGGCTTTCCGGACAATATGGGTTATCCTGATCCGGGAGGCTGGCGTGGATAAGGATCGGGCGGGACTGTTCCGCAGCCGCTGGCAGGAGGCTGCCCAGGTGCGGCGGGAAGAAGCCCTGCATGCCACGCTGGAAATGCGCTGGCAGCAGAGTAACGTCTTGTATGGGTTCGCCAAAAGCCTCAATCTGCCATACAACTATGCCGATGAAATGGAAATTTATGAACATTCAAGGCTGATGAGCCATGGCGCCAGGCGTGGAGCAAGACGAATCCTGCGCCTGGGGAAAGGACAGCGGGAAGGACCATGACCGCCGATTCAAATAGTCTTGGACAGATAAGGTGTCTTGAGGAGTTAAATCCAATCACAGAGAAGGTGATTGGCAGCGCGTATAAGGTCAGTAATATCCTGGGGCCAGGTTTCATGGAAAAAGTTTATGAAAACGCCCTGGCACATGAGCTCAGGAAGGTGGGGTTATCGGTGAAACAGCAGTTTCCAATCTCTGTATTCTATGATGGGGTGAATGTTGGTGAATATGTAGCCGACCTGTTGGTGGAAGAAACCGTATTGGTTGAATTGAAAGCGGCCAAAAGTCTGGAGGCGATCCATGAAGCACAGTGTTTGAATTATCTTAAGGCAACGGGTCTGCGACTGTGCCTGCTGCTCAACTTTGGGGAACCCCGGGTGAGGATAAGACGCTTGGCATGGTGAGCGGGCGTCGCGGGTTATCGATGTCAGCCACAGATGGACACAGATAAACACAGATAAGAGGCGCTCTCTA
>CAIQIV010000015.1 GCA_903871905.1 uncultured Chloroflexota bacterium | reverse complement strand
CGGCTGTGGCTCGCTGACCACCGCCCTATCACCCAGCCTGCCTGTGCTTCTGGTTGGCTGGTCCATCCTGGAAGGCGTGGGTGCAGCGCTGATCATGCCCGCCATTGTCGCCCTGGTGGCTGGTAATGTGACGGTCGAAGAACGCCCCAAAGCCTATGGGCTGATCGCCGCTTCAGGCGCGGCGGCCGTGGCGGTCGGCCCGCTGATCGGCGGCTTTTGCACCACATTCTTTTCATGGCGTTGGGTCTTTGCCGGCGAAGTGGTAGTAGCTGTCTGCATCCTGGCCATGGCCCGGCGCCTGGCCGATGCCCTCCCCGAGAAAAAACCACGCCTGGACCTGGTGGGCACGCTGCTGACCATCATTGGCCTGGGCGCCCTGGTCTTCGGCGTGCTGCGCTCGGGAGAATGGGGCTGGGTGAGCCCCAAGCCCGGCGCACCCACCCTCTTTGGTCTCTCGCCGACCATCTGGCTGATCCTGCTCGGGCTGCTGGTCATCTGGTGCTTCGGGCAGTGGGAACGGCGCGTGCTGAAAACCGGGGGTGAGCCGTTGGTGCCTCCTGGGACGCTGAGAAACAAGCAGCTCAGCGGCGGGCTGGTGATGTTCTTCTTCCAGTACCTGCTTCAAGGCGGCTATTTCTTCGTGGTCCCGCTGTTTTTATCGGTGGTGCTGGAGCTCAACGCCCTGGAAACCGGGGCGCGTCTCGTTCCGCTGTCCGTCGTGCTCATCCTGGCTGCTGTAGGCATCCCCAAGATCCTGCCGAAAGCCTCGCCCCGGCGTGTGGTGCGCGCCGGAATCTTTTTGATGCTCATCGGGCTGCTGCTCTTGATGTCTGGCATTGACCTGGATGCCAGCGCGGCGGTGGTCGCCTTACCCATGATCTTCATGGGGCTGGGCATGGGGGCACTGGCCTCGCAGCTTGGGGCAGTAGCAGTCTCCGCTGTACCCGCCGAGCAAAGCGGCGAGGTGGGCGGGCTGCAGAACACCGCCTCGAACCTGGGCATCTCCATCGGCACGGCCATCACCGGTTCGGTGCTGCTGGCCGTGCTCACCACATCCATGATCACCGGCATCCAGCAAAACCCCAGCGTGCCCGGCGAGGTTAAAACGCAGGCCAGTGTCCAGCTTTCCGCCGGGGTGCCCTTTATCTCCGACACCGACCTGGAGGCCGCCCTGACCCAGGCCGGGGTCAGCCCGGATATCACCGCCGCTCTGGTGGCTGAGAACCAGGCTGCCCGAGTGGAGGGCCTGAAATCAGCCCTTGCCATCCTGGCGGTGGCCGCGCTGGTCTCGCTGTTCTTTACCGGGTACATTCCCGATGGACAGCCAGGGACGGAGGAAAGCCTGGCACGATAATTTTAGTCAGGATACAGGTCACCTATTCATGTGACCACATTTCTTCGATATAGCGCACGGCAGAATCAACGGTTGGAAATTCGTGGTCCTGGCCGACCAGCTGCATCAGCCCGGTCCGCCGGCTGAATTCTCGCACCGGTGCATGAACTTCGGCCACATAGATCTCAATACCCTGCTTCTGCAGCTTGAGCACCAGCCCTTTCAGCATATCGACGCTGGTGATGTCCAGCTTGTCCTGGCCGCTGGCCGCCCACACGATCGCCCGCGGCGGCGG
>CAIQIV010000014.1 GCA_903871905.1 uncultured Chloroflexota bacterium | reverse complement strand
TCTGCGACGTGGCAAGCCCCGCCTGGTTCGCCGCCTGCGACAGCTGGCTCGACGCCGCATTCAGCTTCTCGGCGCTCTCCGCCACCTCCCCCACCGAGCTCCTCAGGCTGGCGACCATGTGCGCAAATGCCGTCCCCAGCTCATCCTTGTCATCCACCGCCGTCACCACCACCGTCAGGTCACCGTCGGCGATCTTCGCCGCCGCATCCGCCATGGCCCGCAGGTACCTCCCTGTCGCCACTTCGGCCTTGCCCGCCTGCCCCAGCTCGTCTTCCCGATCGGTCATGATCGCCCGCTTCTCCTGGCTCATGTCCCGGTTCAGGTTGCCGTGCTGCAGGTTGCTCAATGCCCCCGTCAACACCACCAGCGGACGCGTGATGCTGTTGGTCAGCGTGATCCCCATCGCCAAAGCCAGCAGCACACCGGCTGCACTCACCACCAGCAGCAGGATCCAACTGCTGCGGAAGGTCGCCTGCCCCTGGAGGTTAATCTGATCGGCCAGATCAACGTTTATTTCGACCATCTTTCCAGCAGAAGCGCCCACCGCCTTACGGGCATCGGAGGTTGTGCCGCCATCCAGCAGGGTCTGCAGCGCCCCCTGGCTGTCGCCGCTGTCCACCTTCTGCTGCGTGTCCGCCGCTGCGGCCTGGTAGGCCGCCCAGGCTTTCTTGAAGTTTGCCAGCTCCTGCCGCTCCTCCTGGACCAGCTCCGTTGCTTCATAGCTCGCAGTCAACTGGTCGATCAGCTTGATATCCTCGCTGATCGCCGTCTTGGTATCCGGGCGAGATTTTTCATCAATCTGGTACTTGTACAGATCGCCGCGCATCTTCATCAAGGTCATCTCAACTTTGCCGACTTCTTCGATGGGCACGGTGCGGTTAACATACAAATCGTTCATACCATTACTGATGGACCTGGCGCTAAAGAAACCCACCAACGCCACGCCAACCATGATCAGGATCAATATCGTAAAAGCCCCCAGCAGCTTGGTACGCATTTTAAGATTGTTGATCATCTTCATTGGGCCCTCCTGAACAGAGATATTTTTTCCGGGTTGTTTACAGCCGGCCGCGATTGCAACTTTTAAATATCGGTTAGCAAGGGATCTATAAGGTAATTATGATTATACCAGATACCCTTCTTAAAGCCAACCAAACTTTCATTTCTGTTAGTACATAAAGTTTAGACTGTATAAATTTTTTCGCAATTGCAGTCGTGTCCCCACTTCCCAGGAATAAACATCGATAAGCAGGATGATCAGGATAAGAACACGCCAGGCAGCGCACCCCTGCTTACATCCCCCACGCCCTCTTCACCCTCCTCATCCTGCTTATCCATGTTCAATCTTTAGCGCCGCACCCCCCTACCCGCCTGCGCCGCCGGACGTCCCCCGCCCTCCAGCTTGAACTGCACCACCACATCCTGCAGTGCACGCGCCATCTCCGCCAGCGACTGCGCCGAGGCCGTCACTTCCTCCACCTGGGCGCTCATCTCCTCCGCACTGGCGCTCACCTCTTCCATCGCCGCACTGTTCTCCTCGCTCACCGAGGCGATGTTCTCGATCGCCTGCGTCACCTCGCTCGCCCCAGCCGCCATCTCCTCCGTCGCCGCCGTGTTCTCTTCCACCACCGCCGATACCGAGTCCACCGCATTCACCAGCTCGTCCGCCGCTTTCCCCATCACCTGCGCCGCTTCCGCCGCCTGCCCCGCCTGCTGGTGTACCGCTTCCGCCGCCTGCAGAATGTCGCTCAACGCCCCCCCTGCCTGGTTCGCACGCCTCACCCCCTGCTCCACTTCCCGCGCCCCGGCCTCCATCGCATCCACCGCTTCCGCCACCGTCTTCTGGATACCCTTGATCAACCCCCCGATCTCCTTGGTCGCTACCGCCGCTCGCTCTGCCAGCTTGCGCACCTCATCTGCCACCACCGCAAACCCCTTCCCATGCTCCCCGGCACGGGCGGCTTCAATCGCCGCATTCAGCGCCAGCAGGTTCGTCTGCGAGGCGATGTCCTCGATCGTCTCCACGATCGCCCCAATCTGGTCCGACCTCTGCCCCATCTCCTGCACCTTCTGCGCCGATACCCCCACCCGCACCTTGATCTGCTGCATCCCCTCGATCGTCTCTTCCACCGTCTGCGACCCCTTGCGCGCCGCTTCCGCCGCATTCGCCGACTCCCGCGTCACCGCCTGGGCGTTCCCCGCCACCTGCCCCACAGCCTGCGTGATCTGCCCCGCCACGCTGGAGGCCTTGCCCACCGCCGCCGCCTGCTCCTGCGCCCCACGCGCCACCCCATCAATCGCCCGCCCCATCTGCTCCACCGAGCCCGCCGTGTGGTTCACCGCCTCTGACTGCTGGGTCGTGCCGCGTGCCACCTGCTGCACCGTCTGCGCTATCTGCGAGGTGGCAGTTCCCGCCTGGTTTGCCGCCTGCGACAGCTGGTTCGACGCCTCGTTCAGCTTCTCAGCGCTCTCCGCCACCTCCCCCACCGAGCTTCTCAGGCTGGCGACCATGTGCGCAAACGCCGTCCCCAGCTCATCCTTGTCATCCACCGCCGTCACCGCCACCGTCAGGTCCCCGTCGGCGATCTTCGCCGCCGCATCCGCCATGGCCCGCAGGTACCTCCCCGTCGCCACCTCGGCCTTGCCCGCCTGCCCCAGCTCGTCCTCCCGCTCGGTCATGACCGCCCGCTTCTCCTGGCTCATGTCCCGGTTCAGGTTGCCGTGCTGCAGGTTGTTCAATGCCCCCGTCAGCACAGCCAGCGGTCGCGTGATGCTGTTGGTCAGCGTGATCCCCATCACCAAAGTCAGCAGCAGGCCAAATACCGCGGTCGCCAGCAGCAGCATCGAGGCATTGCGGTAGGTCACGGCTGCCTGAGCGTTTATCTCCTTGGCCAGCTCGGCATCGATTTGGACAATCTTATCCACCGCAGCGCCCACCGCCTTGCGGGCGCTGGAGGTGCTTTTCCCATCCAGCAGGGTGAACTTAGCTCCTTCCATGTCGCCGTTATCCACCTTCTGCACCGTGTCCGCCACAGCCGCCTGGTAAGCGACCCAGGCTTTCTTAAAGTCCTGCAGTTCCTGCAGCTCATCTTTATTCATAGCAGAAGATTCATAACCCTTGAGCAAATCATCGATCAGCCTGACATCATCCGCCAGCCATTTTTTTGTGTCCGGGCGGAATTCTTCGTCAATCAGGTACTTGTACAGGTCACCGCGCATCTTCATCAACGTTGTCGCAATACGACCGGCTTCCTCTATCGGCACCGTACGGTTGGTGTACATATCATCTGTGGCATCACTCAGGGACTTTACACCAAAGAATCCCACCAGCGCCACAACAACGATCCCCAATAACAGGATACTAAACGCCCCAAGCAGCTTGGTTCTCATCTTAAGATTGTTTATCAGCTTCATCTAGCCCTTCCTCTCTTGGAAATAAACAAGCGGAACCCCTATCAGCAAAGAGTCTCCCTTGGTCTGCCTAAATTATATCAAAACTCTAACAAAATTATTTTTTATTTCTATAAATCCAGCACTGTTAAGAGAATAAACTTCATGGTCATCTTCAAATTTGCGATCATTGTTTCCTCCAGAGCATTGAGATGAGACCCAATAAGGTTCAGCCCGCACACAGGCTGGCG
>CAIQIV010000013.1 GCA_903871905.1 uncultured Chloroflexota bacterium | reverse complement strand
CATGATCAGCACCGCGGTGATGGCCATTACCAGGGGGGTAATATCGCGCAGCACCCCGGCGTAAGAGAGCAGGATAAAAATGATCGGAAGGGTCACGGCCAGGGCCAGCAGCAGGTATTGTTGGCGTTTGGGCGGGCCGGCGCGCCAGGCAGCCACCAGTAGTAAGACGGCTCCAAGGGCCAGGAGCGAGGTGTTGATCGTCTGTGCGGCCATGCGCACCGGTCCGCCAAACAGCACCAATTGGTTCAGAATTGGATCGACCAGGTAGCTTTTGAAAAACAGGTGGTGCCAGGAATTTGTCAGGTTGGCCAGGGTGAACAGCACGGGGATCGCCCACAGGGCTGCCAGCCTGAGGCGGGTCAGATGATCCTGCTGGCCGGTGTATTGCAGCACAAAAACCAGGTGCAGCACTCCGATGCAGATGATCCCAATCCAGGCTACCTGGCGCAGCGCCACGCGCAGGGCGATATCTTCGGCCTGGTTTTCCAGGGCATACATCAGGATGTAAACAGAGATGGCAACCAGCATCCAGCCGTATGTCCGGCTGCCTGGCACATCCTTGCGGCGCATGGCATAGATGGACAGGCCGCCCAGTGCCAGTGCGATCAAGAGCATGATGTCTGAATACAACCTGTACCATTCCATAATTCAACCCTTTTTGAAGGCGGCAGGGATCGTTGAAATGCCGTTCGATAACTCAGAAGCAGCCAGGCTGAGCACTGGCTCAGGATCCGGGTGGGCCAATGAGCTTTAGCAGATCGAGCAAGGGCTGCTGGCTGACCTGGATCAGGCCTTCCTGGGGGCGGTCCAGGTCAGCGATCAGCAGGGTGACGGTGGTAAAGATGATCACCAGCAGGACGGTGGGCAGCCAGCTGCGTGTCCCGGTCAGGCCAAACTCGTAACCCACGGTAACCATTGAAAAGATGGTCACGATCGTGCAGCCCCAGCAGATTTGACTATGCCTTCCGGGGAAGCAACGGCAGACATGCCGCCCGCGTGGAGTGTTACGTAATCTCGCAGAGCGGCGCGCACCCGGTCGCGCTCCGTGTCGGAGAGGAAATCGGCGCGCAGGTAGGCGGCGTAAATGGCGTTGGTTTCATCCAGGACAATTTGCCGGCGGGTCTCGTAGCGGTCGGCGGCCATGCCAAAGGTGAATGCCAGCAGGAACGCCAGCAAGCCCATGGTCGCCGCTACCACGGTGCCGATTGACGATTTTTCGTCTTTATGAACGTGGTGGAAGCGGTAGATGCCGATGCGCCATCCGGCCTCGATGGAGGCGGCGGTGACGAGTGCTGCGATGACATACAGCGCCCACAGTGGTATCTGATCCATGAGCTTCCCTTCTTCTGGAATCCTGGCGCATGATCCAGGTAATAAACCCAACAAAGCGCGGGTGATCAGAAACTATATTTTCGATAGAATTATACTGAATTTTGTTGATTAATTTGTTCCCTGATAAGTTGTTGAAATAAGGAGTTTCCGAATGGATCGAGCACAGTTCGTGGACCTGGCGCAGGAAGCATTTGTGTACGGCTATCCCATGGTGGATATGTACTATGTGCAGCACGAATCGCCCGGGCAGGACAGGGAGAGCAACTGGCTGCCGGTTCCACGGGGCAAGTTTATCCTGACCTTCCGCTGCTACCAGCCCGGCGAGGCCATTTTGAACCATACCTATACCGCTCCCCCGGTGGTCCGGGTTAGCTAATTATTAAACAAGGAGGTTATTGAGATGTCAGAACAAAACCTACTGCATGGCCAGCCCCCGCGGGTCGAAGACTTTCACTCCGATCTGAGTCCGGCAGAGATCCTGGCTGCTAAAGCCAGGAATGTG
>CAIQIV010000012.1 GCA_903871905.1 uncultured Chloroflexota bacterium | reverse complement strand
TTGACCGGCGGCTTCGCCATGAGCGACTTTATCGTGGCCGACTGGGCTGCCCTGCCGGACCCCGCCGGCGCCCCGCTCAGCCGGCGCAGCGTGCTCACCGCCTACTGCCCGCTGGGCGCCGCCGACCGCTCACGCCTGCTCACGCCCTCCCTGGACGAATGGCAGGCGCGCATCGTGTCTGAGCTGGAGCAGTGCGCCCCCGGAACCGCCAGCACGGTCACCGGGTTTTACCTGTACCGCTGGGGGCACGCCTTTGCCGTCCCGGCGCGAGAGGCGCTCTTCTCCGCCGCCCGGCAGCTTGCCCGGACCCCGCTGGGGCGCATCCTCTTCGCCCACGCCGATGTGGAGGGCATCCCCACCATCGACCACGCCATGGCCAGCGGCTTCCGCAGCGCCAGGCAGGCAGCGCAGCTGCTGGAATAAGATTGGCCGCGGATTGGCGCTTAGAGGATAGCCCCGGTCAGCCGCTGAACAAAGATCCCACCACCCCTCGGGCAATCCATTCTGCTATAATTAATTCAGGCGGGACACAAAAGAAAATTGGGTTCTTACACGGATGGAGGTTTACCATGCCGCGGATCAAACTGGAACGTCTTGCTTCCCTCCTGGTTTCCGTCCTGGCTGCCAGCCTGCTGCTCGCTGCGCTGCCGGCATGGTGCTATCCCCCTACAATTTCTGCCGCTTCCACTATACTGTATGTAGCCCCTGGAGGCTCATGCGGCGGCATGTCCCCCTGTTATGCCCAGGTGCAGCCCGCCGTTGATGCGGCAGCGACCGGCGACGAGGTGCGCGTGGCTGCCGGAGTCTACTACGGCGTCAGCGCACGCAGTGGAACCACCCAAACAGTTTACCTGGACAAGAGCATCACCTTGCGCGGCGGCTATAACCCGGCTACCTGGGCCTACGACCCTGGCGCGAACCCCACCATTTTAGACGCAGGGGGAAACGGGCATGTGCTTTATATCACCGGCGAGGCGGCGCCGCTGATCGAGGGGCTGCGCCTGACCCGCGGCGCAGGCCAGAACGGAGGCGGCATCTACGTCCAGACAGCCGCAGCTGCGCTGCGCCATAACCAGATCTATTCGAATACCGCCGAGCTTTGGGGCGCGGGGATCTTCCTGCTGGACAGCGCTGCCACCCTCAACGAGAACCAGATCTATTCCAACACCACCGGCAGCAGCGGGCATGGCGGAGGCCTGTTCCTCTCAAACAGCCCGGCAAAAGTATATACCAACACCATCCACGCCAACCGCGCCCATATCGGGGGCGGCGTTGAGTTGGATAATACCGCGGCCCAAAGCGGGGCGCTGCTGCAGGGCAATACCATCCAGGACAACACGGCCTTCGCTTACTCCCACGCCGGGAATACGTTTGATGGCGCCGGCGGCGGCATCCATATCGGCAGCGGCTACACGGACACTCTGAAAAACAACATTATCCGGCGCAACACGGCCGGATGGGGCGGCGGAGTGCACACCTTCAATGCTCCAGCCATTCTGTCGAGCAACACCATCCAGCAGAACTACGCCAGCATACACGGCGGCGGGCTGTATATCCAGGGCAGCCATCCTACCCTGCAGCACAACCTGCTGATCTCAAACACAGCCGACAGTTGGGGCGGCGGAGTATGCATGTGGGTGAGCACTGCCACCATCGAGGGCAACACGTTCCAGGGCAACGCAGCCGGCTGGCGCGGCGGCGGCCTGTATACCCGGGGAGCTGCAGTATTTGACAGCAACCTGTTCCTGTACAACAGCGCAGCGGAGCAGGGCGGGGGGATCTTCGCCATCGAAGACAACGGCGCCGCATACCGCAACAGCGTGATTGCCAGCAACCATGCCCGGGAGGGAGGCGGCGTCTACCTGTGGGGGAGCACATCTTCCTTTGTCCACACCACCCTTGCCGGCAATACCAGCCCGGACGGCAACAGCGTGGTCATCGACCGCTATCCCGGCCTGGTCGATCCCGGTGCGCCGACACAAATTGCCTCATCCGCCAGCTTCACCAACACCATTCTCTCCGGGGAGCTTATCACCGGCTTCTTCACTACGGCGGACAATACGCTGCTGATCAATGGCATCCTGTGGCATAACGTCGGGACACGGGTCAAGGCCAGCGGCGCACACCTGACCCTGCTCAATGAGTACACAGGCGACCCACATTTCGAGCCCAACGGCTATCACCTGGAGGAGAGCTCGGCCGCCAGCGATCGCAGCCCGGTGGAGGTCCTGGATCATGACGCAGACGGACAGCTTCGCCCGGTAAACCTCATCTCTGACCTGGGTGCAGACGAAGCCATGCTGTCCGCAGCGATCGACCCGCTCACCGGCGGCAGCGTGGCCTACCACGACCCACAGCAGGGCCTGGCGATCAGTGTCACCGTGCCGCCCGGAGCGGTGGACGCTGCCATGGAGCTGATGCTCATCCCCTGGCCGCCCCCGCCCCCGCTGCCCCTTGGCGGCATTGATCCCAAGGCGGATCTGCTGTCGTTAGTTGGCCCACCCTTCAGCCTCACCCCACTACGCAGCGGTGATTTGGTGCCCGGACTGACCTTCAATAAGCCTGTGACGGTAACCATGGCTTATTCAGAAACCATGGTAAGACCCAGAGAAGAGATGTCACTCACCCTATACAAAGCATTGGAAAACTGGGATACCATCTTCAACAGCATGGTGCCTTCACTGATGCAAAAAGCAGCCTGCGACTTTCCGCAACTGGAACCAGTCAGCAATCTCCTGGATGTACCCGTGTGTGACTTGAAGCCAGGGTCGCCGGCTCAGGCAGGAGACGGTCACTACGAATTCACGCTGAAGCAGGGCAGTGAGAACCTGTTTGCCTTCATGGTTGAGATCGAGGGACAAAAACAAGTGTACCTGCCGCTGGTGCGCCGGAAATAAGCCGGCGGGCGGCGAAAAATCTTGCTTTAAAAACCTTGACGAACTGGAAAAATGCGGTATTATTGTGGTCACAAGCGTCCGGGTGCCCCCCTCACCCGGGCGTTTGTGCTTTAACTGCCCGGATCGACCCCTGCAGCGCCGGGAGAAACCCGGATGAGCGCAAAAAATTCGTGCTTTAAAAACCTTGACGAACTGGAAAAATGCGGTATTATTGTGGTCACAAGCGTCCGGGTGCCCCCCTCACCCGGGCGCTTGTGCTTTAATCACCCGAATCAATGCCGTAGCTGGAAACATAATTTTGCCGCTGCTGCAACATCAAGGAATAATCACCATGTCCCGCTCAGAAACTGTCCTGCCATCCGCTGTAGAAGCTATCGGCGACACGCCCCTGGTAGAGCTCAGCCGGATCACCCGTGGAATAGACGGACGGATCCTGGCCAAACTTGAATATCTTAACCCAGGTTTCTCAAAGAAGGACCGTATCGCCCGCCAGATTATCGAAGACTCAGAGGCAAGTGGCGCGCTGCAGCCAGGCCAGACTGTCGTTGAACTGACCAGCGGCAACACTGGCACGGGATTGGCGATTGTTTGCGGCATCAAGGGCTACCCGTTCGTGGCAGTGATGTCCAGGGGCAATTCGCAGGAACGCGCCAGAATGATGACCGCGCTGGGTGCGGAGGTGGTCCTGGTCGACCAGCTGCCGGGCTCGCAGCCAGGGCAGGTCTCTGGCGGAGACCTGGAATTGGTGGAACAGGCAGCCCGGCGCCTCGTCCAGGAAAGAGGCGCGTTTCGGGCCGATCAGTTCCACCTGGAAGGCAACACCCGCGCCCACCTGCTGCATACCGGGCCGGAGATCATCCGCCAGAGTGGGGGGGCGTTCGACGCATTCTGCGATTTTGCCGGGACAGGCGGATCCTTCGCCGGGTGTGCGCTGGCTTTCAAGCAGCATAACCCACAAATTCAATGCTACCTGGTCGAGCCGGCCGGTGCAGCGGTGATGGACGGCCAGCCAGTGACCCAACCCAACCACCGCATCCAGGGCGGCGGCTACTCCATACCAGACCTGCCGTTGGTCCCGCGTGACTGCATCGACGGGTATCTCCAGGTGAGCGACGAGCAGGCTATGCAGACCGCCAGGCGGCTGGCCAGGGAAGAGGGCATTTTTGCCGGTTTCTCGTCGGGCGCCAACACTGCCGCTGCGCTGCATCTGCTTGAAACGACCTGCCCGGGCAAGACAATCATTGTGCTGCTCAACGATTCGGGGCTGAAATACCTGAGCACCGACCTGTGGAAATGATAGTACTGGCGCTCAAGGTCACCCCGGCAATGACAACCTCTGCCCATGCCGGCCCGGTGAGCAGGAGCGCTTGAGTTACAGCAAGATGATGGGATAACTTACACATGCCCCGGGGCAGCCGCCGCACCGCGCCCGGCCCACTTCTGCGGCCAACCGGGAAGGAACAACCCCAGCACCAGCGCCACGAATGACGCATAAAAAGTCAAACGGTAGCTGCGCTCAAACCCCAAAATGTATTCATCACAGGCGCGCCGGGCCTGCCCGGCGACCGGTTGGACCGCCGCCAGCCCTGGCGCCGATTTCTGCGCCGCGCTCTCGCACAGCCCGGTCAATGAGGCGCGCTGCCCCCCTGCAGCCTGCTGCTGGGAGGCCACCGTCTCCGGCGACAGGGCGCTGGTCAGCACCGTCGCCAGCACCGCCACGGCGATGGACTGCACCACCAGGCGGGTGGAATTGGTCAGCGAGGCGCCGCGCGGCAGGTCGCGCCGCGGCACCACCGACAGGGCCGCCGCCATGGTGGTCTGCGCCGTCAGCCCCAGGGCCACGCCGCGCAGGGCCAGCAGCACGGTGATCCAGGCGATGGAGGTGGTGGCGGTGATCTGCGAGAACTGCCAGGTGTTGAGCAGCAAAATGGCAAACCCGCTGACGATCAGCGGGCGCGGGCCGATGCGGTCGTAGATCTGCCCGGAGAGCATCACCAGCACCCCGCTGGTGAGCGCCAGCGACAGCAGGATCACCCCGGTTTGCAGCGGCGACAGGCCGCGCAGCGCCTGCAGGTAGATGGGCATCAGGAACTCGGCACCAAACAGCGCCAGCACGCTGACGTAGCCCAGCAGGGTGGCGTTGAGGAACAGGCGGTTGGCAAACAGGCGCAGGTCCAGCAGCGGCGCCCGGGCCACGAACAGCTCCACCACGGCAAACGCCGCCAGCCCAAGCACCCCGATGGCAAACCAGGTGCGGGTGGTGGTGGCGCTCCAGCCCTGTTCGGCGGCGATCGATGCAGCATACAGCACCGCGCCAAAGCCGATGATCTCGGTGATCATCCCCGGCAGGTCCAGCGGCGGGCGCTCAGCGTCACGACTATCGCGCAGGAAGCGCGAGCCCAGCAGCACCGCCGCCAGCCCGATCGGCGGGTTGATCAAGAAGATTACCCGCCACAGCCCCATCCCCACCAGCCAGCCGCCCAGGATCGGCCCCAGCGCCGGGGCAACCAGGGCTGCAATGCCAAAAATGCCCAGGGCCGTGCCGTGTTCCTCAACCGGAAAGGCCTGCAGCAGCAGCGAGGTGCCCAGCGGCATGGCGATCCCACCGCCGATGCCCTGCACCACGCGAAAGGCGATCAGCATGTACAGGCTGGTGGACATGCCGCACAGCAGCGAGCCCAGGGCAAACAGCCCCAGCGCCCCCAGGTAGACGCGCTTGGAGCCAAAGCGGTTGGCCAGGAAGCCGCTCATCGGCATCACAATCCCCATCGCCAGCACATACACGCTGATGATCCACTGCGATTCGGCAATGCTGCCGCCGAACTCCAGGCGCAGCGCCTGGAAGGCCACGTTGATCACCGTGGTGTCCAGCAAGATCATAAAGAAGCCGAACACCACCGTGCCCAACACGCGCCACTTGTAGCTCACGCCGCCCGAGGCAGCCAATTTAACGGATAAGCCTTTCAATCGATACCTGCTTTCTGTCCTTGCCGGGGTTAAATCCTGCGGCAGGCCTGGATGCGGATCATACCACACCTTCCGCCGGCAGCCGGCGCTGGAAAGGAGGCAGCAAAAACCCGCAGACATAAGCCGGGTTTTCGTGGTATTATCCCGGCGTGATAGTGGATAAAGCCTTTGATACAAAATCAGCCCGCGGGGCAAGCCTATGACGGCTGTCATCCTGACCTTTATCAGCTGGATTTACGTCCTGATCTCCATCCCCTTGAGCATCTACGGGATCAACCTGTTCCTGTTTACCATCATTTTCTGGCGCCGCCGCTGGCAGCTCAGGCGGGCCGCGCCCGTCGAGGCCCAGGCGCTTCGTCAGGCTCAGCGCGCCGACCCCTGGCAGCCTGAGTGGCCCATTGTCACCGTGCAGCTCCCCTTCTACAACGAACAAATCGTCGCCGGGCGGGTGATCGACGCCGTGGCCAACCTGGACTACCCCCTGGACTGCCTGCAGATCCAGGCGCTGGACGACTCCACCGACATCTCGCAGCAGATCGTGGCCGAGCGCGTCGAGTACTGGCAAAAGCAGGGGCGCTGGATCAGCTTCCACCACCGCAGCGACCGCTGCGACTACAAGGCCGGCGCCCTGCGCAGCGGGCTGGCTACGGCACAGGGCGAGTTTATCGCCATCTTTGACGCCGACTTTGTCCCGCCGGCAGACTGGCTCAAGCGCACGGTCAGCCCCTTCCTGCAGCCGGGCAGCGAGCGCATCGGCATGGTGCAGACCCGCTGGGCCTACCTCAACGATGCCTATTCCCTGCTCACCCGCGCCCAGGCGCTGGCCTTTGACGGCGTCTTCGGCGTGCAGCAGAACGCCTGCGAGATCGCCGGCCTGTTCACCAACTTCAACGGCTCGGCCGGCATGCTGCGGCGCCGCTGCATCGAAGAGGCCGGGAACTGGCGCGGCGACACACTGGTGGAAGACCTGGACCTGTCCTACCGCATCCAACTGTGCGGCTGGAGGCTGCACTACCTGAAGGACGTTTCTGCCCCGGCCGAGCTCTCCCCCTTGATGGTGGGCTTCAAGCGCCAGCAGTTCCGCTGGGCTAAGGGCTCCATCCAGGTGCTGCGCCTGCTGGGCCTGCAGATCTGGAAGTCCCAGGCCAGCCTGTTCCGCCGCATGCAGGCCATCGTCTTCCTCTCCAGCTACCTGGCGCACCCGCTGATGATCCTGCTGCTGCTGCTGACCCTGCCGCTGCACTCGTTCTGGCGCGGCTACCTGAGCCACCTGCCTATGGCCTGGCTGGGCGTGTTCAGCATGGGGGTGCCGCTGTTCTATGCCACCTCCCAATGGGCGCTGCACGGGCAGGACGGCTGGTGGCGCTGGCTGCTGCGCATGCCGCTGCTCTTCATCCTGGGGATCGGCATCGCCGTCAACAACTCCAAGGCGGTGCTGGAGGCGCTGATCGGCAAAGCCAGCGCCTTTGAGCGCACCCCCAAGACCGGCGTCACCCAGGAGCACTCTCCGATCATCCCCCAGGTCAAAGAGAAGCTGAAGATCGAGGCGCTGACCTGGATCGAGCTGGCCCTGTTCCTCTACGCCATCGGCACCGTCGCCCTGCTGGCCTCCCAGGCAAACTGGTATGGCATGTACTTTATCGGCATGTATGTGATCGGCCTGGGCTGGGTGGCGCTGGAATCGGTGTTCGAAGCCTTCACCAGCGCCCGCTCCGGGGCGTGAGCGGCTGAGATGCCAGCCGGGAACCCCGCCTCTTCCTCCCCCAACCTATCCTTTCCAGAGAATTTCACCTGGGGCGCAGCCACCTCGGCCTACCAGATCGAAGGCGCCTGGGACGCGGACGGCAAAGGGCCCTCCATCTGGGACACCTTCACCCGCCGGTGCGGGCGGGTCCAGGGAGGCGACAGCGGCAGGGTCGCCGCCGACCACTACCACCGCTGGCAGGAGGACGTGGAGCTGATGGCTGCCCTGGGGCTGACCGCCTACCGCTTCTCCACCGCCTGGACGCGCATCCTGCCCACCGGCGCCGGCCCGGTCAATGAACCCGGCCTGGACTTCTACGACCGCCTGGTGGACGCCCTGCTGGCCAAAGGCATCACCCCCTACCCCACCCTGTTCCACTACGACCTGCCCCAGCCGCTGCAGGACCGCGGCGGCTGGCCCAGGCGGGACACCGCCTACCGCTTCGGCGAATATGCCCAGGTCGTCGCCCGCCGGCTGGGCGACCGGGTGGGGCACTGGATCACCCACAACGAGCCGTGGATCACCGCCGTCTTCGGCTACCTCAGCGGGCTGCACGCCCCGGGCAGGCGCAGCCCCACCGCCGCCCTGGCGGCGCTGCACCACCTGCTGCTCTCCCACGGCCTGGCGCTGCAGGCGCTGCGCGCCGAGGTGCGCAGCCCGGCAGACATCGGCATCGCCTTGAACCTCAGCCCGATCTACCCGGCCTCCGGCAGCCAGGGCGACGCCCGCGCCGCCAGCCTGGTCGACTGCCTGATGAACCGCATCGTGCTGGACCCGCTGCTGCGCGGCAGCTACCCGGCAGAGATCAGCTCCACCCGCGCCTGGCGCTGGCTGGAG
>CAIQIV010000011.1 GCA_903871905.1 uncultured Chloroflexota bacterium | reverse complement strand
TTTAAAAAGTGTGGAGAATTTACCATTGTCAGGGAGGCTAAACAGGCTGGAATTTATCCCTATTTCCTGGCGCTCTCAGAAAATGAGGGAACGGAGGTGGAGTTTCAAGGGCGAAGGTTGATCATGTGCGGCTCAAACAACTACCTTGGGCTTACTGCTCATCCCCGGGTAAGAGATGCGGCAAAAAAGGCTGTCGATCGATTTGGAACCAGTTGTACAGGCTCCAGGTTTTTGAATGGGACACTGGAACTGCATGAACAACTTGAAAGGGAGCTGGCTGGCTGGGTAGGGAAAGAGGATGCTCTGATCTTCTCCACGGGGATGCAGGTGAACCTGGGTACGATCTCTGCACTGGTATGCAGGGATGATGTGGTTATCCTGGATAAAGATGATCATGCCAGTATAGTTGATGGAGCAATCTTGAGCATGGGGAAAATGCATAGGTTCCGGCATAATGACCTGTACCACCTGGACAAGGTACTCCGAGGACTGCCTGAGGAACCCGGTAAACTGGTCGTTGTGGATGGGGTTTACAGCATGGGCGGCGACCTTGCCCCGCTGCCAGAAATGATCCCTATTTTGAAAAAATATGATGCCAGGCTGATGGTAGACGATGCTCATGGCCTGGGGGTGATGGGAAAAGGTAAGGGGACTGCAGAGCATTTTGGTGTAACCAGGGACGTGGACCTGATCATGTCCACGTTTAGCAAATCTTTTGCGTCCTTGGGAGGGTTTGTGGCTGGAGATGAGATCGTGATTTCCTATATCAAACATCATGCACGCTCGCTGATGTTCAGCGCCAGCATCCCACCATCCAACACTGCTGCTGCGTTGGAAGCCTTGCACATCATGCAGGAGGAACCAGAACATGTTGAACGCATCACTGCGATCGGGGCAAAAATGCGGGGTGAGTTAAGCCGCCTCGGGTTTAATATCGGCAACTCTATCACACCTATTATCCCGATCTATATTGGAGACGATATTCGCACTGTTCTGATCTGGAGGCAGTTGTTGGATAATGGGGTTTTTGTCAACCCGGTGGTCTCTCCTGGTGTCGCTCCCGGTCAACAGTTGTTACGTACAAGCTACATGGCTTCCCACACAGACTTGCAGTTGGAAAGGGTTTTAGAGATTTTTGAACGAGTCGGAAAGCAGGCAGGTCTGATATGAGCTTTTTGATTGACATCCTGGTTGCTCGTGTTAAAATTAATTTAGTATCTGCACAAGATTGAATGTGTACGGTGGTAATTTCTTTTTTTTATACGCACTAACAGGTATTGGTGTTGACCGAGCAGGGTAAATATCATGACGTCAGCAAGTGTTCCTATAGAGAGTGAAAATTCTCGTCCCACCCCGACCATTGAAGATTATCTTGGGATAATCTATACCCTGGAAAGGGATGGGCAGCCGGTAATTGCATCGCGCCTGGCAGAAATGTTGGATGTTTCGGCTCCAACCGTGACCATTACCCTTAAGAGAATGCAGCGGGATGGATGGATCATGTCTGGAGAGAAGAAGGAAATCCGCCTGAGTTCCACAGGCCAGGAGGCTGCAAAGACTGTGATCCGGCGGCATATGCTGACAGAATGGATGCTGTCCAGGGTATTGAATGTGCCCTGGTCGCAGATTCATGAAGAGGCTCATCACCTGGAACACTCAATTTCAAGGGATGTTGAACTGCGCTTGCGGGACAGTATGGAGGATCCAAGCTTTTGTCCTCATGGGAACCCCCTGCCAGGAAATGAGGCATTGGCCGCAGCCTGGTTCCCGCTGACGGAGTGCGCCGTTGGCCAGGATGTGATCGTGAGGCGGATTCATGAACGTGCTGAAGACAACCAACTGTTATTGGCATTCCTGGAAAAAAACAGCGTTCTGCCGGGACATAAAGCCAGGATCCTGGATGTACTGCCGTTCAACGAAACGGTAAGGCTCAATATTGGTGGGGAGATCATCACTCTGGGCTATTCTGCTGCCAGGCAGGTCTATGTAGAAATAGTGCCTGGGTCAACCTGAAATCAAGAGCTGAAGCCCTGAGTTGCACAATAAGCCCAACAGGGAAGAACCAGCTTGTATTTACAGCCTGGTTCTTCCCTGTTGATGCCTCAGTTTCTGTGTTATGATCATAACATCATGGACTTGATGAGGAGATCCTGGGGTAATGGTTGAAAATCCCGACTGCAGTGCTATTTTAATTGTCGATGACGAGCCGAACAGCCGGGCTATTCTTGAGGCGATACTGACCTCAGAGCGCTATCAGTTGTATTACGCTACCAATGGTCTGGAGGCCCTGGCTTATGCAGGCAGGGTTATTCCCGATCTAATCTTACTGGATGTTATGATGCCAGGCATGGATGGCTTCGAGGTGTGCCGGCGGCTGCGTACGGATCCCATCCTGCGCGATGTGCCGATTGTGATGATATCCAACCTGGATGATCAGCAGTCACGCCTGCAGGGACTGAATGCAGGAGCGGATGATTATATCAGCAAGCCGTTCAGTATTGCCGAGCTCCAGGCGCGGGTGAGAACCATTACCCGTCTTAACCGTTTTCGTAATCTCCTGACTGAAAGGAATCAACTCCAGGAAGCATTTGAAGCGACGATTGACAGCTGGGGACGCGCTCTTGAAGAACGAGATATTGAGACAAAAAAGCACAGCAACCGCGTCACGGAGATGACCCTATCTATTGCCTTAGAGATGGGAATTGAGGGGGATATGCTTGAGCATATTCGACGAGGAGCCATGCTTCACGACATTGGCAAAATGGGCATTCCCGATGCCATTCTCCTCAAGCAGGGGCCTTTGACACCCAGCGAGTGGTCGATTATGAAAACTCACTGCCAGAAAGCCTATGATTTACTTTGGCCAGTGGAGTTTCTAAGACCGGCGTTGGATATTCCTTATTCCCATCATGAAAAATGGGATGGCACAGGTTATCCAAGGGGGTTGAAAGGTGAGGAGATCCCCCTGGCTGCCCGCATTTTCTGTGTCGTAGATGTATGGGATGCGATGCGAAACGAAAGGCCTTACCATCCTCCCATCAGCATGGAAGACACCCTGGCTTATATTACCTCGGCTTCAGGGTCGCATTTTGATCCCAGGGTTGTTGATGTTTTTTTACAGATAATCCATCGTAACCTTTAGCAGACAAGATTACAGCAGTTTCTCAATCAGGCAAATGGGGTGTACGGCTTGTATTTGTGCACCATCTTCAATTTGAGATCGGCAGGATGTACCACTGGCGGCGATGATATTTCCTTGCGGTGCATTACGTACCCGCGGCAGCAGGCTGATCTCAGCTACTTGCATGGATACTTCATAATGTTCCGCTTCATAACCAAATGCACCAGCCATACCGCAGCAGCCTGTTTCAATCAGCTGGACCTGGTATCCTGCACTGCGCAGCATGCTTTGAGTGGCTGCCATGCCGACTGGCAGGCCATCGTCTGCCGGGGGGCGCGCTTTCTGGTAGCAATGACCATGGAGCAGGACCTGGGAGATGCTGCGCAGAGCAGGGTGCAGCAGCAAGTGCTCAATCGGGACGCACCCTTCAACATCAGGCCGAATAAGAAATTCATCAATCATCCAGGTGCGGTCTGAGATTTTTTTTACTTGCTCATCCCCGGGGAAAAAGTCGAGATACTCATCTCTAAGGCTGTAAACCTCGGATGGCTCCACGCCAACCAATGGCATCTTCCCCTCAGGGTCAATCTGGGTGATGGCTGCGACCAGGCGTTTGGCATGGTTCCGTGCCTGGGGTAACAATCCCTTAGAAATCATGGTTCTCCCTGCCCCGAGAATGGGTAGGACGCATACACGAAGACCGGCTGCCTCCAGGACAGACCGGGCGCATCGTTCGGTCTCGGGGTGGAAATAGCGTGAGAAGGCATC
>CAIQIV010000010.1 GCA_903871905.1 uncultured Chloroflexota bacterium | reverse complement strand
GCATGTAGGCCGGCTCCAGCCCGACCAGCTTGAGCAGCTCGGCCACCCGGTCCTGCAGGGCGCTGCCGCGCAGCAGGCCGTGGATCACCAGCGGCTCGCCGATGATGGCGCTGACCTGGTGCCGCGGGTTGAGGGAGCTGTAGGGGTCCTGGAAGATCATCTGCATGCGGGTGCGCAGCCGGCGCAGCTCGGCGTCCGGCAGGGTGGTCAGGTCGCGGTCCTCCAGGAAGACCTGGCCGGCGGTGGGCTGGTGGAGCTGGAGGATGGCGCGCCCGCTGGTGGACTTGCCGCAGCCGCTCTCGCCCACCAGGCCCAGCGTCTCGCCGGGCTGGATCTCGAAGGAGATGCCGTCCACCGCCTTGACCACGCCGGCTGGGCGGGAGAGCAGGCCGCTGGTGATGGGGAAGTGCTTTTTCAGGTCGACCACGCGCAGCAGGGGGGGCTGCGCGGCAGGGTGGTGGTCGCTCATCGCGGCTCTCCTTTCTCCACGTCGAAGAAACAGGCGGCCTGGTGGGTGGGAGAGATCTCCACCGGCTCGGGGATGGCCTCCCAGCAGCGCTGGAAGGTGTGGGTGCAGCGCCAGGCGAAGGGGCAGTTGCGCAGGGGGAGCAGCGAATCGGGCGGGGTGCCTTCGATGCTCACCAGGCGGCGCTGCTCATGGGTGTCCAGGCGGGGCAGGGCGCCCAGCAGCCCCAGGGTGTAGGGGTGCAGCGGGCGCTCGTAGAGCTCGTCCACCGGGGCCACCTCCACCACCCGCCCGCCGTATAGGACCATCACGCGGTGGGCGATGCCGGCGACCACGCCCAGGTCATGGGTGATCCAGATCACCGCCGCCCCCAGCTCCTGGCGCAGTTTCTTGAACAGGTCGACGATCTGGGCCTGGACGGTGACGTCCAGGGCGGTGGTCGGCTCGTCGGCGATGATGAGCTGCGGGCGGCAGGCGATGGCGATGGCGATGATCACCCGCTGGCGCATGCCGCCGGAGAGCTGGAAGGGGTAATTGTTGATGCGCAGGGCAGGGTCGGGGATGCCCACCTCGGCCAGCAGCTCCAGGGCGCGCTGGCGGGCTGCGCCCCGGGAGAGCCCCAGGTGCCGGGTGAGCGACTCGCAGATCTGGTCGCCCACGGTAAGGACCGGGTTGAGGGTGGAGCCGGGGTCCTGGAAGACGAAGCCGATCTGCCCGCCGCGCACGTCGCGCATCTGGGCCGGGGAGAGGTGCAGCAGGTCGCGGGCGCCGCCCGGGCCATGGAAGATGGCCTCGCCCTGCTCGATCTTTCCCGGCGGGGTGGGGATCAGGCCCAGCAGGGACATCATCGAGACGCTCTTGCCGCTGCCGCTCTCGCCGACGATGGCCAGCGTCTCGCCCTGCTCCAGGGTGAAGCTGACCCCGTTGACGGCGTGCACCAGCCCGTCGATGGTGTTGAAAGTGGTGACCAGATTGTGAATTTCGAGAAGGGGTGGCATGGCTTCCTACCTCCGTGTGCGGCGCAGGCGCGGGTCGAGCACGTCGCGCAGCCAGTCGCCCAACAGGTTCATCCCCAGGGAGGTGTACATGATCGCCAGGCCGGGCCAGGTGGTAAGCCAGGGGTAGGAGGTCAGGTACTTGCGCCCGGCGGCCAGCATGTTGCCCCAGGATGGCACCTCGGGGGGCACGCTCAGGCCGATAAAGCTCAGCCCAGCTTCGTAGAAGATCATGGCCGAGGCCTCGAAGGTGGCCAGGGTGATCAGCGGGCCGATCAGGTTGGGGGTGATGTGCAGGAACAGGATGCGCCACCAGCGGGCTCCGGCGCACTGCGCCGATTCGACGTAGGCCGACCCGCGGATGCGCAGCACCTCGCCGCGGGTGACGCGGGCAAAGATGGGGGCGCAGGTGACGCCAAAGATCAGGATCACGTTGACCAGGCTGCGGCCAAACACGGCGGCGATGAATACCACCACCAGCAGGTAGGGCAGGGCCAGCACCAGGTTGATCGGCGCCATGATCAGGCTGTCCAGCCGCCCGCCGACATAGCCAGCCAGGGCGCCGACCACCACGCCCAGGACCAGGGCGATGATCACGCCGAAGAAGCTGACGGTGATCGAGACGCGGGCGCCGTACAGGATGCGGCTCCACATGTCGCGCCCCAGGTTATCCGTCCCCAGGGGGTGGTCCCAGCTGCCGCCCTCCTGCCAGGCCGGGGGCTGCTTGCTGTTGCGCAGGTCCTGCTGCAGCGGCCCGTAGGGGGCGATCATCCCGGCAAACACGGCGGCGAAGACCACGGAGAGGAAGATGACCATGCCAATCACGCCGCTGCGGTCGCGCCACAGCAGGCCGCCAAAATAGCCCAGCCTCTGGCCGAAGGTGCGCTCCACGCCGAGCAGGCTGTCGTTCCGGGGGGTGAGGGTGTTACTTGCCATAGCGGATCCTCGGGTCGATCAGCACATAGGCGAAATCCGTCGCCAGGTTGAGCACGATCACCACCAGGCTGGTGAAGATGGTGATGGTCTGCACCAGGGGGAAGTCGCGCCAGCCGATGGCCTGGTACAGCAGCTGGCCGATGCCGGGCCAGGAATAGATGGTCTCGATGTAGATCGAGCCGCCCAGCATGTAGCCGAACTGGATGCCGATGATGCTGACGATGGGGATGGCCACGTTGCGCAGCACATGGCGGGTGTAGATCACCTGGGGCAGCAGGCCCTTGCTGAAGGCGGTGCGGATGTAGTCCTCGCCGCGCACCTCGAGCACCGCCGAGCGGGTCAGGCGCACGATCTGGCCCATCACCGGCAGCCCGAGCACGAAGGCGGGCAGCACCACCGAGTTCCACTGGTCGGCGCCAAAGACAGGGAACCAGCCCAGGGTCTGGGCAAAGACCATGATCAGGATCAGCCCCAACCAGAAGTTGGGGATAGACTGCCCCAGCAGGGCCAGCAGGCGCCCGACCGAATCAACCAGCGATCCGGGGCGGAAGCCGCCCACCAGCCCCAGCGGGATGCCGATCAGCACGGCAATGAACAGCCCGGCGACCGCCAGCCACACCGTGGCGGGCAGGCGCTCCAGAACCAGCGGCAGCGAAGGGATGCGGAAGTGGAGCGAGTTGCCAAAATCACCAGCCGCCATGTGCACCAGGTAATCCAGGAACTGGACGGGCAGCGGGCGGTTGAAGCCCATGGCCTCGCGGAAGGCCTCGACCTGCTCCTTGCTGGCCTCGCGCGACATCATCAAGGTCGCCGGGTCGCCGGTCATGCGCAGCATGAAAAAGACCAGGATCAGAATACCCAGGAAGAGCAGGATGGATTGTCCAAATTTGGTCAGGAAATATTTTGACATGGGGCATGCCTCCAGGTGGACGAAGGCTCAAGGCCTCCGCAGCCAGGAAGGAGGATCAGGGTCCTGGACTGCGGAAGCCTATCCGGCAGCGGGTTGGCTGGATGATGGGGGAGGGCGAACTCAGTCGCCCTCCCCCAACCAGGTAGAGAGTGCATTAACCTATTTTACAGCAACCCAGGTTCCCATGAGGTAGATCATTTCCGAAGCGCGGGGATTGTAATCCTGGACGCGGTCGCGCACGGCTTCGAAGGTGACAGGCTCATAGAGGTAGATGAACGGCGGGTTTTCCTGCATGTAGACCTGCAGCTTCTCGTAAAGCGGCTTGCGCTCTTCGGCGGTCATGGTCTTGGCGATCTCGGCCAGCAGCTTGTCGATCTCCGGGTCAGACCAGGCGGAGTAGGCGGCGTCATTGCCGCCCAGGGCGCCGGCCAGGCGGTTGTAGGCCTCGCCAGACTCGTCCGCCCAGGAGTCGCCGAACAGGGGAGGCAGCTCTTTCTTGGCTTCCAAATCCCAGTAGTGGCCGGACTCCATCATCTCCAGGTTGACCTTGATGCCCACGTCGCCCAGGTTGCTGGCGACGGCCTGGCAGACTTCCTCGAAGGAGGAGTAGGCGCCGGAGGGGCAGGCCATGTTGACCTCGAACTTCTCCTGGCCGGCTTCCTTGAGCAGGGCCTTGGCCTTCTCGGGGTCGTAGGGGAAGGGCGGGACGATGCCGTAGCCCAGCTCGCTGGTGGCGACGTAGCCGGCGGCACGCTTGCCAAAGCCGGCGAAGAGGGCTTTGATGATGCCGTCCACGTCCACGGCGTAGTTCATCGCCTGGCGCACCTTGGCATCCTCAATGGGGGTGCCCTTGCCGGTGGTCAGGTTGTTGAAGGCGATGTAATAGATGCGGGAGACGGGGTACTTGACCACGCGCACGCCCGGCACGCCCAGCAGGCTCCGGGCCTCTTCGGACGACAGGCGGGTGACGACATCCACCTCATCGGCCTGGATGGCAGCCACGCGGGTGGCGGACTCGGGGACGAAGCGATAGGTCAGGGTCTGGACGCGGGGCAGGCCCTCACGCCAGTAGCTGGGGTTGGCTTCGTAGGTGATGTGGTCGCCCTTGACCCATTCCTTGAACATGAAGGGGCCGGTGCCGACCGGTTTCTGCAGGAAGCCGTCCACGCCGACCTGGTCGATGTACTTCTTGGGGATGATCGACCAGAAATCGTGCATGGTGATCAGCAGCAGCGGCTTGGGGCCGTCGGTGGTGACCTTGACGGTGTAGTCGTCGACCTTCTCGACTTTGGTGGCGATGGTGTAGCGGTCGGGCCAGTTGGAGTCCTTGCCGGAACCGTACTCCCAGGTGGCGATGACATCATCGGCGGTGAAGGGGTCGCCGTTGTGGAAGGTCACGTCTTTGCGCAGGTTGAAGGTCCAGGTGCTGCCGTCATCCGATATCGTCCAGGATTCAGCCAGGGCGGGCTCGATCTCGCCCTTATCATTCTGGAAGACCAGCGGGTCGTAGAGCTGGGAGGCGGCGATGTCGGCGTTCTTGTCGGCGGTCTGGGGGATGAACAGGGAGTTGGGCTCGCCGGACATGGCATAGCGCAGCTCACCTGCCGGCTTGTCGCCTTCCGGGGTGGCGACGACCTGGACTTCCTTGGTCACCACGACTTCCTGGGTGACGATGACTTCCTTGGGGACTTCGACGGTCTCGACGACCTTCTTCTCCACCTCGACGGTCTGGACGACGACCTGCGGGGCGGGCGGGGCGCAGGCGGCGAAGAGGGAAACGAGAAGGGCCATGAGCAGGGTGAAGGCGAGAATCTTCTTCATCAATCGATACTCCTTTCAAATCTGGCAAACTGGAATTGTCATCGAGGGCGCCCGATGCGGCGGGACATGGGCAAATATCCTGTATAAGGATAGCAAATGTGGAGGAGAGAGGCAACGACCGGATGAGGTAATTCTGGTGAGAGGAGGCAGGTCAATCTCGCGCGCCGTCTCGTCCGGGTGAGGTAGGGAGGATTACCTCATTTGGGGTAGTAGGTTTCCTCTCCTCTACACAGCGGCTGCGCCGTGTTCGAGGGTGAGGGCCACGATGT
>CAIQIV010000009.1 GCA_903871905.1 uncultured Chloroflexota bacterium | reverse complement strand
GCGGGGTGCCACATCTGCTGGCGGCCAATCAGACTGATGAACAAGGGCTTGGGATCGACGAACTTGATCGTGAAGGTGTAGTCATCCGGGAAGCTGAAGGTGGCCACTTTGCCGGGGTTGCCGGTATAGAAATAGGTGGCCGGCAGGCCGGGGGTAAGGGTTTTGTTCAAGGCGGTATTTTCCCACCACCACTTGACATCCTTCGAGGTGAAAGGCTGGCCGTCCGACCACCTGGCGCCCTTGCGCATCTTGATGGTCCATTCTTTACCGGTGGCGTCCACCGTCCAGGATTCGCACAGGCGGGGCTTCATCACCAGGCTCTTATCGAACCACACGAAGGCGCGGTCCACCAGCTTGGTGGGGCCCCATTTGTCCGAAATGCCCTTGTAGGCGCGGCGAATCATGCCGCCGTGCTTGCCGGGGGCTTCCATGGTGGCGGCAACCCAGGGGTTGTCGGGCAGGCGCTTCTCAACCGGAGGCAGCTTGCCATCGGCGACGAGCTTATCCAGGCTGGGGGCCTGTTTGTACTTAGCGGCCGGGGCAGCGGTGGCCGCCGGGGCGGAGGTCGCAGCTGGGGCCGAGGTGGCGGCGGGGGCCTTGGTGGGTTCCGGGGCCTTGGTCGGTTCCGGAGCCTTGGTGGCGGCGGGAACCGCGGTAGGGGCCGCAGTGGCGGGGGCGCAGGCAGCGATGGCAGCGCCGGCGCCAGCCAGCGTTGTCAGGCGGATAAATTCACGCCGAGTCATGGTTCGTTTCTGTTCCATAGTTTTTTCTTTCTCCTCAGAAAGTAAGAAGGTTGAAAGGATATTGTCGGGTAGAACGGTGTTGGTTATTGCAGTTCAGTCACCTGTTTGGAAAAAACACCTCCTTTGAATGCAGACGACTTTTCTCCTTTGTCCGGCCGGGTTAAGCCGGCGCGGCTACGGCAAATGTGGGTGTCTCTGGGACGCCCACCAGGTTGACTTCTTCGGCACGGTGGCAGCTGACGAAATGATCGGGGCTGATCTCGCGCAGCTGCGGCGCTTCGGTCTTGCAGCGTTCTACGCAGAAGCGGCAGCGCGGGTGGAAATAACAGCCGCTGGGCGGGTTGGCTGGGTCGGCCACGTCGCCTTCCAGCACAATGGGGGTGTGGCGCAGGCGCGGGTCGGGCTTGGGCACCGCCGAAAGCAGCGCTTCGGTGTAGGGATGGCGCGGGTGATAGAACAATTCCTCGGTGCGGGCGTGTTCGACCAGCTTGCCGACGTACATCACCACCACCCGGTCGCTGATGTGCTCCACCACGCTCAAGTCATGCGAAATAAACAGGTAGGTCAGGTTGAATTGAGACTGCAGGTCCTGCAGCAGGTTGAGGGTCTGGGCCTGCACGGACACATCCAGCGCGCTGACCGGCTCGTCGCAGATCACTAACTGCGGGTTGAGCGCCAGGGCGCGCGCCACGCCGATGCGCTGGCGCTGGCCGCCGGAGAAAGCATGCGGGTAGCGCGTCATATACTCGGGACGCAGGCCCACCACGCGCAGCAGTTCGGCCACACGGTCTTGCAGCTCGCTGCCCTTGGCCACGCCGTTCACCAGCAGCGGCTCACCCACAATTTGCAGCAGGGTAAAACGCGGGTTCAGCGAAGAATACGGATCCTGGAAGATCATCTGCATGTTCATACGCAGCTGGCGCAGCTGATCTTCAGGCAGGTCCTTGACATTAATCCGGCCCAACTTGCGGTCGTTAAACCAGACTTCGCCGCCGGTGGGCTGATAAGCACGGATAATCAGGCGGCCAGTGGTAGTTTTACCGCAGCCACTTTCGCCCACCAGGCCAAGGGTCTCGCCCTGGTGGATATAAAAGCTGACATCATCCACCGCCTTGACCTGCCCGACCAGCTTGGAAAAAATAAAGCCTTTTTTGATTGGAAAATGTTTCTTGAGGTTGTTGACTTCCAGCAAGAGCGGGGTTTTGGAGGTGGTTTCAGGCGTCATTTGGGTCCTCTTGATATAAGATCTGCTATCCGTCCTGGAAAATGATCAGGTTACCTTAGGCTGCGGGCTGAACGCCGGCTTGCTCCAGCGCAGCCAGGAAATCGCTATACATGACCGACTTTTGCAGACAGCCAACCGCGCCCTCGGCCGAGGAGAAAGTGACCTCGTCATAACACGAATAGACCACCACCGGAATCTGGCTGGTGGTGGGTTCGCATTTCAGGCTGTGCAGTGCCTGCCTGCCGGCGGCTTCGGGCTGCTCAATTTCCAGGACAATCAGATCGGGGTGCAGGCAAGCCGCCTGCTGCAGCAAATCTTTCTCAGCGCCGGCGCGCACAGCATTAAAACCGCTGGCCTCGGCGTAGCGCTGCAGCAGGTAAGTAATATTCGGATCGTTTGCTGCAATCAAAATCGTCTTGGGCATGAGTGGATGCTTCCAGGCAGAGATTGCGATGAAAAACGACAGCTAATTTAACTAACAAAATATGGGAAATAGACCAATAATCAACATGTCTATCCTACCTGAAAAGGCTTGTCCGAGTCTTGCACTTTTAGGACACACCCTTGCCCAAATAGGACATCTTCTTAGAAATCTACAGGGATATGGATCATCGCTGCGCGATGATCCATATCCCTGTAGATTTCTAACCTGACGCGAGTTTGGGTTAGCGCAGATGCGCCCATCCCCCAACCCCCTTCCCTCCGGGAAGGGGGCAAATCCAGAGGTTAATAAGATTTTTCGCGTTTACCGCGTTGAAATTCGCTGGGTGAGACACCCACCTCGCGCCGGAAGACGCGCGTGAAGTAACTGCTGTCTGAAAAACCGGTCGCCCCCATCACCTCGGTGACGCTGCGGCCGCTCTCGCGCAGCATGCGCCTGGCCTGCTGGATGCGGTAGCGATTCAGGTAAGCGATCGGCGCCATGCCGGTTTCCTGCAGGAAACAGCGGTTGAGATGGCGCTCACTGACCCCAGCGCTGGCAGCCAGTTCTTCACGCGAGAGCGCTTCGGGATAATGCTCGTGGATATAGGCCATAGCTTTGCGCACCAGGCGCTGGGTCTCGCTGCCCAGCCGGCGGCTGTGCGAGAGGGTCTGCTCGATATGGCTGAGCACTTCATCCAGTGTGAAAACGCCCTTAGCCAGCACGGCGCTCACCCCGCGGTTGAGGCGGGCCATTTCTTCCTGGTTGAGCGTCTGGGCGGTCAGCACAATTACCGGCACGTCCCGCAGGCGGGCATCCTCCTGCATGGCCTTGAGCACGCCCGCGCCATCCAGTTCGGGCATCATCAGGTCAAGCAGCACCAGCGCAGGCACCTTCTGGCGCATTTGTTCCAGGGCGGCCCGGCCGTTGGCAGCCCGCAGCACCCGGCAGCCGGGCAGGCGTTCTTCCACCAGGCGGGCGTGCATTTCGCGAATTTCCGGGTCATCATCCGCCACCAGCACCACGCGCGGGCCGCCGGCATCGCTGCCCAGGCCATAACGCTCCAGGGCGCGGCTGAGCGCCGAGGCCGCCACCGGCTTGGTCAAATAGTCAAAAGCCAGCACGGCGCCGCCACCCTGCTCGCGCAGCAGCGAATAGAAAATGACCGGGATATCCTGGGTGGCCGGGTTATTCTTGAGCAGTTCCACCAGCTCCCAGCCGCGCTGCGAACCCGGCAAATCCAACACCACCGCCCCCACCGGCGCCGCCAGCACCTGGTCCAGCCAGTCGGGCGTTTCTTCAATTCCAACTACCTGCACCTGATAGCCCTCTTTCACCAGGTGCTCATTTAACGCCTGGCCGCGCAGCGCCAAATCGGTCAGGACCAAAACTTTCTGCGAAAGCTGCGCGGAGCGCGGCGGCTGGACTGCCGGCAGCACGGGCAGGGTGAAATAAAAGGTCGAGCCGCCGTTTTCTTCGCCGCTGGAGCGCACCCCAATCTTGCCATCATGCATTTCGATCAGCTGGCGGCAGATGGCCAGGCCAATGCCCAGGCCGGCATAGCCACGCGCCACGGTGCGCTCAGACTGGCGAAACTCGTCAAAAATGGCCTCCTGCTCCGCCAGCGGCACCCCCAGCCCGGTATCGCAAATCGCAATGGTGACGTAGGCGTCCTCACTCTCAACCTCCAGGCGCACCTCGCCTTGGGCTGTGAATTTCACCGCATTGCTGACCAGGTTGAGCGCCACCTGCTGCAGGCGCGAGGCGTCCCCCAGCACCTGGGGCAGGTCATCAGGCATCACGGTCTGCCAGGCCAGCCCCTTGCTGTGCGCCATCTGCTCACCCACCAAAATTACCGGCTTAAGCAGTTCTTCCAGTTGGACCGGCTTGCGCGCCAGTTTAAGCTGGCCCAGCTGGCTGCGCGCCAGGTCCAGCACGTCGCGCACCAGGCTGCCCAACTGCTGCGCCCCAGCATGGATGCGTGTCAGGTCCTGGCGGTAAGCTTCGGGCAGCGGCGGCCGGTCGGGCAGGCCTTCACGCAGCATCATTTCGCTCAATCCCACCAACAGCACCATGGGGGTGAGCAGTTCGTGGCTGACCATGGATAGGAAGCGGCTTTTGAGCAGGTTGGCTTCTTCCGCCAGGCGCTGGCCTTCCAGCGCCTGGTGATACAGCTGGACGTTCTGTTCCAACAGCAGCACGCTTTTCAAGACGCTGCTGACCTGTTCGCACAAGATATGCTGCCCCGAGCCCTGAAACGTTTCGGCATCCAGCAGCACAAAGCCCAACTTTTCCTCGCCAAAAACCAGCGGGTGCACCGCCAGGTTATAGGGCCGGCCGGCTTGCAGCAAATCACCGGGCACCAGGCGCGCAGCCGGGCCAAACAGCGTGCCTTCCAGGGCGGCATGGCGCCCGCCTTCATCGTAGGCCAGCGCCAGGCGGGCGTTTTCCAGGGGGTGGGCCGAGTCGTGGAACAGGGAAAGGTAGCAGCGCCGGATGCCCAGGGCAGGCAGCTGGCGCGCCAGGTTATCCATTAACCCGCGCAGGCTCTGCGAGGCCGAAATGTTCTGCCGGATGCGGTGCAGGTCGTTCATCTGCTGGTCAGCCAGCCAATCCAGGTAGCCCTGGGTGCGCAGGGCCATCTCATCTACCAAAACACGCGCCTGGTGCAGGTAGCGCTCGGCCTGCTCCTGGCGCTCCGGCTGGCCCGCCAGCAGGGGCAGCAAGCGCGCCCGCAGCAAGGTGAGGACCTTCTGCCAGGCGATCAGGTCGCTGCCCTGCGGGGAAACGTGCCGCAGGATGTGTTCGAGGGTGTAGGGGAAAGGCGCCTGGTCACTGGCTGCCAGTCCGGCCGCGAACGCGTCCAGCAGATCGGCCGCCCAGTTGGGCGGAGCCTCTTCCAGGTCCACCGCCGCTTCCATCTCGGCAATGATCTCGGCCCGCTGGAGCGCGATGCCCTGCGCCCAATCCAGCCCGGGCGATGCCGGCGGTTGGCTGACCAGGCCAGCCTGGACGACATGCGGGTCGGGGCAGCCGCAGGATTGGCGGATGCGCAAGGTGGGGAGCAGCCTGACCTGCTCAGGCACTG
>CAIQIV010000008.1 GCA_903871905.1 uncultured Chloroflexota bacterium | reverse complement strand
GATATTCACGAACTGCGCTCGGGGATTTGCGCAGGGCGCGGGCAATTTCTGTTAGAGTCGGGTGGACGGGCTCGCCTGTGTGTTCTTCGGCAAGAAATTGCAGGATGGCTTTGAGCATCCCGTAGCCACGCGCGCGTTGAAGTGAAAGATCATAGAGATAACGGCAGTAATTGTAAATCTGCCCACCTCGCCAGAGCGTTTCCAACAAGAAAGCATAACGCACTGTGTCGGCGGTGATGGTCTCTCCACCCTGCTCCAACCGATTTAATTGCTGCATCAACGCCATGATGTAAAATGGGAACCCGGCCGTATAGCGGTAAACTTCTGCATAGACGTCTGGCGAATATTCATTACCAAGCTTGTGCATTAACACTACGGCATCCTGCCGCCCAAAGGGCTCTAAGGCCAGAGTCTCGAACTGCAAGAAAAGCGGCGCTTCCGGGGATTGGAAGAGCTTTATCATCGCCGTCATGGCAGATCCGGCAACAACATAGGACACATTGGTCTGTCCAGCCAGAGCCGCACGGAAGTGTTTGAGCGGTTCTCGCACCTGAGGATAGTGACTCAGCGTACTGATCTCGGTAAATTCATCCAGGAACAGCACGAGTTTTTTATCCAATTCTTGAGCCAGTTTCTCCGGGTATTCAAAGGCTAACTTGAGCAAGAGAACCTGATCCGGTTTTGTGCGGGATAATTCTCTCAGGAGCGATCCGGCCGTTTGAGAAACGGCGGTTGATCGCCCGGCTGTGGATTCCAGGAGCCGTTCAACCGTCAGGTAATCATCGATATTTCCGTGTCCACTTTCCAGTGCCCAGAAGGTTACCAACCCAATGTAGCGCTGTGCGAATAACTCAGGGGAGGTACAGATGTCCTCGAAATCCATGTACACGGGACGCACGATGCCTTGATCGTGCAGCCGGGCGATTTGTTCCTGAATCACCAGTGTTTTGCCAACCCTGCGCAGTCCCCAGATTGCCAGGCGGCGTGGCTTGCCGGCCAGCAGATCTTCAACCATGCCTTGAAGTACCCCCAATTCGCGCAGGCGATTAGTGAAGAGCCTGTGCAAATAGGGTGGATAGAAGTTTGTGATCATTTGGACGCCTGTTTCAGTCAATTGGCTTATAAGTCGATTGACTGAAATTATAGCATATTTCAATCTGGTCGGCAGATCAGGTCATCCCGGCAGGAGTCGAACCCACCAAAGCGACCTGCAAGGCTGCCTCGCTGCCAGGCGGGATGATGGTGAGCGAAGGCGGGTAGCCTGCGCTCGTAGTAAAATCAAAAGTTGGATGCGATCAAAAATCCTGCAGCGCCGAACAGCCCGCAGAATGCCAGGAAGCCCAGCAAAACCAGGGCCGCGAATGCTCCGATACAGCCGGAGGCAATATAAATGGGCCGGGTAGCGGCTGGTGATGGCCGGCGTCTCTGCGCGGGCGGATGACCGCGACGCAGTTGGACGTGGTACACCGTCCTGGGCCTGCGAACGGTTGAGCAGGGGAGGGGTTGTGAATTCATCGTTTGCCTCGAGTTGGATGGTCAGTGTGACTGGGGAAAAAGGGTAGGAAGAGGCGGGGTAGCGCCTCTTCCTGAAGAAGAAATACTCTCTCCAGGCATCCAGCCAGCTTCAGCGCTGCCTGTCCGCACGACGTCTGGGAGAGAAGTATGGAAATTCCCTACCAGGCGGCCTGGTCGTCGGGTGCAAGCAAGGAGAAGGAGGAGAAGAATGTTCCGGATGAGAGCTGATCTGATAGCAGCGGGTGGCAGCTATCAGACATTAAAAAGCCGGGTGGGCTTCAAGCCCTCCGGGCGGGAGCGACCCGCCGGCAGGTCAGCGTCGGACGATG
>CAIQIV010000007.1 GCA_903871905.1 uncultured Chloroflexota bacterium | reverse complement strand
GGTGGTGCAGCGGCGCCATCTTGAATAAACGCTTGCCATGCGTGAGCTTGAAATAACCCACCTGCAGGATGTCGCTCAGGGTCGTGCTGATGGGGATCACCGCGATCACCGGCAGTAAGATCCACTGGCCGGTCATCAAGGCCACCACACCCAGGGCTGCTCCCAGCGAGAGAGAGCCGGTATCCCCCATGAACAACAAAGCCGGGTGGACGTTAAACCACAGGAAACCGAAGATAGCGCCCACCACGGTGAAACAAAAGCGCGCCAGATAAGGCTGGTTCTGCATCAAGGCAATGCCGCCATAAGCCGCAAACGCCGAAGCCGAGATCAACCCGGCCAGGCCATCCAGGCCATCGGTCAGGTTCACCGCGTTAGACATCCCCACAATGGTAATAATGGCGATCGGGATATAAAAAGGATCAATGTAATAGATGTTCGCTTTCCCAGGCAGCAGCACCTGGGGGGCATCCAGGAAATAGCGCAGGCCGATCGCCGCACCTGTAGCAAAAATCACCTGGACCAGGAACTTGGTGCGCGCCTTTAAGCCCAGCTCGCGTTTCCGCCCGCGCAGACCCTGCCAATCATCCACCGCCCCCAGGCCGGCAAAAACCAGCATGGTGAGCATCGGCAGCAGCACAGAGCGGCCCAACACATTCAAGCCAAAAAAGGAAACTGCATTGAGCAGCACCGTCAGCAGGACCACCGGAATTATAATCAGCACCCCCCCCATGGTTGGCGTACCCATTTTGCTGAAGTGGCGCTGCGGTCCCTCCACCCGGATCGCTTTTCCGACCTTAAAGTAGCGCAAGATGCGCAGCAGCGGCGGTCCCCAGATCACCGTCAGCAGGAAGCTCAAACCGGCCAAAGCCAGGGTGAGCACCACCGAATACTGGAAGGCCGCCCGGGCGATCAACGCACCTCCAGGGCGGTCACTATGCGGTCCATGCGCATTCCGTGTGACCCTTTAACCAGCACAACATCTTCACTGCGCAGATGAGTTTGAAGATATTCAATCGCCTGGTCCGTGGTTTTGAATTGGGTAATATTGTTCAGGGGCATGCCCGCCTGGGCAGCGGCAGCGGCGGTGATGGTGCTCAAGGTACCCACCGTAACCAGCTCATCTGCGACTTCGGCAGCCCGCGCCCCGACCAACATATGGCCGCTGCGTTCATACTGCCCGAGTTCCAACATGTCACCCAGCACCGCCACCTTGTGCCCGTCCATCTCATCCAGGAGGTTCAACGCTGCCAGGGTGGATTCGGGAGATGCGTTGTAGGTGTCATCCAGGATCAGCGCCTGGCTCGATGTACGCACTGCCACCATCCGCAGCTGGGTATGCCCTGAATGCAGCCCACTAACGATCTCCTGCCAGGTCAGCCCTTCCACCAGTCCCACCGCTGCTGCGCGCAGCGCAGTATGCACCGAGTGGCGTCCGATCAGCGGCACGCGCAGGTGGATGGTCTCGTGGCGGTAATGAAGACGGAAGCGAATCCCCTCCAGGCCCATCCCCTCGACATTATCCGCCCACAGATCAGCCTGCTCGTCCATCCCATAGAAAAATACCTGGGCCCGCGTCAGAGGCGCCATATTCCGCACCAGGGGATCATCAAAATTCAGGATCGCCACGCCATCCGGGGCCGCGGGAAGGGATTGGACCAGCTCGGCTTTGCCACGGGCAATGATCTCCTGCGACCCTGCCCGCTCGGCATGGACGGTGCCGATATTGGTCACCACTCCAATCTGGGGTTGGGCAATCTCACACAGGAAGGCAATCTCTCCTGGCACATAAAAGCCCATCTCCAGGACCGCCCGCTCGTGGCCTTCGCTCAGGCCAAGCAGGGTGAGCGGCAGGCCAATTTCATTATTGAAGCTGCCAGGGTTTTTTAGCGTGCGGTAGCGCTGGGCAAGCAGTTC
>CAIQIV010000006.1 GCA_903871905.1 uncultured Chloroflexota bacterium | reverse complement strand
GTCCAGCCCCTGGCATGCGCCCGTTCGATCCAATCCAAGGGGTGCTGCACACCGGAGAAATTGGACTGGGCAGGGAAGGCAAACAGGTTATTGCCGCCCGGGCGTGCCAGTTCCAGATAGCTGTCCAACTGGCTTTCATCCACGCGCAGGTCGGGCAGCACAACGGGAAGGTAGGTGATCTCGGTGCCGTGGGCGCGGGCATATTCGCGGATGCCGTTGACGCTGTTGTGGTTGTCGAAGGACAGCAGGTAATGATCGCAGCGGCCAAAGGGGAATGATTCCCCGACCAACTTAAGGGCGCCGCTGGCATTAGATGTGAAGATAACCACGTATTCATCCGGGGAAGCGCGGAAAAAATCGAGCACTGCCTGGCGGGTTTGTTCGACCAGGTGTGTGCTGGCCATGGAGGTGGGGTTTGAGGAGTGAGGGTTGCCGAAGACATTCCCGCTCAGCAGATCCATGTGTTTTTGGACCTGTGATTCGGCATACAAGCCGCCGCCAGTGTAGTCCAGGTAAACATGCCCCAGGGTATCGAGACGTGAATAATCGATTTCTCTCAGCTTATCCAACAGGCGGGTGGTTTCAAAGGATGGGTGGCTGGCCAGGAATTCCTGGTAGGCGGTCTCTTGTTGGGTTTCAATCTGGATCTGCATGCTGTCTCCTGCAAAGGTCATAGATTATGATGGGCTTACCTGCACTGCCTGGCCCAGTGCAGCGGCGCCCCGCTTGCTCCCCACGGAAAGCAGGGCTTCAATAACCCGCTGCCTGGAGCGGGTGATCTGTGCCTGGACGATCTGTTCTGCCTGGGCAGGGTCGCGTTGGCGCAGGGCTGCAGTCAGCTCCTGGTGTTCCATACGCATCTCTTCGGCACTATCCTTCAGGTCAAGTCCCAGGTGGAACACCCGGGTCAGCTCATCCAGGAGCTGGGAAATTTGTTCTGCCAGGCGGTGGTTACCGCTGGCAATCGCTACAGCCTGGTGAAAGCTGGTATTGTGCTCCAGGAAGTGGGTATAACTTTCAGGGTCCTTGTAGACGTAGGTGAAGCTGGCCGACTCAGCAAGCTGGTCAAGCTGTTCCTGCGAGGCATGCAAAGCAGCCAGGCGAGCCGCAGCAGATTCGAGAATGGAGCGCAGCTCAAAAATTTCCGACATATCTGCCAGGGTGATAGGGGTGACGATATACCCGAAGCGTGGGATGGGCTGTACCAGCCGTTCCTGGGTCAGCCTTTGCAGTGCTTCGCGGATAGGGGTAACCCCGGTGTTGAACTTTTCGGCAAGCTGTGGCTGGGCAATCTGCTGCCCGGGCGCAAGGGTGCAGGTGATGATCTCACTCTTGATTTTTTCGTAGACCTGGTCGACTAAAGATTGCGCCACTGCATACCTGTCCTGACTGATAATATATTACAAATATATCAATATTTTCTCAACCTGTCAAGCTACCTTGTGAATGCCGTGCCGCCAACTGGTTTTCAACCAACTTATCACGAGAGGTTGACTCTTTTCCAGATTTAAGCTATATCCTGGGTCAACATATTCGATTTACAGCAAAGAGGTAACCAGGCATG
>CAIQIV010000005.1 GCA_903871905.1 uncultured Chloroflexota bacterium | reverse complement strand
GCAGATCGAGCAGCCGATGCACAGGGCCGGGTCGGTATGGGGGATGCCCTTCTCGTCCATGGTGATCGCCAGGTACGGGCAGCGGGCGCAGTTGCCGCACGAGACGCACAGCTCGGCGTTGGGGTCGGAAATCTTCTTGACCGGGGTCAGCGCCATGAAGTCGGTGATCGGGTGCGGTTGGGCGATGCCAATCAGCTCCTGCATGGACTTAATTCCGCGCTCCTGCATCAGGAAGGCGGTGCCCGATTCCAGGTCATTGATGATGCCGTAGCCCTGCTTCATCACGATGGTGCAGAACTGAACGGTCTTGACCCCCAGGGCCAGGAAGTCCATGGCCGCCTTGTAGTTCATCGGGCCGCCGTTGCCGGAGATGGCAATGCCCTCCGGGACCGCGTTGGCCAGGGTCAGGTACGAGATGGGGGTGACGCCCTCGCCGCTCATGCCGACGATCACGCCCTCTTCCCAGGTGCGGCCGGCCGCCGGGCGGAAGGCCAGGGTTGGGAAGCTGTTGGCCAGGGTGATGCCGGCTTTGGCCTTGGGGTATTGGTCCAGCACCTTGCGGATGGCGCGCAGGATGGGCACGATGGAGGTGACGGCGGCGGTCAGCTTGAACAGCTTGGGGATGTCCGGGTCGCCAGCTTCCAGGATCCAGCCGATGATCTTGGCGGTGAGGGCTGCGTTCTGCGAGACGATGTCACCCTCGGTGCCATCGCCGCCCTGCGGGCAGGACAGCGAGTACTCGATGGCCATGGCGCCCGCCGATTCCAGCTTTTTGGTGTTGGACTGCCAGCCAGCGGGGTCGCAGTCTTCGTCGCCGGTCACCGGGCCGCCGGTCGAGCCGATGGTTAGCCGGTCGGGCCACTTCTTCACCAGCTGCTCAATCTCGCGGCATACGCGGTCCAGGGGATGCCCGGATACGTTGTCGCTGTTGGCGTAGGTGTATGGGCTGAAGGAGAACATGTACTCGGACGGGATATGGATGGGGACGTTGTCGAAGGCGGTCTTCAACACACCGCCGGCCCAGCCCGCTTCGTAGGCTTTGGTCATCTGCTCCAGGCCGTCGGTTGGAGGGGAGGCGGAGATGAGGAAGGGTGAGCGGATTGGCCGCCCGAAGAAGTCGGTGGCCAGCGAGACCGGCACCGGGTTGTAACCGGGCAGGGCGTAATAGGATTTGATCGGCTTGGCAATGGCCGGCTTGGGTTTGCGCTGGAGGAATGCGTCGATCTCCAGGGCAGCGTTCTTGCCCGAAGCGGTCGCCTGCACCACGGTCTTGGGACCGGTCAGCATGTCGCCGGCATAGAACAGGCCTTCCATCTCTTCGCGCGGCAGCGTGGAACGCATGCCGATGGCGATGACCACGGCGTCAAAATCCCGGCGGGTGCTCTCTGTCCCCGGCACATCGCGCATGGCTGCCGGGCTGAAGGAAGCGCCTTCGGGCAGGGCAACCTTGATGGTTTCCAGCCCGGTGACTTTTCCGCCCTCGGCGAGGATCTTGCTGATGCGCACGCGCCCGCTGACCTCGATATCGAAGTCCAGCAGCTCGGCGCGCTCCTTGGCCGTCAGCGGCATCTCGGAGAGCTTTTCCAGCATAAACATTTCGACGTGCTTTGCGCCGCAGTTTTTAGCGGTGATGGCGCAGTCAATGGCGGTGGCGCCGCCCCCGACGACCGCCACGCTGCCGTCAAAGTGGTGCGCCGCAGGCTTTGAAAGCAGGTCGACCATCTTCAACGCCAGGTTCTCGTTCTCGATGCCGAGCTGGATCGGTTTCCACAGGCCAACGGTGACGCACACCGCACTGTAACCCTGCTTGAGCAGTTCCTTGGGATCATCAATCCGGGCGCCAGTCTTGGCGTGGATGTTCCCCAGGGAGAAGAGAAACTGTAGATCGGTCTCGACCACCTTCTTATCCAGGCGGTGGTCGGGGATCAGGTTCATCATCCCGCCCAGGCGGTCTTCAGCTTCGAAGATGTCCACGGTATAGCCCATCTGGGCCAGGGCGGCTGCTGCGCCCATGCCGGCGGGCCCGCTGCCGACGACTGCCACTTTCTTCCCATTCGATTGCGGCCTGGAGAATTCCGGGAGCCCGCCGTTTTTCTTGGCCATCTCCACAATAGTAGCCTGGACAAGCGGGATGTTGATTGCCCCATCAAATTTCTTGCGCGTGCAGGCTGCCATGCACAGCGTGTCCGGGCAAACCATCCCGCACACACCACCCAACGGATTGGCATGCATGATCTCTCCCGCCGAGCGCCGGATGTCCGATGGATTGCCGACGCGCGCCGCCATGATGAAATCGGCCGGCGAACAGTTGACGGGACAGGCTTCCCTGCATGGCTTTTCCTCGCAGAACTCACACCGCAGCAGCTCCGTCTGGAGCTGCATGGGGGTCATGATCAACGAGTGAATTTTTGCATTCTCCATGGTTCACCTCTTTTTAATTTAAATGTCTGATAACTTCAAACGCCTGTATTTTCTCAAAGAAATGGGGTTATGCCAAGGTCTTTCGTTATACTCTAATAATTGTAGCATTTTCTAAAAAACGGGCAGGATGATTTCTCTGATCCAATTGGCACAATCGCTGGAAAAAAAGCCCAATCCTGGTTAAAATAGGGGCCAGGATCGGTGGTCGTCGGAGCTGCCCGCCTCGGGCGGAAGGCCAGGCCTGCCGCACAAAACAGTCAGCTTACGCCGGCGTCGGGGAAAACGCCCCGTCGAAAAGCGCCTCCGTTCTGTATCTTGTTGGTTTTTGAGGAGGACCGATCCATGCCTGCTTGGAAGGTATATCACCTGGCGCGCAGCGTGCCTGATGCTTTGGAGGCGCTGCGCACATCCCCGGGCCCTGCCCGGTTGGTTGGGGGCGGCACCGACCTGCTGCTGGACCTGCAGCAGGGGCGCCATCCTGCCCTGCATACCCTGGTCGACGTCACCCATATCCCTGAAATGACCGTTCTGGAGGTGCGCGACGGGCGCCTGTTTATTGGCGCGGCCGTCCCGCTGTACCGCATTGTGGCCTCGCCGCAGGTGGCCGAGCATGCTGAAGCGCTGCACGAGTCCACGGGGTTGATCGGCGGGCCGCAGGTGCGCAATACCGCCACCCTGGGCGGCAACGTCTCGCACGCCCTGCCGGCTGCCGACGGAGCCATCTCGTTGGTTGCAATGGATGCCGTGGCCGAGGTGGCGGGCGCCTATGGGCGCCGCCAGGTACCCATGCTGGATCTGTATGCCGGGCCCGGTAAGTCCACCCTCGACCCGTGCGGAGAGGTGCTGGTGGGCTTCCATCTGCCGCTCAAGCGTCCGGGAGAAGGCTCGGGCTTCCAGCGCATCATGCGCCCGCAGGGTGTAGCAATAGCCATTCTCAACATGTCCACCTGGCTGCGCCAGGAAAATGGGCGGGTGGCCGAGGCGCGCATCGCCCTGGGACCGGCCGGCCCCGTGCCGCAGCGCGCCCGCCAGGCGGAGGCTGTGCTGCGCGGCCAGGACCCGCTTCAGCCCGAAGTGCAGCAGGAAGCGTTGGAGGCCCTGCTCGCCGAGGTGCGCTTCCGCACCAGCCCGCACCGCGCCACGGCTGAATACCGCCGCCGCGTGGCAGGGGTGCTGCTCGCCGATACCCTGGCCAAGGCCTGGGAGCGCGCCAACACTGTCTCAACTGCTGTCCCGGCCGGGGCATGAAAGGTTAAAGGTATGGAACTTACGGTTAATGGAAAATTGGTGAATATTGAGCCCCTGCCGGGCGAGATGCTGGTTGACCTGCTGCGCGAGCGCCTGGGGCTGACCGGCACCAAGGTGGGGTGCAACGAAGCCGAATGCGGCGCCTGCACGGTGCTGCTGGATGGCGAGCCGGTGCTCTCCTGCACCTATCCCTCCGCCAAGGCTGAGGGCAAGCACGTGGTCACGGTGGAAGGGCTGGCCGGGCTGGCGCCTGCCGGCTCCAATTCCGCCCCACTCCACCCGCTGCAGCAGGCCTTTATCCTGCACGGGGCGGTGCAGTGCGGTTTCTGCATCCCCGGGCAGCTGATGACCTCTTTTGCCCTGCTGCAGAAGAACCCGGACCCCAGCGAGGCGGATATCCGCCGCGCGCTGAAGGACACCCTGTGCCGCTGCGCTGGCTACCCGACCATCGTCAACGCCATCCAGGCGGCCGCCAGGTCGCTGCGCTCCGGCGAGCCGGTGGCGCCCCCGGATGTGCTGCCCTCGCAGCTGACCAGGGAGCACCCGCTGGCCGGCGAAGGCCCGCAGGTGATCGGCTACCTCAATCCCCGCCCGGATTCCGACGCCAAGGTGACCGGCGCCGCGCTTTACACCGATGACCTGCACTTCCCGGGTATGCTGCATGCCCGCGTGCTGCGCGCCGGCGTGCCACACGCCATCCTCAAGCGGCTGGATGTCGCAAAAGCGCGCCAGCTGCCGGGTGTGGCCGCCGTGCTGACTGCCGATGACATCCCCGCCGAGCACTATCACGGCCTGGTGATCTACGACTGGCCGGTGATGGTCGGGATCGGGGAGCGCGTGCGCTACGTGGGGGATGCGGTGGCCATCGTTGCCGCCGAGACGCGTGACCTCGCTACCCAGGCGCTGGACCTGATCGAAGCTGAGTACGAACTGCAGGAAGTGATCAGCGACCCGGTGCGCTCCAAGGAGCCGGATGCCCCGGTCCTGCACCCGCACGGCAACCTGCTCAAGCACATCAAGGTGCGTAAAGGGGATGTCGAGCTGGGCTTTGCCCAGTCTGAGGTGATCCTGGAGCATACCTTCCACACCCCGCCGACCGACCACGCCTTTATTGAGCCAGAGTGCAGCGTGGCCCGCGTGAACGAAGAGGGGCGCATGGAGATCTACGTGGGCTCGCAGATCCCCTATGCCGACCGCAGCCAGGTGGCGCGCTGCCTGGGCTGGCCTGAGGACCGCGTGCGCATCCTCGGGCAGTTGATGGGCGGCGGCTTTGGCGGAAAGGAAGACATCACCGGGCAGATCCACGCAGCCATGCTGGCGCTGGTCACCGGGCACCCGGTCAAGCTGCTGTTTGACCGCCACGAGAGCCTGCTGGTGCACCCCAAGCGCCATGCCACCCAGATCCGGGTCAAGATGGGCGCCAGGCGCGACGGTCACCTGGTGGCGGTGCAGACCGAGCTGTTTGGCGATACCGGGGCGTATGCCTCGCTGGGCGAGAAGGTGCTCACCCGCGCCACCACCCATTCCTCGGGGCCGTACGAGGCGCCCCATGTGCGCGCCGACTGCTACGCCATGTACACCAACAACCCGCCTGCCGGCGCCTTCCGCGGCTTTGGCGTGCTGCAGTCCGCCTTTGCCATTGAGACCATGATGGATATGCTGGCCGAAGAGCTGGGCATGGACCGCGTGGCCCTGCGCCAGCTCAATGCCCTGCGCGTGGGCAGCGTGACCAATACCGGCCAGGAACTGGATGAATCGGTCGGCCTGCAGGAGTGCATCCAGAAGGTGTCTGGCAAGCTGAACGAGCTGGCCCGGGTGGATGGCATGACCGGCTCGCCGTTTGCCCCGCGCCAGGTTCCTGGCAAGCCGCACCTGCGCCGTGCCTGGGGTTTTGCCGCGGCGTATAAGAACACCGGGCTGGGCGGCGGGGCGCCCGACAAATCCGGCGCCGAGGTCGAGCTGTATGCTGACGGCACGCTGGAGGTGCGCTCATCGTCCGCAGAGTTGGGCCAGGGCCTGGTCACCGTGATGCAGATGCTGGTGGCCCAGGAGTTCGGCATGCACCCGTCGCGGGTGAAGGTGCTGGTGATGGACACCGACCTGACCCCGGACGGCGGCCCGACCACCGCCTCGCGCCAGACCTATGTCACCGGCAATGCCGCCTTGCATGCCGCCCGCACCCTGCGCCAAGCCATCGCCGCCACGCTGGGGGAGAAGTATGACATCCCGCCTGACCAGGTGCGCTTCATCGAGGGGCTGGCCCAGGTCAACGGGCATTCCATCCCCCTGGGTGACGTGGTCAGGGAGTTTAAGGCCGAAGGCCGTGAGCCGCGTGCCCTGTACGAGTATTGGGCTCCCGCAACCCGGCCCCTGGGCGAAGGTGGGCGCATGCACTTTGCTTATTCCTTCGCAGCCCAGGCCGCCGACGTGGAAGTGGACACCCGCACCGGCGAGGTGCGCGTGCTGCGCGTGATCGTCGCCAATGATGTCGGGCGCGCCCTCAACCCGCTGGGCCTGCAGGGCCAGGTGGAGGGCGGGCTGATCATGGGCATCGGTCATGCCCTGACCGAGAACTTCATCGTCGAGGAAGGCAAGGTGTTCACCGACCGGTTGGCGCGCTACCGCATCCCGTCGATCGCCCTCACCCCTGAGATCTTCTCGTTTACCGTTGAGCATCCCACCGCCGAAGGCCCGCATGGCGCCAAGGGCGTGGGCGAGATCGTCACCATCCCGACCATCCCGGCTATCACCAATGCCATCTACAACGCCGTCGGGGTGCGCATCGACGCCTTGCCGGTGGACCAGGAGTACGTGATCCAACACCAGGCGCTGGACCGGGAAGTCGTTGTATGACGGACCTGGGCCCGCCGCGCTGGCTGGAGTGGGCGCGCCAGATCCAGGCCCATTCCCAGACCGGGCTGCATTATGCAGCCAATGACTACGAGCGCCAGCGCTACACGCGCCTGAGTGAGATCGCTGCCGAGATGGTCAGCGAGTGCGGTGGATTGGAATACCCGCCGCTGGCTGAGGTCTTCAAGGCGCAGATCGGGTATGCCACCCCGCGCATTGATGTGCGCGGGGCGGTGTTCCAGGATGGGCGGCTGCTGCTGGTGCGCGAGCGCGCCGACAACGGCTGGACCATGCCCGGCGGCTGGGCAGACGTGGGCGATGTGCCCTCGGTCGCTGCCGAGCGCGAGGTGTGGGAGGAGGCGGGCTTCCAGGTGCGCGCCCGCCGCCTGGTGGGCGTATATGACGCCAACCGCATTGAGCCGCTGCAGGTTTTCCATGCCTACAAGCTGGTCTTCCTGTGCGACCTGGTTGGCGGGCAGGCGCGCCCCAGCAGTGAGACGTCTGAGGTGGCCTTCTTTGCCCAGGAGGAGGCGCCCAAGGACCTGTCACCGGCGCGCACTCCGCCCCGGGTGATCCAGGATGCCTTTGCTGCACTGCGCGACCCGGCTTTCACGGCGGTGTATGATTGATCCCGGGTGAAGCGGTCTTTGACACCGGGTTGGTTGAACTGCCGCTTGGCCTGGCCGGGCGGGCTTTTCGCAGTCCCATGCCCTTCCGGGGGGCGGACCTGGGGGGGCAGCTTTTCCGTGATTACCAGCGCCGGCAGGTGCAGGTGGTGGTGGTGCTGGCTGAGTACCTGGAATGCCTGGAGAGGACCGGGCGTGACCTGCTGGCCTTCTACCGCACCCAGGGACTGGAGGTGATCCACCTGCCCATTCCAGACTTTGGTGTTGTTTCGCTGGAACAACTGGACGCAGCGGTGCTGACCGCCCTGCAGCGCCTGCGGGAGGGAAAGAACCTGGCGGTGCACTGCTACGCCGGACTGGGCCGCACCGGCATGTTCAGCGCCTGCCTGGCGCAGCGCGCCCTGGGGCTGGACGCTGAGGCGGCGGTGCGCTGGGTGCGGGAGCGGGTGCCAGGAGCGATCGAAACCCCGCACCAGCTCCGGGTGGTCAGCGAATACCGGGCTTACCTGGGCAGTCGTAGGGGACAGGCAGCACAGGTTTTCTGAGTAGTTGGTATAGCCAAGGAGAATATATGAGCGAGGAGAAGAATTTGCCCACCCTGGCCGTTTTGGGTGGGACTGGAAAGGAAGGCCCGGGCCTGGCGTTGCGCTGGGCTTATGCTGGCTACCCGGTGATTATTGGCTCGCGCCAGCTTGAGAGAGCCCAGGCTGCTGCGGCGGAGATCAACCAGGCCCTGGGGGACGAGCGGGTGAGCGGGCTGGAAAACGGCGAGGCCGCCCGGCGGGCGGATATCTGCGTGCTGACCGTAGTCCAGGCTGCCCACCAGGCGGCGCTGGAGAGCTTGAAGGATGATCTGCAGGGCAAGATCCTGGTGGACGCCACCGCACGGGTGGATTTTCGCGACCCGCGCCCGCCGGACCCGCCGTCGGCAGCGCGCCGGTCGCAGGATATCCTGGGTCCAGGGGTAAAAGTGGTGGCTGCATTTCAGAATGTCCCGGCGCACATCCTGAAGAAGAACCTGGGCCAGAAGCTGGCATCTACGGTGCTGGTGTGCGCCGATGACCAGGAGGCCGGCGCCGCGGTGATGCGCCTGGCTGAAGGCGCGGGGATGCAGGCGTATTTCGCCGGTGGGCTGGACAACGCCCTGGTGGTTGAAGGCCTGACCTCACTGTTGATCAGCATCAACAAGTACTACGGGGTAAAGACCGCCAGCATTGGCATCACCGGGCTGCCGGTAAAGGACGCAGCGTAGGATGCCCTTGACCCTGACCGCCCTGCAGGGCATCCCGCTGATCCAGCCTGGCGACGACCTGGCCGGGGTGATCCTGGCTGCTTTGGAGCAAACAGGGATTGCTCTCCAGGATGGCGACATCCTGGTCCTGGCACAGAAGATCGTCTCCAAGTCCGAGGGGCGGCTGGCCAACCTGGCGGAAATCACTCCCTCGCCGCGAGCGTTGGAACTGGCCGGGCTGGCGGAGAAGGACCCGCGCCTGGTGGAGCTGATCCTGAGCGAGAGCCGGGAGGTGCTGCGCGCCCGGCCGGGGAGCATCATTGTTGAGCACCGCCTGGGCTTTATCTGCGCTTCGGCGGGTATTGATCACTCGAATGTGCAGGGACCGGGCGGCGGTGAGTCCGGCAGCCCCGATGACTGGATGCTGCTGCTGCCGGCTGACCCGGATGCCTCGGCGCAGGCCCTTCGCCTGCGCCTGGAGGCGGCAAGCGGGGCCTGGCTGGGGGTGCTGATCATCGACTCGCACGGCCGCGCCTGGCGCCTGGGCACGGTAGGCGTGGCTATCGGGCTGGCGGGGCTCCCCGGGCTTGAAGACCTGCGCGGCCAGCCGGATCTGTTTGGCTACCAGCTGCGCATCACCCAGGTGGGGGTGGCAGATGAGCTGGCGGCCGCCGCCTCGCTGCTGATGGGCCAGGCAGCCGAGGGCACCCCGGTGGTCCATGTGCGCGGTTTTCCCTATCCTCTGCGCCCGGCGGCGCTGTCCGAGCTGCTGCGCCCGCGCGAGCAGGACCTGTTCCGCTGACGGTGAACGCTCCCTGGCTGCCTTTGCTCCCCGGCGCCGTCACCGCCCTGGTGATCGTGGATATGCAGGAGTTCTTCTTTCGCCTGCCGGAGCGCCGCCTCAGGCTGGACCAGATGGTCCTGCAGCTCAATCGCTGCATTGATTTCTGTGACGCCCGGGACTGGCCGGTGGTGCATGTCGCCAGCGCCTTCCAGGCGGATGGATCGGATTGGGATTTGAAAATGAAGGCCGCCGGCGCACCCGAGCTGATCCAGGGCAGCCCGGAGGCGCGCTTCCTGTCCGCAGTGCATATCGCCTCACATCACCACACGCTGATCAAGACGCGTTACAGCGCCTTCTTCAAGACCAGGTTGGCCCAAATTCTGCACAGCCTGGATGTGGCCCGGGTGATGGTGGCTGGCGCATACACCCATTACTGTGTCAATGCCACTGTCTTTGATGCTTACGCCTATGATTTTGTCCCCGGGGTCCTGACCGATGCGGTGATCTCACACCTGCCGGAAGAATCTCGCCTGATGATTGAGCGCATGCGCAGGAACGGTTATCATGTCCTTTCTACCGCTGAGTTTGTCTGTCCCCAGCCAGCTTGAGTTCTGGGAGTACCTGGAACGGCTGGTAGTCTCCTGCCGCCTGGTGATCGACCGCCCGCGCGGATCGGCGCACCCGCGATTCCCGCAGTTTATCTATCCGCTGGATTACGGCTACCTGGAGGGGATAGGCTCAACCGATGGCAGCGAGCTGGATGCCTGGCTGGGCAGCGCCGGCGCCCGCAGCCTGGACGCTTTGCTGCTCACGGTGGACCTGTTCAAGCAGGATGCCGAGATCAAACTGCTGCTGGGGTGCACCCCGGCCGACCAGCAGGCTGTCCTCCACGCGGCGAATCAGGGCCCGATGCGTGCGGTCCTGGTGCCGCGTACCGCGCAGATCGCGCCTGGCGCCGCTCACGGCCCCCCGCAGGATTTCAGCCGCTGGCTGTGCAGCCGGCGCTCGGTGCGCCGCTTCTCTGACCGGCCGCTGGATCCAGGTCTGCTGAGGCATCTGCTGGAGGGGGCGGCCTGTTCCCCGTCTGCTCACCACCGCCAGCCCTGGCGTTTTGTGGTATGCAGTTCGCCCGAGGCGCGCACCCGGCTGGCCCAGGTATTGGGGGTGGAGTTTGAGCGTGACCTGCTGGCGGACGGTATGGCGGCGGAGGTGATCAGGCAGCGGGTAGAGCGCTCCCGCCGCCGCATTCAATCGGCGCAGGCAGCGGTGGTGCTGTGCGCCGACCGTCGGGCGCAGGATGTGTACCCGGACGAGCCGCGCCGCCTGGCGGAAAGCATGATGGCTGTCCAGGGGGTGGCCATGGCCGGGGAGAACCTGCTGCTGGCGGCGCATGCCGCCGGGCTGGCGGGGGTATGGCTGTGCGCTCCGCTCTTTGCTCCGCGTGCTGTCCAGGCGGCTTTTAACCTGCCTGAGGAGTGGCAGCCGCAGGGCCTGGTGCTGCTGGGCTACCCGGGCGAAACGCCCGCCCCGCGGGAGAGGCTCCCACTGGATCAGGTGGCCTGCTTCCTTTGACGAGCTGTGAGCCAGGGATTGGCTGAAACAAGGGATATCCCAGGAGTGGATACGATGAAAGTGGTGGCGTTGGCTGGAGGGGTTGGTGGAGCACGGCTGGCGCACGGGCTGGCACGCTGTCTTCCCGAAGGGGACCTGATGGTAATCGTCAACACCGGGGATGATTTTGAGCACCTGGGTCTGGCGATCTGTCCCGACCTGGATACGGTGTGCTACACCCTGGCGGAGATCGCCAGCCCGGTTACCGGTTGGGGGCGGGCGGACGAAAGCTGGAAGGCTTTGGAAACGATCGCCCGGCTGGGTGGGCCGGACTGGTTCCGCCTGGGCGACCGCGACCTGGGCTGGCACCTGGAACGCACCCGCCGTTTGCAAAGCGGGCAGCCGCTCAGCCAGGTCACCCGTGATTTCTGCCAGGCGCTGGGCGTGGCAGTGGATATCACCCCGATGAGTGATGACAAGGTGCGCACTTGGGTGTATACTGATGTTGGAGAGCTTCCTTTCCAGGAGTACTTTGTCCGCCGCCGCTGTGAGCCGCGCGTCCAGGGGTTTCGCTTTGAGGGGGCTGAGCATTCCAGACCCGCGCCGGGGATTATGGAAGCGTTGGGGCAGGCAGATTGTGTGATTATCTGTCCGTCAAATCCCTGGGTGAGCGTGGCGCCCATCCTGGCGGTGCCGGGATTGAGAGCCGCTGCGGCAGAGCAGCGGGTGGTGGCAGTGTCGCCGCTGATCGGCGGGCAGGCAGTCAAAGGCCCGGCTGCAAAGATGTACACTGAGCTGGGTATTGATCCGTCTGCCCTGGCAGTTGCCCGGCATTATGGGGACCTGCTGGTGGGGTTTGTGCTGGATCATGTGGATGCGGCGCAGGCGCCGGATGTTAACGCACTGGGGGTGCAATCGCTGGTGACCGACGCGCTGATGCGTGATGAAGCTGACCGCCAGCGGCTGGCGCAGGAGGTGCTGGATTTTGCTCAAACCCTGGCGGGTAGTGCAATTTTTTGACCCATGACCAGCGAGCGCCTGGATAGATGCCTGGAAAAGGTTGTCCTGCAAGAGAAATCGCCCAAGACAGGGATGTCGCGTTGCTGAGTACGTGGAAGTGGGCAGCGGGATATCCAATCTTGACATATCATGAAAGGGAATGTCTCGCATGACACTGTGGGCGATTGTCCCGGTAAAACCGTTGCGGCATGGTAAGTCGCGCCTGGCTGGGGTCTTAACCCCGGATGAGCGCACCGATCTCAACCGGCGCCTGTTGGACCACACCCTGGCCACCTTATCTGCTATCCCAGAAATTGAGCATGTCCTGGTTGTCAGCCGGGACCAGTCTGCACTGGCGCTTGCCCGCTCGCACGGGGCGCGCACCGTGTTGGAAGATGGTGCTCCCAAGCTGAATGTTGCCCTGGCACGCGCCACCATTGTTGCCAGGACCTACGCCACGCGCGGCGTGCTGATCATCCCGGCGGACCTGCCGCTGGTGGCGCCGGAGGATGTGCGCGCCATGCTGGAGCTGGGTCAGGACCCGCCGGTGGTGGTGGTGGCTCCTGACCGCCGCCGCCAGGGCACCAATGCCCTGCTGGTCTGCCCGGCAGGCCTGATTGAATACGATTTTGGCCCCGGCTCTTTCCAGCGTCACTGCGAGCGGGCCCGCCAGGCGCAGGCGCGCCTGGAGATCCTGGAACTACCTTCCCTGGCCCTGGACATGGATCTTCCTGAAGACCTGGACCAGGTAAGTGAGAAACTGGAGAGCGTGCTCTCGAAACCTGTCCTGCGTGAGGAGTGAATATGCCTGAACGTGTTGCCCTGTATTTGCAAGATGCCCATGACCTGCGGGAAGACCTGGATTGCGTGCGCTATGCCGAAGAGCGCGGTTTTGAGGCGGTGTGGCAGGCCGAATCCAGGCTGGTGCGCGATGCCATTGTCCCCATGGCTGCTTACGCTACGGTCACCGATCGCATCAAGATTGGCTCGGCGGTAATTAATAACTGGACGCGTAATATTGGTTTACTGGCTGCAACATTTTTAACCCTGGACGATCTGGCGCAGGATCGCATCATCTGCGGCATCGGCGCCTGGTGGGACCCGCTGGCGCGCAACGTTGGCATTGAGCGGCGCAAGCCGCTGCAGGCGATGCGTGAGACGGTGGAGGTGCTGCGCCGCCTGCTGAACATGGAGCGCGTCACTTACCACGGCGAGTTTGTCAACGTGGAAGGGATTGAACTGGACGTGATCCACGGCCGGCGATCGCCGCGCAACGTGCCGATCATGATCGGCGCTACGGGCGATAAGATGATGGAGCTGACCGGCGAGATTGCCGATGGCGTGGTGCTGAATTACTGTGTCACACCTGAAGCGAACGATAAATCGCTTGAGCTGTTGGAGAAGGGTGCCCGCCGGGTGGGCAAGACGCTGGACGATATTGACCGCCCGCAGCTTGTGGTGTGCTCGGTGGATATGGACCATGACAAGGCCATCGATACCACGCGGGAGCTGCTGACCCAATACCTGGCGCAGCAGCCGCATATCGCCAAGGCCTCCGGCGTCTCTGAGGATGTAGTAGCGGAGATCCAGTCCATCCTGGGCTGGCCGGCGACCAAGGAGCAGATCCAGAAAGCCAAGCACCTGGTCCCCGAGCGCTTGATCTATGAGATTACTGCCTCGGGCACGCCGGATGAGGCGCGCGCCAAGGTGGATGAATACCGCAAGCACGGCTGTACCTGTCCCATCCTGTACCCGGTGGGCGGGGATGTCTGCCTGCTGGTAGATGCCTTTGCCCGGTAACCTTCTCGAAATTGGGCTGAGTACGCCAGGGAGATCGCTGGATGGCCGGCGGTCTCCCTGTGGTGTGCGCCACCGGCGCAGTTAAAACAGGACGGGCAGGAACGGCCGGGCCCAGGGCATACCACCCAGGATCAGCAGCGCCGCCAGCACGAAGAAAATCGCCGCCCGTTTGAACTTGCCAGCCGATCCAGGGGCCTTGCGCGGCAGCCGGTTGCCCAGGTGGGCGAAGACCAGCGCCAGCAGCATCATGATCGTGTGCTCCACGGCAAAGAAGCGCAGGTTGCTGTTACCCATGGCGGCGCCAAAATCTGCAAAGGCCGCCCGCGTCACCGGGCTGAGGGCAAAGTACAGCAGCAGTCCCAGCAGAAGCTGGATATCCAGAGAAATAGCGCAGTAGGAGCCAATTTTGCTGTCACGCGCCGTCCATTCCCGCTTTTGCAGCCACCCCAGGCAGGCATTGACCGCGGCCAGGATGCTCAGGATTAAAACCACCCAGCGCACAAGGTTGTGAAGGGCCAGGACAAATGAATACATGCAAATACCTCCGTGTTCAAGATGATAAGTGGTGCAAGCTTGTACCTGGCAGATATTCTAAACCGCCTGGGATGCTTTTACAAGTAGGGGCAGGTCTCAGATCTGCTCTTTCCACTGCTGCCGCTTTTTATGATAGGATTCACTTGAACGTCAGAGACTAATCACGTGAGGGCTGTATGTACGATATTTCGGATGATGAGATTCTTCCGCTTTCTTTGCAGCATAGTTTTTGGACCTGGTCGGCGCAGGGAAAGGTGGCGCCGATCCCGGTGCAGCGCGCCAGCGGTGTGTATTTCTGGGATGTCAATGGCAAGCGTTACCTGGACCTGAACTCAATGGTGATGTGCGTTAACATTGGGCATGGGGACCCGCGGGTGATCGAGGCCATTGTCGACCAGGCGCGCTCCCTGCCATATGCCGGGCCGCCCATGACCAGCAAACCGCGCGCCATCCTGGGCAAGCTGTTGGCGGAAATCACGCCGGGCAACCTCAACCGCTTCCTGTACACCCTGGGCGGGGCGGACGCCAATGAAAACGCCATCAAGCTGGCGCGCGCCTATACCGGTCGCCACAAGATCCTGGCGCGCTATCGCTCGTATCACGGCGCTTCCGCCGGCGCCATGGCCGCTACCGGTGACCCGCGGCGCGTGGCCTGGGAGCCGAACTTGATGAGCGGCGTGGTGCATTTCCTTGACCCTTACCGCTACCGATCCACCTTTCATCGCACTGCCCCGCACATCTCGGAGGCGGATTTTTCCCAGGATTACCTGAACCACCTGGAGGAGATCATCCAGTATGAAGGTCCGCATACCATCGCTGCGGTGTTGTTGGAAAGCGTCACCGGGACCAACGGGGTGATCATCCCGCCGGAGGGCTACCTGCAAGGGGTGCGCGAGATCTGTGACCGCCACGGGATCCTGCTCATCGCTGATGAGGTGATGAGTGGTTTTGGGCGCACCGGCGAATGGTTTGCGGTGGACCACTGGAAGGTGGTGCCCGACCTGATGACCATGGCCAAAGGTCTGACCTCAGCGTATGCGCCCATGGGTGCAGTCGCCATGCGTGAGGAGATCGCCGAGTACTTCCGGGAGAATACCTACCACAGCGGCCTGACCTACAACGCCCACCCGATCTCCCTGGCCGCGGCGGCAGCCAACATCCAGGTGATGCAGGAAGACCACCTGGTGGAGCGCTCCCGGGCGATGGCCCCCGTGCTGCACCGCATGCTGGCCGAGATGGGTGAGCAGCACCCTTCGGTGGGCGAGGTGCGCTCGATCGGCCTGTTTGGGGTGATGGAACTGGTGCGCAGCCGCACCAGCCGGGAGCCGATGGCGCCCTTCAATGGGAACAGCCCGGAGATGGTGGCTTTCCGCCAGTACCTGTTGGAACACGGGGTGTACCTGTATACCCACTGGCATACTGTGCTTCTCCTGCCTCCGCTCATCATCACCGAAGAGCAGCTGGCTGAGGGCTTTGCCGTGATCGATAAAGCCCTGGAGATCACCGACCGGGGCGTGACCGGCAGCTGAGCCTGCCTGCAGGATAGGATCAAAAAAACGGCAGCGCCTGGCGCCGCCGTTTTTTTGATCAGGAAGAGACCTTCTTTAAGCCCCGCAGCACCCGGTCCGGGGTCAGGGGGAACTCGTTAAACCACACCCCGGTGGCGTCGTGCACTGCGGCGATAATCGCCGGGACGAGCGGCAGGAAGGGCATCTCGCCCATGCCGCGTGCGCCCCAGGGGCCGATGGGATCGGCATATTCCAGGATCACCGAATGAACACTCTCCGGCACATCCCATACGGTGGGGATCAGGTAGGTGGACAGGTGCTGAGTCTGGACATAGCCGTTCTGCTGGACAAAGTTTTCCTGGATGGCGTAGCCGGCGGCTTGCACCACCGCGCCTTCGATCTGGCCCTGGACGAGCTGTGGGTTGACTGCACGCCCGACGTCGTCGGTGCACACCACATCCAGGATTCGCACCCCGCCGGTCTCGGTATCCACTTCAACGGTGACTGCCTCGGCGACATAGCCATAGGAGAAGTTTGGCTCGCTCTTGCCGGTTTGTGGGTCAAGAGGGGTGGTGCGGGGTGGGCGGTACTGGTAAACGGCGATGGCCGGGCGGTCTTCGCCGCGCCATTTTTCCCGGGCGGCTTCGCAGGCGCCTTTGATGGCGTTGCCGGCCATGAAGGTCATGCGCGAGGCGGAGACGCTGCCGGCATTATTCGTATAGGCGGTATCTGAGACAACCAACTGGACCCTGGACAGTGGCAGGTCCAGCGCCTCAGCCGCCATCTGGGCAAAGACAGTGTGCGCACCCTGCCCGACGTCTGCTCCGGCGTGGCGCACTACGGCGCGCTCGATCTCGGTTGCCCCGTGCAGCTCTACAATTGCCCAGCAGTTTTCAGGAGCCCCGAAGGAAAAACCTACATTCTTGAAAGCGCAGGCAAAGCCGGCGCCGCGACGCAGGTGGGTCGATACCACGTTGCGTGCTGCCGCCGGCGGCTCAATGCGGATCGAGGAGGTGCTGGTGGAGACCGCCTTCTCCAGCGGCAGGCCGGCATCCGGCGGGCGTGTCCAGCCAGATGCGGTTTTCTGCCATCCGGCAGCCAGGGCGCAGGTTTCGATGACCTGCGGCATGCTCACCCCTTTGGGCAGGGGCGTGCCCACGGAGAGCAGCGCGCCCTCTTGCAGCACATTGCGCGCCCGGATCTCAACCGGGTCTATTCCAAGTTTTTCGGCCAGCAGATCCATCTGCATCTCGGCTTCAAAGGCGCCTTGCGGTCCGCCGAAGCCGCGAAAAGCCCCGGTGACGATGTTATTGGTGTAGACCGCGTACGAATCAACACGGACGTTGGGGATCTCGTATGGGCCGGTGCACATCAGGGTAGCGTTGCCCAGCACCTTGGTGGAAGTGTAGGCATACCCGCCGCCGTCAGCCACCAGCTCAACCGCCGCCGCAATCACTTTCCCCTCGCGGGTCGCCCCCCATTTGGCCTTGATGGTGTAGGGATGCCGTTTGTGATGCCCGATGATCGATTCCTCGCGGCTCCAGATGATCTTGACCGGGCGCGAGATGCCGCGCTGGTGCAAGCGCCAGGCAGCCAGGGCCAGGATGATCTGCACCGACATATCTTCCCGCCCGCCAAAGGCGCCGCCGATCGCCGGGTAAATCACCCGCACCTGTTCCTCCGCCAGGCCCAGGGCGTGGGCGATCTGCTCGCGGTCTTCGTGCGTCCACTGCCCTGCCACCTGAACCGTCACCCGCCCCTCCTCGTCAACGTATGCCAGGCCAGCCTCCGGCTGCAGGTAAGCGTGCTCCTGGTAGGGGGTGCGGTAGACGCCCTCTACGATCGCTTCCGCCTGGGCAAACGCCGTTTCCACGTCGCCTTTGCGGATGCGGTAATGGCAGAAAATATTTGAGCCGCGGTCCGGGTGCAGCAGCACGGCGCCATCCTGCATGGCCTGCAGCGGGTCGGTGAGGACCGGCAGGTCTTCGTATTCTACCCGGATCAGATCGCGCGCCTGGGCTGCGATTGCCTCGCTTTCGGCAACGACCAGGGCAATGTGATCCCCGGCAAAACGCACGCGGTCAGTGTAAGGCTTGCTTGACCCCGGTCCAACCAGCACAGGTTGGTCCGTCATGATCAGCCCGTATTCGTTGACCGGCACATCTCTTGCGGTGAAAACAGCCAGCACACCGGGCAGGGTTTCGGCCTTGCTCGTGTCCACGCTGCGCACCACCGCATGCGGTCGCCCGGCAAACAGGATCTTCATATGCGCCTGTCCAGGCAGGTTGATATCTCCGGGATACTGCGCCTGCCCGGTGACCTTACCGGCGGCGTCCAGGCGGTTAACAGATTGGCCAATGATTCCCATACGGAGCCTCCTGGTGTGGGAATATCAGATGGATTGTAGGGACAGGTCTCGGACCTGCCCCTATAAAGTATAACATGCAAACGATCCTCAGGATTGACGAGTAGGGTATGGTATAATATTTTTCTCTTTCATAGGAGAAAGGTTTGATGATTCGCAGCAGCCTCTAAACCATCTGTATTGGGCAGCGTGTCCTGGTGACATACGGGTTTTCACTTTAACCGAGGGCGTTGGCCCCCGGTTTTGTTTTTCTTCAGAGGTTGCAAATGCTTTCAGTTCATCAAGTTTCAAAATCCTTTGGCATTGAAAAAATTCTGGATGGGGTGACCTTTCAGGTAAACCCTGCTGAGCGCCTGTGTCTGGTTGGGCCAAACGGCTGTGGGAAAACCACTCTGCTGCGCATCCTGGTTGGGCAGGAGACGCCAGATGCAGGGGGCGTGCAGCTAACGCCGCCGGGGCTGCGCCTGGGTTACCTGCCGCAGGGATACCTGGCGCCTGCCGATCGAACGGGCGAAGACGAGACGATCGGCGGGTACCTTGCCCGCCACGCCGGGGACCTGCCTGCATTAGAAAGGCGCCTGGAACAGCTGGCGCTGGACCTGGCGCAGGGCGCCAGGCAGGAACGCGCCCTGCAGCAGGAATATGACCGGGTGCTGGCCAGCCTGCTGGCAGCGGAAGAAAGCAGCCGCTCCCGGCCACAGACCCTGGCGGCGCTGGGGCTGGGTGACCAGCCTCTGGATACCGCGGTCAGCCACCTGAGCGGCGGTCAAAAGACGCGCCTGGCTCTGGCCGGTGTACTCCTGGCTGCGCCTCGCCTGCTGCTGTTGGATGAGCCCACAAACCACCTCGATCTGGAGATGCTCGAATGGCTGGAGAACTGGCTGCTGGCTTTTCCCGGCGCTGCCCTGGTGGTTTCCCATGACCGCACATTCCTGGACCGGGTGGCGACCGGTATCCTGGAGCTTGACCCGGATACCCACCGCCTGCGCAGCTTCAGCGGAAATTACACCCACTACCTGGAGACGAAAATTGCCGAGCGCGAGCGGCAGATGTCAGCCTACAGTGACCAGCAGGAGGAGATTGCCCGCCTGCGCTTTGCCGCCGCCCGCATGCGGGACGCCGCGCGCTGGCGGCCGAATAACAAAGCTGGTGAGGACGGCTTTGCTGCCGGTTTCTTCTCCGACCGCACCCGGGAGACCACGCGCAAGGCAAAGAACATCGAAAAACGCATCGAGCACCTGCTGACCGATGAGCGGGTGGAGAAACCTCGCCAGGGCTGGCAGATCAAAGTGGAGTTTGGCGATACTCCCGCCAGCGGTCGGGATGTCCTGCGCCTGGAAGGCCTGTCCGTTGGGTATGGCGAGCATGTCCTGCTGCAGGACCTGAGCCTCACCCTGCGCAGCCGGGAGCGCGTGGCGCTGATTGGCGCTAACGGCAGTGGCAAGACCACCTTGCTGCGCACCATAGCCGGGCAGATTCCGCCGCTGGGCGGGGAGGCGCGCCTGGGTGCCAACGTCCACCTGGGTTACATGGCGCAGGAACAGGAGACTCTGGAGCCCAATTTGAACGCCCTGCAGACCATCCAGCGCCAGGCGGCTTTCAACGAGACCCGGGCGCGCGCCTTCCTGCACCAATATCTTTTCAGCGGCGATGAAGTGTTCACCCCGGTGGGCCGCCTGTCATATGGAGAGCGTGCCCGCCTGTACCTGGCCTGCCTGGTCGCCAGCGGCTGCAACCTGTTGCTGTTGGATGAACCGGTCAATCACCTGGATATCCCCTCGCGCAGCCGTTTTGAGCAGGCGTTGCGCCAGTTTGAAGGCGCTATCTTGGCTGTGCTGCATGACCGCTATTTCATCGCCGGGTATGCTACCCAGATCTGGCGGGTCGTTGGTGATAGGGTGACCGTCGGCTGGTGGGGGATCCCGGGAGGGAAAAAATAAGCAGGGATGGCTGGCCTGACAGGATTGTAAAGCAGTTCCCTATTGGCTTGAAAATCTATTTTTGTTATAATACCAATCTGTGAAAAAAATATAGAAACATGGAATATGGCCACAATACATAGGAATTGGAAATGAAGATTCCGGCGAGACCATTTGCAACAATGCTGCGCAAACTTGCTGTGGCGGGATTGGTTGCTCTGCTGTATTTTCTGACGGCGCAGCTGGGTTTATTGTGGTCCTTGCCTCCGGATGATATCTCTCCGCTGTGGCCTCCGGCAGGGCTAGCGCTGGCTGGCGTGCTGCTATTTGGCTGGCCGGCTGCTGCGGGGGTGTGGATTGGCGCTTTCCTGGTCAATCTGCAGACACTGAGTGGCCCTGGGGCGCTGACGGTGGCTGCGGTTGCGGCAGCAGGTTCCACCTTTGAGGCCTGGCTTGCAGCCTGGCTGCTGCGGCGGCTGATCCCAACCCTGCCTCCGGATAATATTCGTCACACCCTGCATGCGCTTGGGATTACTTCCCTGACTACTCTGCCTGCGCCGCTGATCGGTGTGACGGCTCTTTGCATGGGGGGATTTGCAACCTGGAGCAGTTTTGCCTGGGTGTTTTGGACCTGGTGGCTGGGTGATTTCACCGGAATCCTGATCCTTGCGCCGTTGTTGATGGTGCTTATCCTGCACTGGCGTGGGCAGAAGATGAGGGAGCCATATTTATGGCCTCTGACCTCTTTGATCGTTGGGTTGGCGCTGCTCGCCTTTTTTATCATCCAGGCTTACGAAAAGCAGGGTATGCGTGCCGCGGTAGAGAGCGATTTTCTTGAAATCACCCATGTTCTTCAAGACATGATTGATCACAAGGATATCCAGAGCCTGGCCTCAGTAAGCTCTCTTTTCGGAGCTTCACAGGATGTCACACGTGAAGAGTTTGCCGCCTTTTTAGCGCCTGTTTTGAAGGATTATTTCCCTGCGTTGGGGATCTCCTGGGCATCGCGTGTGGCGCAGGCAGACCGCCAGGCTTTTGAGCAAATGGTGCGCGAGCAGGGTTTTGAAGACTATTTGATCTATGAGATGGATACCAACGGGAAAAAAGTCCCCGCGGCTGAGCGGCCGGAATACTTTCCGGTCACGGATATTCAGCCCCTGGAAGCCAACCGGGCTGTCATGGGCTTTGATAATGCCTCCAGTCCGGAACGCCTGGAGGCAGCAGCCCAGGCGCGCGATAGTGGAGAAGCGGTGGCAAGTGATCCCGTCTCTCTGGTCCAGTATGCCGGTCAACAAAAAGGGATACTGGTCATGGTCCCGGTATACCGCACCGGAGCGCAGGTCAATACGATAGCTGAGCGCCGCGCCAATCTAAGAGGGTTCGTGGTTGGCGCATTCCAGGTGGAGGGGTTGATCAAGGAAGCCATGCAGAGTATTGCTCCGTATGACATTGAGCTATACATCTATGACCTGAGCAAACCGGGCAACCCGCAGTTCTTGTTCTTTTATCCATCCATTTCAGGACCCCAGACTTTGCCAGAAGGAGGTATTCCGACAGCTGAAACGCTGCAGGGTGGGGATTATCACACAGCCAGGATCAAAGTTGGCGGTCGCGAATGGTTGTTGGCAGCACAGCCTGGGCCAGCCTATGCCGCCTCAAACGCCTGGGTTGCCTGGGCCGGGTTGTTGATCGGGCTGGCGTTGGCTGGGATATTCCTGGCATATGTGAACAATCGCCAGAAAGGGGAAGCTGCCCTGGCGCATTCGGAGTCTGAATTCCGCGCCCTGGCGGACAGTGCGTTGACCGGTGTGATGCGTTTGAGGCTGCCGGGGGAGATCCTGTATGCCAACGAATCCCTGGCGCAGATTTTCGGGTTTTCTGCGCCGGAAGATTTTTGCCGTACGGATTTGCGTAAATTAATTGCCGATGGCACACAGTTTGAGGCTTTTTCACAGGCGCTTTTGTCCACCCATCAAGTGCGTAACCAGGAGATGGAAGTCCTGACGGTGCAGGGGGATAAACGACATGTTTTATGTTCGGCGGTGGAGCATGACGGCCTGGTCAGCGTCACGATTGTGGATATCACCGATCGCAAACTTGCCAGTGAGCTGGCGCGTAAGGCCCAAAGCAACCTGGAAACAGCCCAGGCGGTGGCGCACCTGGGAAGCTGGGAGCTTAACCTGAGGGCGGGCATGGATTTTTGGTCAAAGGAGATGTACCACCTCTTTCGCCGTGATCCTGACCAGGGCGTTCCTGCCCTGGAGAAGTTCATGGAATTCGTCCATCCGGATGACCGCCAACTGCTTCTGGATGCGCATCAGCACGCCATGGAGACCGGCGCTCTGGTTACGATGGAATATCGCTCCAACCCGGCGTGGGAGGCTGGGAGGTATTTCCAGGCGACCATCCAACCCACGACAGGTGAGGATGGACTGGTAGCTTTCATGTCCGGCACGGTGCTGGAGATCACTGAGATTAAACAGGCCGATGAGCAGCTGCGCGAAAGTGAGCGCAGGTTGAAACAGGCGCAACAGATTGCCCGGCTTGGCAGCTGGGAGCTTGATATTGCAAAGAACGAGCTCAAGTGGTCGGACGAGATTTACCGCATCTTTGGCCAGGAGCCCCAGGAATTTGCTGCCACCTATGAGGCTTTCCTGGATGCCATTCACCCGGATGACAGGGAGATGGTGAACCTGGCCTATACGAACTCCCTGCTAACCCGCACACCCTACGAGATCGTCCACCGTCTTAAGCTGAAGGATGGTGTGGTCAAGTATGTGCAGGAAAAATGTGAGACCTATTTTGATGAAAATGGGGTCCCCTTGCGCTCGCTGGGTACGGTGCAGGATATCAGCGAGCGCCGCCAGATGGAGTTGGAAATCCGCGAAAGGGTGAAGGAGCTGACCTGCCTGATTGAGGTGAGCCGCCTGCTTGAAAATCACTCTGCCTCGCCGGCTATCCTGTGCGACCAGATTATCAAAAATTTGATCCCGGCGATGCAGTTCCCCTGGTTTACGGCGCCGGTGATCGAGCTGGATGGCAATCGATATACTTCGGAACTGTATGAGGCAGAGCTTACCCACTGCTTGCAGGCTGCGATTGATGTGAATGGTGAGAAGCGCGGACTGCTGTCTGTGTATTACACCAGGGATGAGCCTTTTATCCTCCCCGAGGAGCAGAAACTGGTTGATAACGTTGCCCTGATGCTGGGAATGTGGTTTGAAAGGAGACAGTCTGAAACAGCGTTGCGGGAGAGCGAGGAGCGCTTCCGCCAGTTGGCTGACAATATCCAGGAAGTTTTCTGGATGGAAGATGTCATAACTCACCAGATCGTTTACATCAGCCCCGCCTATGAAATCATATGGGGACGCTCTATCCAATCTCTTAACGAGTCTCCGCATGATTATTTTGAGAGCATTATCCTGGAGGATCGCCACCGTATGCTTGAGATTATCAATGCACAGTTGAGGGGCGAACGGACGGAGGTTGAGTATCGTGTGCAGAGACCTGACGGCAGTGTGCGCTGGGTGTGGGATCGCAGTTTCCCGATATTTGATGAGAGCGGGAGATTGGTGCGCAATGCCGGGGTGGCTACCGATATTACGGAGGTTAAAAGCGTCCAGAGACAGTTGGAGGAGTTGAATCGCGACCTGGAGAAGAGGGTGGAAGAGCGTACGGCTGAAGTGCGCCAGAGCGAGGCAACTTATCGCGCCCTGTTTGAAAACTCAAATGATGGCATATTCCTGATGACCCCCGAAGGGGTAGATCTACAGGCGAACCAGCAGGCTTTGGATATGCTCGGTTATACCTTGGATGAATACTTGGACGTCAACCGGATCCAGCATAATGCTATCACCCCCCTTGAGCAGCAGGCAGATGCAAACGCCCGTTTCCAGGCCGTGCTGGCGGGAGAGCACCTGGCGCCATATGAGCGGACCTTCATTGCCAGGGATGGCAAGGAGATCAATGTAGAAATCAATCTTTCTGCTGTCCGGGATGCCAGTGGACAGGTCATTCTCGTGCAGAGTGTGGTGCGGGATATCACGCAGCGTAAAAAAGCCGAGCAAGTCCTGCGTGAGAGCCGCGACCGCTTGAGCGCGGCCAATGCTGCCCTGGAAAGAGCCTCGCGCATGAAGGATGAGTTCCTGGCGAGCATGAGCCACGAACTGCGCACCCCGCTGACCGGCATCCTGGGACTTTCTGAGGCCCTGCAGCTGCAGACCTATGGCCAGCTAAATGAAAAGCAGCTCAAGGCCCTGAGAAACATTGAAAACAGCGGGCGGCACCTGCTGGATTTGATTAACGACATCCTTGATCTTTCAAAAATCGAGGCCGGCAAGCTGGATTTGCAGTTTGAAACCTGCGCGGTATCTGACATATGCCAGGCCAGCCTGCAGCTTGTGAAAGGAATGGCGCAGCACAAGAAGCAGCATACCAGCTTCAGCATGGACCCGGCGTCGATAAACGTGCGGGCTGACCCGCGCCGTTTAAAGCAAATGCTGGTTAACCTGCTCAGCAACGCGGTCAAGTTTACCCCTGACGGCGGCAGCCTGGGTCTGGAGGTCCAAGGGAACGAAGAAGAGAAAGTTTTGCTCTTCATTGTCTGGGACAAAGGCATTGGCATTAAGCCTGAAGAACTGGGCAAGCTGTTCAAGCCTTTTGTCCAGCTGGACAGCAGCCTGGCCCGGCAGTACTCTGGCACGGGCCTGGGGCTGTCGCTGGTTTCGCGCATGGCTGAGCTGCACGGCGGCAGCGTTAAGGTTGAAAGTGTTCCTGGTGAAGGCAGCTGTTTTACCATTGCCCTACCGTGGAACGAGGACGCCACGCGGCTTGAGCCTGCGGTGACCACTCCGGCGCAGTCCGACCTCACGGAAAGATCGTTGAAGTACTCGCTGGTGATTGAAGACAATGACCTGGATGCCGAGCATGTCTCCCGCTATCTGAAAGAAATTGGTCTTGCCAGCGTGGTCCACCCGGGAATGAGCGGCGCACTGGAGAAGGCTGCCTTGCTGCACCCCAGTGTGATTTTATTGGACCTGCGCCTGCCGGATGGCTCTGGCCTGGAACTGCTGCCCTTGCTCAGAAAGGATGAGCGCACCCGCAATATCCCTGTTGTCATTACCTCCGTGGAGGAACGGCGCAGCGAAGCGCAGCAGCTTGGGGCAGTAGGGTACCTGGTTAAGCCCTTTTCCTTGCAGGATCTGCGATCTGAACTGTCCAAGGCTGCCGCCAGCAGCCGGTCCACTGATCCGGTCATGGTGATTGGATCACGTCCGGCAGTTCCCCTGGTGCTGTTGGCTGATGATAACGAGGTAATCCTTGAGACAGTGGCTGACTTCCTGGAGACAAGAGGCTGTCGCGTGGTGGCCACCCGCAGCGGGTTTGAATTACTTGAGCGCGCGCCCGAGCTTCATCCGGATGTCATCCTGGTGGATATCCAGATGCCGGGGATGGATGGTCTGGAGACGATGCGCCGCCTGCGTGCTCACCATGACCCGCTAATTGCTTCTGTGCCAATAGTTGCAATCACTGCCCTGGCGATGACAGGGGATCGGGAAAAATGCCTGGAGGCAGGCGCAAACGAATATATCAGTAAGCCCATCATCCTGACGCAGCTGGCGAAAACGATAGACCGGTTTCTGGAGGAGAAGATATCATGACAGAAACACAGCCGATTGTGCTGATTGTTGACGATGAGGTGGTTGTCCGTGACACCCTGGACGCCTTGTTGAGCAGCGAATACCAGCTTTACTTTGCTGAGAATGGCGCAGATGGTTTTGCCCTTGCTGTGCAAACCCAACCGGATGTCATTTTACTCGACGCCATGATGCCTAAAATGGATGGGTTCGAGGCCTGCCGCCAGATCCGTGCCATGCCGTTGCTGGCAGAGGTGCCTATCATCATGATTACTGCTCTTGATGATCGGGACTCGCGTCTCCAGGGCTTCCGATCGGGTGTGGACGATTTCCTGACGAAACCTTTCGATAGTTATGAGCTGCTGGCGCGCGTGCAGACCATCACCCGCCTGAACCGCTATCGCCATCTGGTTGAGCAGCGCAACCAGCTTGAAAAGGCGCACCGTGACCTGGTGATCTCTTACGATAAGACGATTGAAGGGTGGGTGAATGCCTTGGACCTGCGGGACAACGAAACGGAAGGCCACTCTTTGCGCGTCACCCAGGAAACGCTGCGTTTTGCAAAAGCGGCTGGAATTGGCGAAGAACATTGGGAGGCGGTCCGCCGAGGCGCCCTGCTGCACGATGTGGGGAAGTTAGGCATCCCGGATGCAATCCTGCTCAAACCAGGGAAGCTTACAGAGGAAGAATGGGAAATTATGCGTAAGCACCCGGTATATGCCTTCCAGTGGCTTTCCCCGATCGAATACCTGCATCCTGCCCTGGATATCCCCTACTGCCACCATGAAAAATGGGACGGCGGGGGCTACCCGCGCCGGCTGCGTGGCGAGGAGATCCCGCTGTTTGCCCGCTTATTTGCCATTGTCGATGTTTGGGATGCCCTGTGCTCAGACCGTCCCTACCGCCCGGCGATGCAGGAGAATGAGGTTCTGGAATACATCAAGGACCAGTCGGGCAGGCACTTTGACCCGGCATTGGTGGAAATCTTCCTCTCCTTGCGCCAGCCGGTGTAAATGTCCCAGATGAAGAGAACAGGCCTATTTCCCTTGTGGTTGTTACGCCTGGGACGGTGTGCTGTTTTATTCCTGTTCTTTTTGGCGCCTGCTGGGGAGGTGGAGGCAGGACTTTTACGCAGGTCACCCTGGGTCTCTATACTGAGCCCTGGCCATGCTGAGGGCTACAGCCTGCATCTGCCATTGACCTGGCGCTGGCGGAGCATCCAGGCGCCGGTATTGAAGTGGCAGTTGGGTGGCTGCGCGGGAACCTATTGTCAGTCGGGATGGTACTCGTCACCAGCAGTGGTCAATATCGATGCTGATCCGCAGCTTGAGGTGCTGGCTGGCTCCTATGACCTGGTGGCCCTGGACGGGGAGAGCGGAACGCTGCAATGGCGCGCAGCTGGCAGCAGCCGTGTCTGGCCGGGTGTGGCCCTGGCAGATCTCACCGGGGACGGCAGCCTGGAGATCGTGGTGGGGCGCGGTGGGGACCAGGTCACAGTGTACAGCCTGTCTGGGGTGGAGACCTGGACACGCTATCCTTTTGGCTCAGGGGAGGTGCGCTCGCTGGCCCTGGCTGACCTGGAGAACGATGGGCAGACAGAGATTATCGTTGGGCGCGCCAGCGGAGGATCGACCCGCCAGGTGAACGTGCTGGAGCCGGATGGCTCAACCCGGCCGGGTTGGCCGGCGCGGCGCGATGGCGAGCCCGGGTACGGTTGGGGCATGTATAACCAGAACATTGCCGTTGGTGACCTCCACTCGGATGGCAGCAAGGAGATCTTTGGGCCTACTGACACCCATTACATCACTGCCCTGGATGCCTCTGGCAACCAGCTGGCGGCAAGCTCGATGTACGACGCCTTCAACCCGTCTGGCCCAAAGGTCTGGAGCCAGGTCGGGGTACACGTCGACCACCTGGTGGATCTGCGGGGGTACGCCGACTGCGGGGTAGAGCACCGCCCTAATTTTGCTGACTCGCCGCCGGTGATCGCTGACCTGGATCATAACGGCCAGCTTGAGGTGATCGTGGTGGGCAATGTCTACAACTGCGGCGCCAATCCATACCTCAGCCTATACCAGATGCCGTTTATTTTCCAGCCTGACCGCAGCCGCTGGGCGGCAGATAGCTTTGATTGGACCGCCATCCCCACGCCGGACGCTGCCGCCGGGCCGCTTAGCGAGGACTATAACCTGATCGAAACCGCATCTCCTGCGCCGGCTGTCGCTGACCTGGATGGGGACGGTTTTGAGGAGATTTTGTATGCTTCATACGATGGGCGGGTGCATGCTTACTGGCTGGATAAGAGCGAGCATGGCAGCTGGCCCTATTCTGTCAACCATGCGTCGGAAGGCTTTATCCGCTTTGCCTCTGAGCCGTTGGTTGCAGACCTGGATGGCAACGGCCGGGGGGAGGTGATTTTCACCTCCTGGGTGCAGAAAGAGACAAATCGCACTGGCCGGCTGCATATCCTGGATTCCCTGGGTCAGGTACTGCATGAGGTGGACCTGCCGGCAGCGTCTCATGCCAGTTGGAATGGGGCAATGGCAGCTCCAACCCTGGCAAACATTGACCTGGACCCGGACCTGGAGCTGGTGGTCAACACCGCCAACAGCGGCGTGGTGGTCTATGACCTGCCCGGCGCCACGGCTGCCCGCCTGCTTTGGGTTACCGGGCGGGGCGGTTATCAGCGCAGTGGAATGGTGCCCTGAAAAGGATCAGTCCTGGCTGCCTTCTGGAATAATGGATCGATAACCCTCATTTTAGCGCTCCTCAGTAGTACAATCTAACTGTCCGGATTTTACCATCCGGGTAGTCCTGGAGAACTCCGTGAGGAATGAATGACATTCCACCTGGGCAGTTTTGCCATTAACTTTGGACTGCTGCTGTGGATAGCGTTTACCATCTATGCCCTGGGCGTGACGGTGGTGATCCTGATGGACAACCGCACGCCGCAGGCCAGTTTTGCCTGGCTGTTCCTGATGCTTGCCCTGCCGTTGGTCGGGGTAGTGGTGTACTATTTTTTCGGCCGCGGGCACAAAGCCTTCAGCAGCGAAGAGAAGTTGGCGCGCATTGGTATGCAGGATGCGCGCATCCCTGAAATGGATTATCTCCAGGATATGGAAGATGAGTATATCCAGCGCATTGCCTGGGAAAAGCCAGAATCATACCGCCGCCGCCTGCTGCATCTGGTGCGGTGTAACTCAGCCTCCACCATCACTGCTTATAATGATGTGGAAATCCTGCAAAACGCGAGCGAGAAGTACCCGCGGCTGATGGAGGATATCCGCAATGCGCACCACTCGATCCACCTGCTGTACTATATCTGGACAGAGGACGAATTCACTTTGAGCCTCAAGGATGTGTTGGTTGAGAAAGCCAGGTCTGGGGTGAAAGTGCGCGCCCTGATTGATGCGGCAAACTTCGTGGTCAGCCAGCAGTACCAGGATGATCTGCTCTCTGCAGGGGTGGATGTCCGCCCCTATAAGGTGTACCGACGTTTGACCCAGCTGCACAATGTCAACTATCGCAGCCACCGCAAGATAGCCGTCATAGATGGAAAGATTGGTTATATTGGCGGGATGAATCTGGACCGGGAGCAGCTTCCAGGGGGGCATCCGTTAGGGGATTGGCGGGATACCCACCTGCGCATAGATGGCGAGGCAGCCCTTGCCCTGCAAAGCAGTTTTGCTATCAGCTGGTTCAACACCACCGGTGAGAGCATCACCAGCAGCGATTACTTCCCACCAGTGCGGCCTGGTGCTCGCCCATTTATCCCGGTGCAGATCACCCAGAGTGGGCCGGACTCCCAGTGGAAGGCCATGCAGCAGCTCTACTTCTTCATGATCATGGCCGCGGAAAAGAGCGTGTTTATACAGTCACCCTTTTTTATCCCGGACGAGGGCCTGCTGGATGCAATCAAGGCTGCGGCGCTTTCCGGGGTGGATGTGCGCATCATCTGCACCCCGCGCGGCGCCTTCTACCAGGTCCCTTATCGGGCGGCTTACACCTATTATGCCGACGTTGCCCGGGCTGGCGCCAGGGTGTACCTCTATGATCGGGGTTATTTCCATCCCAAGACGATCACCATCGATTCGGCGGTGTGTGCAATTGGCACGGCGAACATCGATATTCGCAGCTTTTACCTGAACTACGAGGCCATGGCGGTGATCTATGACCGTACCATGGCGCGCGAGCTGGAAGCCGATTTTATGGAAGATCAAAGGAACAGCATCGAATGGCGGCTGGATGAGTACGAGCGCTCCCCTGGCTGGCGCAGGCTGCTCGATTCGGTTTACCGCCTGACCTCACCGATTTTATAGGGTTGATTGGCTGTCCGGGTGGTTGATACACCAATGGCCGATCCATTTGCCAGGGCTAAGCAGTACACAGCAGACAGGAGAACCGTGATGATCAAGTTTGTGAATACATTCCAGGTTATCCCCTCGATCCCTGCACGCCTGGAAAAACTGCGTGAGCTGGCGTATAACCTGCACTGGAGCTGGCACCATGAAGCCATCGACCTGTTCCGCCGCCTGGACAGCGACCTGTGGGAGAGCAGTGGGCATAACCCGGTGCTGATGCTGGGCAGAATCGGGCAAAACCGGCTGGAGGCGGTGGCTGAAGACCCGGGTTTCCTGGCGCACCTGGAGCGTGTCTACCAGGAACTACAAAGCTACCTGACTGACCGTTCCACCTGGTTCTGCCGAACATACCGGCAGTGGGACAGTCCCCTGGTGGCTTATTTCTCTGCAGAGTTCGGGGTCACTGAGTGCATGTCGATCTTTGCAGGAGGATTGGGCGTGTTGGCCGGGGACCACCTCAAATCAGCCAGCGACCTGGGAATTCCGCTGGTCGGGGTGGGTTTGTTGTATCAACAGGGGTATTTCCGGCAGTATTTGAACGAATCTGGCTGGCAGCAGGAAGCGTACGAGGACAACGATTTTCACAACCTGCCCCTGGTGCTGCAGGAACAGCCTGGCGGCGAACCGCTGCTGGTGCGCGTGCCGCACCCGGGGAGGCAGGTGACTGCCCAGGTGTGGCGGGCACAGGTGGGACGGGTGCCGCTGTATCTGCTGGATACCAACCTGGCACAGAACAGGCCCGAGGACCGGGATATCACTGACCAGCTTTACGGCGGAGACCTGGAGACGCGCATGCGCCAGGAGATGGTGTTGGGGATCGGCGGTTTCCGCGCCTTGCAGGCGTTGGGGCAGCAGCCGCTGGTGTACCATGCCAACGAGGGCCACTCGGCTTTCCTGGCATTGGAGCGCATCCGCTTCCTGATGGAAAGCCAGGGATTGACGTTCAACCAGGCGCGCGAGGTGGTTTCCTCGGCCTTGATCTTTACCACCCATACCCCGGTCGCCGCAGGGCAGGATTACTTTCCACCTGCCCTGGTCGAGCGCTATTTCAGTGAGTATGCCCGGGAGATGGGGCTGGGGATGCAGGAGTTCACCGGTTTGGGGCGCATCAATCCAATGGATGAGCAGGAGCAGTTCTGCATGACCACCCTGGCGCTGCGCACGGCGGCTTATAGTAACGGCGTCAGCCGCCTGCACGGCCAGGTCAGCCGGCGCATGTGGCAGGTCCTGTGGCCGCGTGTGCCCGAGGACGAGATTCCTATCGAGCATGTTACCAATGGGGTTCACCTGCAGTCCTGGATCTCGCGGGAGATGAAGGAGCTGTATGACCGCTACCTGGGTCTGCGCTGGCGTGAAGAACCGGCTGAGATGGTTGTCTGGGAGGGGGTGAAGCATATCGCTGCGGAGGAGTTATGGCGCACCCATGAGCGGCGGCGGGAGCGGTTGGTGGCGTACTGCCGCGGCCGGCTGCGCCAACAGCTGGTCAACCGCGGTGCCTCGCAAGCCGAGATTGAAGCTGCAGACGAAGTGCTTGATCCCCAGGTGCTGACCGTTGGCTTTGCCCGCCGTTTTGCTACCTATAAGCGGGCCGCGCTGCTGCTGCACGACCTGCCGCGCCTGGAGAAAATCATCAACCATCCAAACCGGCCGGTCCAGTTTATCTTTGCCGGCAAGGCGCACCCCAAGGACGAGCCGGGCAAGCAGCTCATCCAGCGTATCATCACCCTGGCACGCCAGGATCCCTACCGCCGGCGCATTGTTTTCCTGGAGGACTATGACATGGCGGTCAGCCGCTACCTGGTGCAGGGGTCAGATGTCTGGCTGAACACTCCGCTGCGCTTCCTGGAGGCCAGCGGCACCAGCGGCATGAAAGCTGTGGCCAACGGTGTGCTCAACCTGAGCATCCTGGATGGCTGGTGGGACGAAGCTTACCAACCGGAGGTGGGCTGGTCCATCGGCCGCCGCGAAACCTACGACAACCGCGATTACCAGGACCAGGTGGAGGCTGCGGCAATGTACGACCTGCTGGAACGCGAGGTGGTTCCGCTGTTTTATGGGTGTGGCCCGGATGGGCTGCCCCGGCGCTGGATCGATAAAATGAAAGCCTCGATCAAGACTCTGTGCAGCTTTTTCAACACGCACCGCATGGTGGGCGACTACACCCGCAATTTCTACCTGCCGGCTGCCAAGCTTTATGGAGAGATGGTGAGTGGGGACTTCGCCCTGGCCAGGGCGCAGGCAGATTGGAAAGCGTGCGTGCGCCAGAAATGGCCCCAGGTGCGCATTGATAAGGTCATCCCGGTCAGCGATGACACGATCAAGGTGGGCGACGAAGTTCAGGTGCAGGCACAGGTCAACCTGGGCGAACTGAAGCCGGAAGATGTGGTGGTGGAACTGTACCTGGGGCGGGTGAGCTCTCGGGAAGAACTCACCGGGGCTCAAGTATTCCCCATGCAGGTTACTCGTTTTGCCGGCGCGGGAAACTACCTGTACCAGGCAGCCGGCGTTACCTGTCACCACAGCGGCCTGCACGGTTACACGGTGCGGGTGCTGCCCTACCATCCCAACATGACCAGCGAGTTTTGGCCAGGTTACATCCTGTGGGCCTGAGGCCGCTGCCGGGAGTGATTTTAACGCCCTCAGCTGCGGGTACGCCTGCGCAGGCTATTCCTTCCAGAACTTGAGCACCTCCTCCACCCGGGCGGCAATCAGCACGATGACCTCCCAGTCTGAATCGATGATGTCCTGCGAGTGCGCCAGGTTATTGCGCAGCGCCTCCAGGCGCTTCATGATCTCATCTGCCCGGTTTCGGGAGGCGAACCCCGCTTCCCGGCGCAGCTCGGCATCCCGGGCGATGATCTGGCCTTTATCTGAAAGCTGCAGGCAGTCCAGCAGGGAAGGCGACTGGCCGCGCCGCCTCCTTTCCTCGAGCAGCACCCGAGCCGCCTCCACCCGCTTGGGTGACAGGTAATGCTCCCAGCCCTGGTCGGGGTAATGTGCCTGGATCAGCTTGTGAAAGTGCATCTCCAGCGTGGTCACCAGGCCAAACAGCCACATGCGTACCGGCGGGTCCTGCAGGTCCTGTCGGGTGATGATCCCGGCTACCTCGCCCAGGATGCGGATAAAGGCCCAACTGGTTTCCTGCAGGGCGTGGATCAGTTCGACCAGCGGAATAGAATCAGGCAGCACCAGGGCATTCTCGAAGGGATGGGCGTACACGCCGCAGAGCCCATCTCGCAGTTCGTCGCGCAGGATGTAACCCACTGGCCGGCCGCGCAGCCGGATCGCAGCAACCGGGATCTCGTCCTCGGTCATGACTGCCACCACCTGCTCACAGGGTGTCGCGCCGTCAAAGGAAGCCAGTGGATCAGCAATCTCCCGGGCCACAAAGCTGCGCAGGAAGACACGTTCAACATCGTATGTCGAGGGATATTTCATGATCAACACTCGTTAAAGGGGATGCAGGCATATACCAATCGATTCTAACACATCTCGCCGGCGACCCTTTTATCCAGCTCCCTGGTTTATTCAGACCAGTATTCTCACGATTCTTTCAGCTTTACCGGGCAATGGGGTGGGAAAAGGTTGTATAATTGCGATAGATTTAGTCTGTAATTAAGGATTCTTTCTGCTTTCAAGAACGGATACATAAGCCCATGGATTTGCTGCCAGATGCGCCTGCCGGGCGGTGGGGGAGACGCCTCCATCATTTGACTGCGCGGCTGCGCAAACTGATTCCTTTTGTATCCGGGGTGCTGGCCTCGCTGGTTGCTCTTTTCTTATACAGCCTGCTGGCCCCCCGGTCACAGCCGTTGACCGAGCGCCAGGTGCAGAATACGGTGGCGCAGGTGCTGGCTTCAGCCACGCCTCCCCCGGCTTATTCCAGCCTGGTCTACCAGGCCATTCAACCCTCGCTGGTGCTGATCCAGGTTGAGGGCAGGGACAAGGATGGTGAGCAGACCGATGGCCTGGGGAGCGGGGTGGTGGTCAATGATGGGGGGGACATCCTCACCAGCCTGCATGTGGTGACAGGTACGACCAGCATTGAGGTTACCTTTGCCGACGGAACGACCTCTCCAGCCCAGGTGCTGGCAGCCCAACCAGAGATCGACATCGCTGTGCTCAGCGTTGAGCGGCCCCCAGTGTGGCTGGTGCCAGCGGTGCTGGGCAATCCCAACGCCATGCATGTCGGCGACGAAGCGTACGCCGTAGGTAACCCCTTTGGTTTGTACAGCTCGATGAGCGCCGGGGTGATCTCGGGGTTTGACCGTTCCTTCCGCCCCCCCAACCGTGAAAAAAGACTCGAAGGCCTGATCCAGGTCGATGCGGCGGTAAACCCGGGCAACTCGGGTGGGCCGCTGTTGAACCGCTACGGACAGGTGGTGGGTATCGTGGTGGGGATTGTCAATCCCACCGAGCAAGATGTATTCATCGGCATCGGCTTTGCCGTGCCCATTAACGTGGCAGGAGGCGCCGCCGGGCTGCCGCCTTATTAGTGGCCTGGCTTGTTGTCGCTCTCCACAACAGGAAGGAGAATGCTCATGGAAATGAAAGTCGATCCGGTCAGCGGGGCGCCTTTGGAGCGCGTGCTGTACGAGGTTAAAAAGGTGATTGTCGGGCAAGATCACCTGCTTGAGCGCCTGGCGGTGGCGCTGCTGGCGCGCGGGCACATTCTGGTGGAGGGCGTGCCGGGGCTGGCCAAGACCATGGCCATCAAGACCCTGGCAGAGGCTACCGGAGGCGAGTTTAAGCGCATCCAGTTTACACCTGACCTGGTCCCGGCTGACCTGGTGGGCACGCGTATCTACAACCAGAAAACGGGCGAGTTCAACACCTCGCTGGGGCCGGTGTTCACCAACCTGCTGCTGGCTGACGAGATCAACCGCGCTCCAGCCAAGGTGCAGTCTGCCCTGCTGGAAGTCATGCAGGAGCGCCAGGTGACCATCGGGCGCGAGACGTTCAAAGTGCCCGAGCCCTTTTTGGTGCTGGCCACTCAGAACCCCATCGAGACCGAAGGCACCTACCCGCTGCCGGAAGCCCAGGTGGACCGCTTCATGCTCAAGGTTCTGGTGGATTATCCCAGCCCTACCGAGGAGTTTGTCATTGTCGAGCGTATGACCGGCGCCTTGCAGGCCGTGCAGAAGGTGCTGTCCTCTCAGCAGCTTTTGGACCTGCAGCTCCAGGCGGACCGGGTGTACGTGGACCCGGCGTTGATGGAATATGCGGTGCGCCTGGTGACCGCCACCCGCAAGCCGCAGGAATGCGGTCTGAAGGACCTGGAACCCTATATCATGTTTGGCGCCAGCCCGCGCGCCTCGATCAACCTGGTGCTCACCGCCCGGGCATTGGCTTTCGTACGCGGGCGCGATTATGCCCTGCCGCAGGATGTCCTCGACATGGCCCATGACGTCATCCGCCACCGCATCGTGCTGACCTACGAGGCGCTTTCCGACAGTGTGAGCGCCGATGATCTGTTGGACAGGGTCCTGGAGTGCATCCCCACCCCGGTAGTACCGTATCATGAGCGCGCCCGTCTCCGCGTTAACGCCTGAGCGCATCCTGCAGCGCCTGGACTGGCAGGTGATCCGCCGCCTGGACGGCCTGCTGCAGGGCGACTACCGCAGCCTGTTTTATGGCTACGGTGTTGACTTTGCCGACCTGCGCGAATACCAACCCCAGGATGATATCCGTTACATCGACTGGAATGTCACGGCCCGCACCAACATCCCCTACGTGCGCCAGTACATGGAGGACCGGGAGATCACTGCCTGGTTCTTGCTCGATCTCAGCCCTTCCATGGATTTTGGCGCCGCAGGCAGCCCCAAGCGCACCGTGCTGGTGGACCTGGTGACCACCCTGGCCCGCCTGCTGACGCGCCACGGCAACCGCGTCGGCGCCGTGTTTTACACCAGCCGCATTGAGCACACCATCCCGGCTCGGGGCGGGCGCATCCAGGTGCTGCGCCTGGTTAATGACCTGCTTAACCAGCCGCAGCTCCCGCGCTCAGCTCCGACTGAACTGGCCCGCCTGATCGAGGGTGGGCTGCACGCCATCAAGCGCCGCTCGCTGGTGTTCATCATCTCGGACTTCATCAGCCTTCCCGGCTGGGAGCGCCCGCTGAGCCTGCTCAACCAGCGCCATGAGGTGCTGGCTGTGCGCCTGTGGGACCGGCGTGAGGTGGAACTGCCCGATGTTGGCCCGCTGCTGCTTCAGGACGCCGAGACCGGCGAGCAGCTTTACGTGGATACCCATGACAGGCACTTCCGCCGGCGCTTCGAGGAATTGAGCCGCCAGCGCGAGGCCGTCCTGTCGCAGGCTTTCACGCATGCCGGTGTGGATGTGCTGTCCCTATCCACGGAGGAGGACCTGGTGCGGGCTATATTGCGGTTTGCCCGGCTGCGGCAGCAGCGCCGCCGCTGATTGGAGCCAATCATGTCCTTCATCTGGCCGCTGATGCTCTTTACCCTGCTGCTGGTCCCGCTGTTTGCCGGAATATATCTCTGGCTGCAGCGGCGGCGCGTCCGGCTGGCTGCGGCCTACGGCGCCTCTGGCCTGGCGCCGGGCGCTGCGTTGGTCATCCCGGGCTGGCGGCGTCACCTGTCCCCGGTCCTGTACCTGGCAGGGCTGGCTCTGCTGCTGGCAGGGCTGGCGCGGCCCCAGGCGTCGGTCCGCCTGCCCCGCTTGCAGGGCACGGTGATCCTGGCCTTTGATGTCTCGGGGAGCATGGCGGCGGATGACCTCAAGCCCAACCGCATGCAGGCTGCCCGCACAGCGGCGCGCGAGTTTGTCCAGCGCCAGCCGCCCGGCATCCAGGTTGGCGTGGTGGCCTTCAGCGAGGGCGGCTTCTCCGTCCAGGCGCCCACGCACGACCAGGCGGCGATCCTGGCGGCAATCGACCGCCTGTCCCCGCAGCGCGGCACCTCGCTGGCGCAGGGTATCCAGGCCTCGCTGAGCACTATTGCCCACAGCCTGGCGCAGGAAGGGCCGGCGGCGCCAGCCACGGCGGCAGCACCTACCCTAACTCCTACACCCCTGCCGGAGGGCGAAACTGTCCCGGCGATCATTGTGCTGCTCACGGACGGCGAGAATACCGCTCCGCCTGACCCGCTCCAGGCCGCGCAGGCCGCTGCGGAGCGCGGGGTGCGCATTTACCCCATCGGCATCGGCAGCCCCGGCGGGGCGATCCTGCAGGTGGAGGGTTTTTCGGTGCACACCCGGCTCGATGAGGCCGCGCTGCGGGAGATCGCCCAACGGACCGGCGGCGCCTATTTCAGTGCTGCCAGCGAGGAGGAGCTGCGCGGCGTGTACCAGAAGATCACCCCTGAGCTGGTGGTCAAAGCAGAAAAAATCGAAATTACCTCCCTGTTTGCCGGCGCCAGCATCCTGGCTTTTCTGGCGGGGGGTGCGCTTTCGCTGCTGTGGTTTGGGCGCCTGCCCTGAGGCAGCCGCCCGGTTTCAGAACGGAGGTTTGTGATGAGCCTGCTGTGGCCCTGGTCCTTGTTTTTGCTGGGCTTGATCCCCGTGATCGGCCTGGCTTACGCCTGGGCGCTGCGTAGGCGCCGGCGGTATGCGCTGCGCTATTCCAGCCTGTCCCTGGTGCGCCTGGCGCTGCCCCGCACCGCCCGGCTGCGCCGCCACCTGCCGTTTGCTCTGTTCCTGCTGGCGCTGGCCAGCCTGGTGGTTGCCCTGGCCCGCCCGGCGGCAGAGGTAAGCGTGCCCATCGGGAAATCCACCGTCGTGCTCGCCATCGACGTCTCGCGCAGCATGTGCTCCACGGACATTGCACCCAACCGCCTGGAGGCAGCCAGGTCGGCTGCCCAGTCGTTCATCCAGCGCCAGGGCGCCAACATCCAAATTGGGGTGGTGGCCTTTTCCGGCTTTTCCGCCCTGGTCCAGCCGCCCACCAGCGACCAGGAGGCGCTGCAGACCGCAGTGGAGAGCCTGACCACCGGCCGGCGCACCGCCATCGGCAGCGGCCTGCTCAAGGCCCTGGAGACGATTGCTGAGCAGGATGCCAGCGTGGCGCCCTTGCCCAAGGGACCGGATGCCGGCCCGCCGGTCAAGCCGCTGCCCGAGGGGACTTATGTCCCGCACATCGTGGTCCTGCTCACCGATGGAGTGAGTAACTCAGGCCCGCTGCCGCTGGAGGCAGCTGGAGAGGCGGTGGCGCGCGGGGTGCGTGTCTACACCATCGGCTTTGGCACCAGCAGCGAGAGCGCGCCGATGCCGGACTGCGGCGCTGGCGCGCAGTGGGGTGGCGGCGGTAGTGGTGGAGGGGGCGGCGGGCTCCCCCGCTCCGACAACTGGTTTGGCGGCAGTGGTTTTCGCCGCGGCATTGACGAGGCGACTCTGAAGCAGATCGCCTCGGTCACCGGCGGCAGCTATTACTCCGCCGAGAGCGCTGGCGAGCTGCAGGATGTCTTCCGCCGGCTGCCGGTCTTCCTCAACACCCGCCTGGAGACGATCGAGATCAGCGTGTTCTTTGCCGCCCTGGGAGCGCTCCTGGCTGCCACCGCCGTGCTGCTCTCCCTGCTCTGGCGCCCGCTGCCGTGAGGCAGGAAATTTGCATGGGGCCGCTCCTCCTCCTATGTATGCGTGCGCGGAATTAAAAAAACGGCACAGGGCTGTAAGCCTGCACCGTTTTCTCTGGCTTATCCAGGATGGTGATCGGCAGTCCGGATCACTTCTCCAGAATGATTAAATTACGGCAGTACAGCAAATCGTGATCGTTCTTGCAGCCGGTGCACCAATCATCAACCGTGCAGCCGGAGCGCAGGTCGGTGCGGATCTGGAGCGCCGCCGGGCGAGGGGTGGCCGTCTTCGGGTCTTTTTTAACGGATTTAATCATCATCGGTACATTCCTTTCCTGGCGTCGGGATAAGGTTAGTTTACAGCCTGAGGAATGG
>CAIQIV010000004.1 GCA_903871905.1 uncultured Chloroflexota bacterium | reverse complement strand
CATCCCCGCCCGCGGCGGGTCCAAGTCCATCCCGCGCAAGAATATCCGCCCCTTTGCCGGGCAGCCCCTGATCGCCTATTCCATCGCCGCGGCCCGGGCTGCACACACGGTCACCCGGGTCGTGGTCTCCACGGACGACGAAGAGCTCGCCGCCGTCTCCCGCCGCTTTGGCGCAGAGACCCCCTTTCTCCGCCCTGCAGAGTTCTCGCAGGATCACACCCCCGATCTGCCGGTCTTCCAGCACGCCCTGGGCTGGCTGGAGGAGCGGGAGGGCTACCGCCCGGACATCGTGGTCCAGCTGCGCCCCACCTCCCCCCTGCGCCGTGTGCGCCACATCGACGAGGCGGTCTGCCGTCTGCTGGATCGCCCGGATGCAGATGCCGTGCGCACCGTCTGCGTCCCCTTCCAGAACCCCTTCAAAATGTGGCAGATCGGGGCGGATGGGCTGATGCACCCGCTGCTGAAGACACAGTTTGCCGAGCCGTATAACCTGCCCCGCCAGGTTCTGCCGGATGTCTACTGGCAGACCGGGTATGTGGATGCGGCCTGGAGCGCCACAATTTTGGAGAAAAACTCCATGACCGGGGAGTTCATCCTGCCCCTGGTGATTGACCCCGGGGATTGGATCGATATCGACTCGCCGGATGACTGGCGCCGCGCCGAGCGGCTGCTGGAAAGCGGCGAGCTGGCCCTGGATGACCTGGGTTTCTGTTGGTAGGGTGGGCCACAGACCCGCCCTTGCAATTGGAGGTATTCATGCCCGTGATAAACATCGGCAGCCGCCTGGTGGGCGATGACCAGCCCACCTACGTGATCGCTGAAATCGGCGTCAACCACAACGGCCTGCTTGACCTGGCCCTGGAGCTGATCGACATCGCCGCGGATGCCGGCGCAGATGCGGTCAAGTTTCAGAAGCGCTCCCTCGATAAGCTCTATTCCCAAAAATACCTGGACAACGCCAACGCCGGTGAGAAGACCCTGCGGTATATGCTGCCTATCCTGCAGCAGGTGGAACTGTCTGAAGAGGCCTATTACCAGATTGTTGAGCGCTGCCGCCTGCGGCACATCACCTTCCTCTCATCTGCTTTTGACATCGAAAGCGCCGATTTCCTGGAAACCCTGGGTGTGCCGGCGTACAAGGTGGCTTCAGCCGACCTGACAAACCTGCCGCTGATCGACCACCTGGCGGCAAAAGGCAAGCCGCTCATCCTCTCTACCGGCATGTCGCGTATGGAGGAGGTGGAGTGCACCGTGCGCTTTCTCAAGGAGCGCGGCGCCGAGTTTGCCCTGCTGCACTGCAACAGCACCTACCCCGCCGCCTTTGACGATATCAACCTGCGCTTCATGCACCAGCTTCGCCGCTTCGGTGTGCCGGTAGGGTACTCAGGCCACGAACGCGGCATTGCAGTCACCACCGTGGCTTCCGCCCTGGGCGCCTCGATCGTGGAGCGCCATCTCACCCTGGACCGCACCATGGATGGCCCCGACCATGCCGCCAGCCTGGAGCCGCAGGGGTTCAAGAAACTGGTGCGCGACATCCGCCAGGTGGCCATGGCCCTCGGCGCTGGCGAGGAGAAGTTCTTCTCGCGCGGAGAGATCCTCAACCGCGAGGTACTGGGGAAGTGTCTGGTGGCGGCGCGCCGCATCGAGGCGGGTGAGAGCATCACCTCGGATATGGTCGCGGTCAAGGGACCTGCCCTGGGCCTCTCCCCCCAGCGTTACCCCGAGCTGCTCGGGCGGGCGGCTCAGCGCTCTATCGACCAGGACGAGCCGTTCCTGGACCGGGACCTGGGGGTGAGCATCCGCCTGGACCTGGAGCATACCCTGCCCATGGAGTATGGTTTCACCGTACGCTTCCGCGATTTTGATGAGCTGCTGCAGTATGACCCACGCATGCTGGAGTTCCATTTCACCGACCAGGACCTGGATGAGCATTACCCGGGCCGGGATTTTGACCTCAAGCTGGTGGTGCATGCGCCAGAGTTCTGGGACCGCACGCTGGTGGACCTGTGCGCCCTGGACCAGCGCCACCGACAGGGGTCGATTGACCTGATGCAGAAGTCGATCGACCTGGCCCGCGAGATGGCGCCGCACTTCGCCGGCGTGCCCAAGGTGATCGTCCATCCCGGGGCGATGAGCCTGGATCACCCGCTAGGCCAGCGCCAGGCGCTGTATGATAACCTGCGCCGCTCGGTCGATGCTCTGGATGTATCCGGCGTGGAGCTACTGCTGGAGAACCTGCCCCCCCACCCCTGGTATTTTGGCGGCCAGTGGCTGACCAACGCCTTCATGGACGCCTATGAGATCCGCGATTTTATCGCCTCCATGGGGTTGAACATGTGCTACGACTCGTCGCACCATAAGTTGTACTGTAACTGGGCGCACGTGGACTTCTATGAGCAGGTGCGGGTGCTGCTGCCGTATGTGCGCCACCTGCACCTGTCGGACGGCTCAGGGTTGGACGGCGAAGGTCTGCAGATCGGCGAGGGCAACATAGATTGGGTGCGCTTCTTCCGGGTGCTGGGGGACTACCGCGGCACGATGATCCCCGAGATCTGGCGCGGCCACCAGCGCCAGGGGGAAGGTTTCCTGATCGCCATGCAGCGCCTCTCGGATGCCTACTTTAAGGCGCAGGCGGAGCAGCCCTGAACAGCACACTGCAGCAGATGAACCTGCGCCTGGCGGGCTGGCGCAACCGCCGGCGAATCCGGCGCTTGGCGCGCCAGGTGCAGGAGTTCGCCCGCCCCGACCCGGCCCTGCCGCGCGTCGTGATGTTCAACGCCAGCGCCCGCCTCACCGGGCTCAGCCTCAACGCCGCCTTTTCCGCCCTCACCGCCTGGGGCCTGCGCCTGGGTGGTGTGGAGGTGCACCAGTTTGTGTGCCAGGCGGGGCTGCGACCCTGCGTGCTGGGCACCAGCCGGGCGGATTACACCACCCCGCCGCCGTGCTCGGCCTGCCTGGCTCAGTCGCGCCGCATGTACCAGGGGGCAAACGCCGCCTGGTTTCGCTACCAGCCGGACGCTGGGCTGGAGGCAGCCCTGCAGGACCTGGACGTGGAGCAGCTGGGCAGCTTTGAGTTCGCGGATCCAACCGAGCCGCTGGGCGAGACCATCCCCCTGGGGCGACTGGCCCTGCCCTCGGTGCGCTGGGCCCTGCGCCGCCACCACCTGCCGGATGACGTGCCGCAGGGCGGATCTGTCAATGATGCAAACTCCTCGCGTTATCTACTTCGGCAGTACATGCTCTCGGCGCTGTCCCTCAACCGCCAGTTTGGCGCGTTCCTCGACCGCGTGCGCCCGGGGGTGGTGGTGATCTTCAACGGCAGCCTGTATCCAGAGGCCGCTGCCCGCTGGACGGCTTTGCAGCGCGGATACCGTGTGGTGACCCACGAGGTGGGTTTCCAACGCCTGTCGACCTTCTTTACCAACGGCGAGGCCACCGCTTACCCGATCGAGGTCCCCGGCGGCGGCCTCGAGCTCAACCCGGCGCAGTCCGCCCGCCTGGACGCCTACCTGCAGGCCCGCTTCCAGGGCAACTTCACCATGGCGGGCATCCGTTTCTGGCCCGAGATGCGCGGCCTGGACCAGGCCTTCCTGGATAAGGCGGCTACCTTCCGCCAGATGGTTCCGGTTTTCACCAATGTCGTCTATGATACCAGCCAGGTGCACGCCAACACCCTCTTCCCCCACATGTTTGCCTGGCTGGACCTGGTGGCGCAGTCGATCCGCGCCCACCCGGAGACGCTGTTTGTCGTCCGCGCCCACCCGGACGAGCTGCGCGTGGGAACGGCCAAGCTGAGCAACGAGAGTGTGCACGATTGGTTCTATGCCAACGGCCTGGACCGGCTGCCGAATACCGTGTTCATCGAGCCCAATGAGTACATCAGCTCGTACGAGCTGATCCAGCGCTCCAAGTTTGTCATCGTGTACAACTCGTCCATCGGCCTGGAGGCGGCGCTGATGGGGGCGGCCGTGGTGTGCGGCGGCAAGGCGCGGTATACCCAGATCCCGACGGTTTATTTGCCCCCCAGCCCCCAGGCGCTGCACGAACGGATTGAGAACTTTCTGGAGGATGGTCTGCAAGCCGGCCTGCTGGAGGGCGCCGGCCCGGCCAGCCAGCAGCCGTACCGTGTGCCGGCGCCGCCGGAGTTCCGGCGCAATGCACGCCAGTTCATTTATCACCAGCTTTATCGAACCTCGCTGCCGATGGATCGCTTCCTGGAGGTCGGGCAGCGCATGGGGTTTGTGCAGCTGAAGGATTTCCCCTGGCAGGCGCTCACGCCGCAGCAGTCGCCGACGATGCGCATCTTGCTGGATGGGATCGTTCATAACCAGCCGTTCTTGTGGCCGGACGATGAGGCTTAGGGCGGCAGGCAGGGTTGAGTGGGATGGAAAACCAACACGTGCGCAACTCCGTTGCGGGCAGCATCGCTGCCGATAAGATTGAGCTGTTAGGCGTTGACCTGCTGCAGCGAAACCGCCTGCGGGCGGCCGACCTGCGATCGTTTGCCGCCTCCCTCAGGCTGGATTTTGGCTGGCATTATCTGCTGGATATCAACTGGATCCTGGAGCAGCTTGGCACGGTATCCGGCTGCCGGATCATGGATGCCGGGGCGGGCACGGGTGTGATCCAATGGTACCTGGCGCAGCAGGGGGCGCAGGTCGTCAGCGTGGACCGCGGCAGCCGCGCCCTGCTGCCCTCGCGCTTTCGCCGCCGCTTCAACGTCCTAGGGCTGCGCCCGCAGGATCTGCGCCCGCAGGGCCAGGTGTTCTCGGAGATCCTCAGGCGGCCGCAGGGGGCGGGACAGAAGGCAGGTGCGCTGCGCCGTGAACTGCTGGGGTTATGGGGCGGCAGCGCCAGCCCGGGATCGGTGGCGATCTACAACCAGGACCTGGCGCACCTGGTGGACATTCCGGATAACTCGCTGGATGCCGTGGTGGCTGTCTCAGCCCTGGAGCACAATTCCCAGGAGGACCTGCCGGGGGTGGTGGCCGAGCTGATGCGCGTGTTGAAGCCGGGCGGCACCCTGCTCGCTTCATTAAACGCTGCCCGCGACCAGGATTGGTGGCATGAGCCGTCCAAAGGCTGGTGTTATACGGAGCCCAGCCTGCGCCGCCTGTTTTCCCTTCCCATGCACGCGCCGTCCAATTATGCGCATTATGATGAATTGTTTGCTGACCTGGTGGGCTGCGCCGAACTGCGCGATAACCTGGCTGCCTTCTACTTTCGCTCGGGCGAGAACGGCATGCCCTGGGGAAAGTGGGATCCGCAGTACCTGCCGGTGGGCGTTTGTAAGGTAAAGCAGTACTCTTAACTACGGAGTGAAAGATGAATATCGAAGAAAAAGCCAACCTGTCCGAATCCGTGCAGCGCCTGCTGTGCGAGGCGCTGGAAGCGCCGCCTGACCTGATCACCCCGGAGCTGGAGTTTGGCGCCATCCCGCAGTGGGACTCGCTGGGGCATATGGAGGTGATGATGCGCCTGGAGGAGCAGTACGGGGTGCTGATCAACGCGGACACCATCGCTGCCCTGGTGAGTGTGCCGGCGATCTGTGCTTACATTGAGGCGCAGAGCAATGGAAGCTGACACGCTCTCATTTGTCCCGGCGCACGCCATCCCCGAGTTCCTGCTGGGCGAGATCCAGGCCAAGCTGGCTTATGTCGATGAATGGATCGTCTCGGCCCAGGTGCAGCCCGGTCAGATCATCCTCCGCCTGCGCCAGGCGCCCACTCCTGAGCGCAGTTTGGAGATCGAGCAGAAAGTGCAGCGCGTGGTGACCTCCATGGCCAGGGGCGCCATCCGGCCGCGGGCCGAGGTGCTGGAGGACGTCCTGGATCGCCCGGTGCCGTACCGCTCGGATCCGATGGATGCCCTGCTGGAGCGCCACGAGGTCAGCCAGGAGGCGCCCGGTTTGTTTACCGTGGGCCCGCTGTTGAGCCGACTGATCGGTTTCTTTGAGGGGATCTTCCTGGACCTGGCGGACAGCTTTGAGGCGCCTCCTTACCGCTTTCCCACCCTGATCCCGGCCAGCTACCTGGAACGGGTCAACTACTTCCGCGCCTTCCCCCACTCGCTGACCTTTGCCACGCACCTGCGCGAGGACCTGGACGTGATCGACCACTTTGCCCAGCATGCGCACTGCAAGCACGGCGAACTGTCCGCCCCGCCCGATTCGTTCGCCCGGGTGCAGGCACTGCTTTCCCCGGCGGTGTGCTACCACCTGTATTTTGCCCTGGCGGACCGCCCGCTGCCCGGAGGCAGGCTGGCGGCGACCGCGGTGGGCAACTGCTTCCGCTACGAGGCGATCAACCTGGTCTCGCTGGAGCGGCTGTGGAACTTCACCATGCGTGAGATCATCTTTGTCGGCCCCAAGGAGTATGTGCTGGAGAACCGCGAGACGGCCCGCCAGCGCATGCGCCGCGCTTTGGAACAGGTTGGCCTGGCCTACCGCGTGGAGAGCGCTAACGATCCCTTCTTCATCGGCGAGTTCCGCAAGCAGGCCGCTTTCCAGAGTGCCTTCCAGCTCAAGTTTGAAATCCGCGCCCGGCTGCCGTTTAAGGATTCCACCCTGGCGGTTGGCTCCTATAATTATCACCAGGATTTCTTTGGGCGCAGCCTGAACATCACCCTGCCGGATGGCTCGCCGGCCCACACCGGGTGTGTGGCCTTCGGCCTGGAACGCATGGCCTTTGCCTTCCTGGCGCAGTACGGCCTGGACCCGGAGGCCTGGCCGGATTTTGTGCGCCAGAACGCGGCATGAGGAAAGAAAGGGAACAGATCCATGAGTGAAGTGATCTACCGTACCGCCAGCGAGGCGGATTACCCGGCGGTTGCCGGCCTGTATGCCAAGCTGGATGCGCTGCTGCGCCAGCACACCTACAGCTTCCCGGAGGTGGACAATGTCGGGCAGTTGTGGTTGGAGACTTTCCAGCGAGCCCTGGGGCGCTTCGGGGTGTTGTACGTGGCTGAGTTGGACGGGCGCGTGGTCGGATTTATCCTGGCCCGCCTCAAGCAGGTGCCAAAATACCTGGGGGGGGTCATGGTTGGCGAGCTGAAGGACATGTGGGTGGAGCCGGAAGTGCGCCGCCTGGGCGTGGGTGAGAAGTTGCTGCGCCTGGCGATTGAATGGGTGCAGGCGCAGGGGGTGCATTCCGCTGAAGCCCAGATCCTGGTGGGCAATGAGCCGATCATCCGCCTGGTGCAGCGCCTGGGAATGAAGCCCGAGCTGTTCCAGTTCCGCCTGGCCTGGGAAAACTATCAGCCGGAGCAATCCCAGGCAGACTAGCAGGGCTGGCAGGCAGGCAGGCTGAGCCTGTCGGTGCCTTGCTTAAGCCTTGTCGAAGCCCGATTTCACCATGCCTCTTCCTCTAGTAACGCATGACCAGGTGGTGGACTGCCTGCGGGCAGTTGGCCTGCAGGCCGGGGATGGGCTGCTGGTACATTCTGCGGTCCAGTTCCTGGGAAGGCCGGAAGGCGGGATCGGGATGTACCTCCAGGCATTGTGGGAGGTCATCGGCTCCAAGGGGACGATCGCTGTGCCCACCTTCAACTTCGCCTTCGCCCACGGCGCAGCCTATGACCCGCAGCATACCCCCTCCCAGGGTATGGGCAGCTTCTCGGAGTATGTGCGCTGTGCACCCGGGGCGCTGCGCAGTACGCATCCCATGCAGTCGCTGGCTGTATTGGGGCGCTGGGCGGATGACCTGGCCGGCCGCGATACCCCGACTGCTTTTGAGCCTGGCTCGGCGTTTGCGCGCATGTTTGAGCTGGATTTCCGCCTGCTGCTCCTGGGCGCCGATGTGCGCGCGGTTTCGGTGACTCACATCAGCGAGCAGCGTTACCAGGTACCCTACCGCTACTGGAAGGATTTCACCGGCCCGGTTCACACCCTCTGTGGGGTGGAGCAGCGCACCTACCGCATGTTTGTGCGCCGCCTGGACCTGGATCCGCAGCTGCACGCCGACCATGTGCAGGTATTGCTTGAGCAGCGCGGTCAATGGCAGGCTGTCCCGCTCCATTATGGCCGGGTTAGCGCCTGCAAGGTGGTGGATTACGTGGCCGCAGTGGATGAGATGATTGCGGCTGACCCCTGGGCGCTGGTGCTCAACCCGCCCCGCGAGGCGCAGCCTGGAGACGGTCAATGAACCCTTTGCTTGATCTAATCAAAGAAACCTGGTTCACCCGGCGGGATATTGTCTCGGATGGCTTCGACCAGGTCCTCCGCCGCCTGGCGCAGGAAGTCCCGATGACCATCCACGAATACCCCAGCGGCGAGAACTGCTGGACCTGGCGCATCCCGGAAAAGTGGACCTGCGATGAGGCGTACCTGGCCCCCCTGAGCCCTGCTGCGCCCAGCCTGGTTGACTATGCTGACCATCCGCTGCATGTCGTCTCCTACTCGCTGCCCTTTGAGGGCGTGGTCAGCCGCCAGGAGCTGCTCCAGCATCTGCACGTCCACCCTCGCCTGCCGCAGGCAGTCCCCTTTGTCTTCAAGTACTACGACCGGGATTGGGGCCTGTGCCTGCCGCAGATCCAGCGCGACGCCCTGCAGGATGACGCCTACCGCGTGGTGATCCGCACCCGCTTTGATCCGGGGACGCTCAAGGTGGGCGAGGTCGTTGTACCGGGTGAGAGCCGGCAGACCATTATGCTCGTTGCTCACCTGTGCCACCCGGCCATGGTCAATGACGACCTGAGCGGGGTGGTGGTCGGGCTGGAAACCGCCCGAGCGCTGCGGTCGGGCGGCCTGCCTGGCGACACCCTGCCAGTCCAGGCTTTTGGCCCCCGGCTCGGCTCGGGCCAGTCCGGCCGCCTGTACTACACCTACCGCCTGCTGATCTTGCCCGAGACCATTGGCTCGGTTGCCTACCTCAGCCATCACGAAGATCTCATCCCGCACATGGTAGGCGGCCTGTTCCTGGAGATGCTGGGCAGTGATGCGCCGCATGCGCTGCAAGGATCTTTCATCCCTGCCAGCCAGGCGGATAAATGCTTCACCTCCACGCTGCCAGCCCTAGACCCGCGGGGCTACTGCGCCCCTTACCGCACGGTGATCAACAACGACGAGCGGCAGTTCAACGCCCCCGGCGTGCGGGTCCCCATGCTCTCGCTGTCGCGCGTCGAGCGGCGCGACTCGCCCACCTGGCCTTACCCGGAATACCATTCCAGCCTGGACACGCCGGAGATCGTCAGCGAAGAGCGCCTGCAGGCTTCCTTGCGCACCACCCTGGGCCTGCTCCAGGCCTGGGAGCGCAACCTGTACCCGGTGAATCAGTTCAAGGGCGAGATCTTCTGTTCCGGGCAGGGTATCTGGATCGATTACCGGGTTAACCCCGAAGGCCACCGCCGCCTGTTTGACATCATGGAGCGCTGCGATGGCGAGCACAGCGTGGCGGACATCGCCTGCGAGCTGGGCGTCTCCTTCCCGGCGGTGTGGGAGGTGGTTTCCCTGCTGCACTCGAAGAACCTGGTCGGGCTGAGCCGCACCCCACAGACCACCGACCCCCACCGGATGACGACGAACCCATGAACTTTGACGATACCTTGAAAACCTGGCTCAAGACGGCGCGATGGCAGGCGCGCCGCGCCGCGGCGGCCCTGAAATGGGGGCCGGGCGAACTGGGACGCATGCCGGCCGTGCTGGGCAACGCCATGCCCAAGTCGGGATCGCACCTGATCATCCAGGTGCTGCACGGGCTGACGGAGATTGGCCCGTTCGTCAACCCGGGCTTCCCGCCGGTCAACCGCACCCAGAGCAACGCCAAGCTGCCCACCCGGGACATCCTGCGCTCCCTGCAGCGCATGCGCCCGGGCGATATCGGTTATGGCTATATTGCCTGCCTGGAGCCTTACATCTCTGCCCTCTGCTGCCCTGGCCGGGCCACGGTGTTTGTCTACCGCGACCCGCGGGATATGATCATCTCGCACGTCTTCTATGCCACGGACATGCACCCCGGCCATTGGATGCACCGCTATTACACCGAGACTTTGACCACCATGGAAGAGCGCATCAGCGCTGCCATCCAGGGGGTGGAAGAACCCGGGTCAGAGCTGACCCCGGTGCGCCAGCGCTACGCCGGCTATATGGGCTGGCGCGATCACCCGGAGGTGCTCAGCCTGCGCTTCGAGGATCTGATCCTGGAGCGGGAAGTTGCCTTGGGGCGCATCCTGGATTACCTGGAGGGGCGCGGCTTCACCCCGCGTGCCAGCCGCAGCCAGGCCGTGGCTGCCCTGGCGCAGGCGGTCGTCCCCCGAAAGTCTGGCACTTTCCGCAAGGGCAAGCCCGGCAACTGGCGCGAGTATTTCACCGAGGCCAACAAGGCGCAGTTCAAACAGGCCGCTGGCGACCTGCTGATTGACCTGGGATACGAGCAGGATGACTGCTGGTAACCGCACCAAGTCTTCTGCCATGCTGCAGGCGCGCCTGCTGCGCCGCAGGTGGCGGCGGGTTGTGCAGGCGGTGCGCTGCCGGCGCCTGTCCCTGGTGGGTACGCCGGTGTTCTTTGCCAATTCCTTCCCAAAGAGCGGCACCCATCTGCTGACCCAGGTGATGGAGGGCTTCACCCGACTGGGCCCGGCGGTGGACAGCGGCCTGCCTGCCGTGGTGATGTACCAGGGCGACAGCGGCCAGCCGCGCTCACACTCGTCCATACTGGCGGATCTGCGCCGCCTGCTCCCCGGCGACATCGCTTACGGCCACGTGCATGCCTTCCCCGAGGCGCAGGAGTCTCTGTGCCGGCCCGGCATGGCTACGTATTTTATCCTGCGCGACCCGCGAGATGTGGTCGTTTCCCATGTGCATTACGTGACCGAAATGGCCCCAGCCCATGCCCACCACGCTTATTACCAGTCGCTGCCGGATTTCAACGCCCGGCTGAGCGCCAGCATCCTGGGCCTGCCTCAGCTGGAGATCCCTTTTCCCGACATCCGCCAGCGCTTTGATCCGTTCCTGGGCTGGCTGGAGCGGCCCGAGGTGCTGTGCCTGCATTACGAAGATTTCCTGGACGATCGCCAGGCTGCCCTGGGACGTGTGCTGGATCATGCCCTGGCACACGGCTTTGGGATCAGCCTGGACCGTCCGTACGCCATCCAGGTCCTGGAGGAAAGCATCAATCCCCAGCGCTCGCCAACCTTCCGCTCCGGCAAAAGCGGCGGCTGGAAGCAGCACTTCACCGATCTGCACCGGCAGCAGTTTCAACAAGTAGCCGGGGATATGTTGATCCGCCTGGGTTATGAGAAAGGCGAAACATGGTAAATTCTCCCTCTGTCGTTGCCCTGGTCCCCATGCGCCACCATTCCCAACGTGTGCCGGGTAAAAACTACCGCCCGCTGGGCGGCGCGCCGCTCTACCAGCACATCCTGCGCACCCTGCAGGCCTGCCCCGAGATCGCCGAGATCCTGGTGGATACCGACTCGCCGGATATCCTGGCCGGGCTGCAGGCAGGTTATCCCCGCGTGCGGGCTGTTGAGCGCCCGCCCCACCTGCGGGCAGATGCCATCCCGATGAATGAGATCCTGGCCTACGACACCTCCCTGGTCGAGGCCGATTTCTACCTGCAGACCCACAGCACCAACCCGCTGCTGCGCCCGGCGACTGTATCGGCAGCCATCCAGGCGCTGCTGGCAAATTATCCGGCGTATGATTCGCTCTTCTCGGTCACCCGGCTGCAGACCCGCCTGTGGGACCAGTTGGGCCGGGCCATCAACCACAACCCTGCCATCCTGCTCCAGACCCAGGACCTGCCGCCGGTGTACGAAGAGAACTCGTGCATCTACATCTTCACCCGGGCGGAGCTGATCCGGCGGCGCAACCGCCTGGGTGAGCGCCCCATGATGTTCGCCATCGACGCCGCTGAAGCCTGGGATATCGACGAGGAGCTGGATTTTCAAATCGTTGACCTGCTCATGCGCAGTAGAGGGAATCCTGAGCCTGTCGAAGGAAAGTAGCTTATGTACACTATCCTGGTCACTGCACCCTACATGACGCCAATTATCGACCGGTTTCGCCCGCTGCTGGAGGGCAACAGCATGAAGCTGATCGTCGCTCCAGTCGGCGAGCGGATGACCGAGGCAGACCTGCTGTCTTATGCGGGCATCTTCGATGGCACGCTGTGCGGGGATGACCTGTACACTGCCCGCGCCCTGGAGGCCTGCGCCCCGCGCCTCAAGGTCATCTCCAAGTGGGGTACGGGCATCGATTCGATCGACCAGGCTGCCGCGGCCCGCCTGGGGATCATGGTCGGCCGCACCCCGAATGCCTTCACCCTGCCGGTAGCGGACACGGTGCTGGGCTACATGCTGGCTTTTGTGCGCCGCCAGCCGTGGATGGACCGCGCCATGAAATCTGGCGAGTGGCGCAAGCTGCCGGGGCGCTCGCTGAGCGAGTGCAGCCTGGGCGTGGTGGGCGTGGGCAACATCGGCAAGGCAGTCATGCGCCGGGCGCGCGCTTTTGGCATGCAGCTCCTGGGCACCGATATCGTCCCGGTAGCCGCGGATTTCCTCGCCGAGCAGCGGGTCGAAATGACCTCGCTGGAGGACCTGTTGGGGCGGGCGGATTTCGTCAGCCTGCACTGCGATCTGAACCCGACCAGCTTCCACCTGATCAACGCCCGCACCCTGTCCCTGATGCGCCCGGCGGCGGTGCTGATCAACAGCGCCCGTGGGCCGATCATCGATGAGCCGGCGCTGGTAACCGCCCTGCAAAATGGGGCCATTGCCGGCGCGGCGCTGGATGTGTACGAGCACGAGCCGCTGCCGGCATCCAGCCCGCTGCTCAAGATGGACCAGGTCATGCTGGCACCCCACAATGCCAACTCCAGCCCGGCGGCCTGGGAGCGGGTGCACCGCAGTACCCTGCGCAACCTGTTCACCGGCCTGGGCCTGGCCATTCCGCCAGAGCTGGAAGAAAAGTAAGCCGAGCCCGCCCGGGCGGGCCGAACCTGTGATTGATGAGGATACCATGCAAGAAAATGAAACGCGTGCTGTGATGATCACCGGCGCGGCAGGGGGCATCGGCCGCGCCGCGGTGCAGGTATTTGCTGCCGCCGGATGGAAAGTCATCGGCGTGGACCGCTCTCCCTTCTCCACCCTGTTGGAGCCGGCAAAGCCGCCGGCTTTGCCGCAGGATGAGCCTGTTTTGCCCTTCCCGCAGGACGGTTTGTTTATCCAATCCGATATCTCGCTGCCTGGAAACATGGAGACCATCTTTGCCCGGGCGCATGCCTTCAGCGGCGCCCTGCACGCCCTGGTCAATAACGCCGCGCTGCAGATTGCCAAGCCGCTGATCGAAACCACGGTGGCTGAATGGGACATGGTCATGGCCTCCAACCTGCGCGCCGCCTTCCTGGGGGTCAAGCTGGCTTACCCGCTGTTCAAGGAAGCCGGGGGCGGGGCGGTGGTTAACGTCTCCTCCGTCCATGCGGTGCAGACCTCGGCGAATATTGCCGCCTACGCCGCCAGCAAGGGCGGCCTGCTGGCGCTGACCCGCGCCATGGCCATCGAGCTTGCCCCGCACAACATCCGGGTAAACGCCATCCTGCCGGGAGCGGTGGACACCCCCATGCTGCATGCCGGCCTGTCGCGCGGCCATGTGGGCATGGGAACCCTGCAGGATCGCCTGGATAACCTGGCGCGCAAGACGGTCAACGGGCGGGTGGGCAGGCCTGAGGAGATCGCCCATGCCATTTATTTCCTGGCCGATGACCGCCAGTCTTCCTTCATGACCGGGCAGTCGATGATCGTGGACGGCGGGGCCACCGCCCGGTTGAGCACGGAATGAGCCCGGCGGACCCTCGGGAGAATCCTCGGGCAGGGCATCCTGAGCTTGTCGAAGGACTGAAAGCAGCTCTGCCTGCCCCGCTGTGGGACGCGGCGCGCCAGGCCTATTACGCGGCTTACCGCCTGGGCCAGTGGCCGGCTGCAACCCTCCACCCCTGGCGGCGTCAAAGCATCCAGCGTCTGGAGGCGCTGCATGACCGCCACCGCGGCCAGCGCGCGTTTATCATCGGCAACGGCCCCAGCCTGAAGCAGACTGACCTGTCCCGCCTGCGCGGGGAGGTCACCTTCGGCATGAACCGCATCTATTTGATGTTCCCCGAGCTGGGATTCCCGACCAGCTATTACCTCTCAGTCAACGACCTGGTGATCGAGCAGTGCGCCAACGACATTCGCGCCCTGCCCATGCCCAAGTTCCTCTCCTGGCGCGCCCGGCGCTTCATTCAGCCCACGCTGGATACCTCCTTCCTGTTCACCACCTATACCGGGCCAAAGTTTGCCCGTGACGTCCGCCAGCGCCTGTGGGAAGGCGCAACAGTCACCTACGTGGCGCTGCAGCTTGCCTTTCACCTGGGGTTTGAGCAGGTGATCCTGATTGGCGTGGATCACTCCTTCACTACCCAGGGCAGGCCCAACACCACCGTGGTCTCCCAGGGCGATGATCCGGACCATTTTCATGCGGGTTATTTTGGCAAGGGTTTTCGCTGGCAGCTTCCTGATCTGGACACCTCCGAGCGGGCATATCTCATGGCGCGCCGCGCTTATGAGGACGCCGGGCGGCAGGTGGTTGACGCTACGGTGGGCGGTAAACTGACCGTATTCCCCAAAGTTGCCTATGACAGCCTCTTCTGAGCGGCCGCCTGCCGCCGCGGCTCCCCTGGTCACGGTGGTTACTCCCTCCTACAACCAGGCGGCTTACCTGGAGCATACGCTGCAGTCTGTGCTATGCCAGGACTATCCTGACCTGGAATACCTGGTGGTGGATGGCGGCTCGACAGATGGCTCGGTAGAAGTGATCCGGCGCCATGAGGCTGATCTGGCCTGGTGGGTCTCGGAGCCGGACGGCGGGCAGGCACAGGCCTTGAACAAGGGGCTCAGCCGGGCGCAGGGGGAATTTGTGGCCTGGTTGAACTCAGATGATCTATACCTGCCCGGTGCGGTGCGCCAGGCGGTGCAGGCGCTGCAGGCAAATCCAGGGGTGAGCATGGTCTACGGCGACGCCATTACCATCGATCCCCAGGGGCGCATGATCGGGCGCTTCGCCTTCCAGGATTGGGGGCTGCGGGATCTGGCCGCTTTCCGCATCATCTGCCAGCCGGCGGTTATGATGCGCCGCAGCTTCCTGGAAAAAATGTACCGGTCAGACGGCTTCTTCCTGGACGAGGCCTATCACTTCATGCTGGACCACCATCTCTGGCTGCGCCTGGCTGCCCAGGCGCCGGTGCAGCACGTGGGCGGCGCGACCGGGGTGTGGGCGGCGGCGCGCGCCCACCCTGCTGCTAAAAATGTCACCAGCGCCGCAGGATTTGCGACCGAGATTTTGCGCCTGAAAGAGTGGCTGCTCAACCGCCAACCGGGTCATGAAAGCAGCGAAATGGACAATATCTGCCAGAGCGCCAGCGAGCGGCGGCGCATTGCTGGCGGCGCCTACCGCCTGGCCGCGCGCTACCTGCTGGATGGCGGCCAGCCTGGCCAGGCATTACACTGGTATCTGAAGGCTTTTGTGCTGCGCCCAGCATATACGCTGCAGCACGCGCACCGCATCCTGTATGCCTTGCTCAGCCTGCTGGGGGCAGGGGGTGTGGCGGCCTCTTACTACCGCGCTCGTCAGGGGCAGCGGGCAGGCCTGGCCCTCCCTGCTGGCGTGACCACCTGGCCCGGCCTCAGCCTGCATTCCGGCACTGGCGAGATGGAAGTGGCCCCGCTGTCGGAAGCCGGGCGGGCGGCTGGAGTTTGATAGGCCGATGACAGCCCAATCTGCCGCTCTTCCCATTTCCCGGCCGCCGTTGTTGGTCACCGGGGCTCACCGCACCGGCACCACCTGGGTGGGTAAAATGCTGGCTGCCAGCGGCGAGGCGGCTTATATCAGCGAGCCGCTCAATGTCCTCCACCGCCGCGGGGTGATGGATGCTCCGGTGCACTACTGGTACCAGTACCTGTGTGGAGAGAACGAAACCCAGTACCTGCCCGCCCTGCGCCAGACGCTGACCTTCCACTATCGTTGGTGGGCGGAGATGCGCTCCCTGCATTCGCGCCGGGACATACTGCGCATGGGGCGCGATGGCTGGACTTTCACCCGCGCCTGGCTGCGCAGACAGCGCCCCCTGCTCAAGGATCCCTTTGCAGTTTTCTCCATTCCCTGGTTTATGGACCGCCTGGGATGCCAGGTGGTGGTCACTGTGCGTCACCCGGCAGCCTTTGCCAGCAGTCTCAAGCGCCTGGATTGGCCGTTCGATTTCCGGGACCTGCTGGCCCAGCCGCTGCTGATGGACCATCTGCTCGAAGCGCAGCGCGGCGATATGCAGTCTCTGGTCGATCATCCCGACCTGATCGGGCAGGCCAGCCTGCTGTGGCGCCTGGTTTACCAGGCTGTGGAGCAGTACCGGCAGCAGCGTCCCGGGGTGCTGGTGGTGCGCCACGAGGACCTGTCCCTGGATCCGGTGTCCGGCTACCGCCAGCTTTACCAGCAGCTTGGCCTGTGTTTTGATGGGCGGGTCGAGCAGGCGATCCTCAGCTCCAGCAGCTCGGAGAACCCCCAGGAACTGTCGCAGAAGAAAGTGCACTCGGTGCGCCTGGACAGCCGCGCCAATTTACACAACTGGAAGCGCCGCCTGGAGCCTGCGGAAATTGAGCGCGTGCGCCTGCAGACAGCCGACCTGGCGGCGCGCTATTACCCGGAAATGGATTGGGACTGACCTGTGACCGGCCTGCCCCTGGTTTCGATCGTGACCCCCTCATTCAACCAGGCGCCGTTCCTGGAGCAGACCATTTGCTCGGTCCTGGATCAGGATTACCTGCGACAGGGGCAGATCGAATACATCATTGTCGATGGTGGCTCAACCGATGGCAGCCGGGAGATCATTGAGCGATATGCACCTCGTCTGGCCTGGTGGGTGTCTGAGCAAGACCGCGGCCAGACGGATGCCATTAACAAGGGGTTTGCCCACGCCACCGGCGAGGTGCTGGCCTGGATCAATTCGGATGATACCTACCTGCCCTGGGCGGTGTCGCAGGCGGTGGCATATTTGCAGCAGCATCCGCAGGCCGGCATGGTGTACGGAGATGCTGACCTGGTGGATGCCGCCGGGCAGGTGCTTGGGCGCTTCCCGGCGCGGCAGACGGATTACCGCCGCCTGCGCCGCGGTTATGTCCACATTCCGCAGCAGGCGGCTTTTTTTCGTGCTGGCTTGTGGCGCCAGGTAGGACCGCTCGATCCGACCTTTTACTTTGCCATGGATTATGACCTGTGGGTCAGGCTGGCGCGCCTGGCCCCGCTGCATTACCTGCCAGGTGGCAGGCCGTGGGCAAATTTCCGCCTGCATTCCAGCGGTAAGTCGGTGGCGGCAGATGATCGCTGCTGGCCTGAGATGCTGCGCGTGCATTACCGGGAGGGTGGAAGCTGGTTCTCGCTGTTGGTTTTGAAAGCCAGGCTGCGTTCGCTGACCTACGGGCGGATGCCATTAGGGCTGCGCCTGTGGCTGCGGCGTTTTCTTTAACCAGTGCTTAGCAAAAACTTAGCCTATGCTCATTGACAGCAGGTATTTCCTGTGGCAAAATGGCGGGAATTGTAATTGTGTTCGTCCGAAACAGGAGAAATTAATCATGCAAGATAAACTGAGAAAGTGGGGGGTTTTTGTCCTGATACTTGCACTGCTGCTGTCATCCACTGGCGGGCCTGCTGCCCAGGCCTCCCCCTCCCGGCAGGAAGGTGCGCCGGACCAACCCCAGGTAAACGGGCATTACTTTTTCCCTTATGTTGGGCGCGCCCGGGTTGGCATCGTCTACGGCTCCGAGATCGGCAGCCTCTCCAACCAGGCCAGCGTCAACCGTGCCGATGAAGCAAACCTGCTGTGGGTGCGCAATGTGGTCTTGAACTGGAAAACGATCGAGCCGGTGCGCACTGACCCGCCAACCTATGACTGGAGCAAGGTGAATGAAAGCGGGTTGATCAACGCCAGTGTCAAGGGCCTGAATGTCATCGCCACCGTGAAATTTACCCCGGAGTGGGCCCATAAGTACCCGGGCTACAACTGCGGACCCATGGCCGAGGACCAGATCCCTGCTTATGCCCAGTTTATCCACGCCGCGGTGGAGCGCTACTCTGCCCCTCCTTATAACGTCAAGTATTGGGAACTGGGCAACGAGCCGGATGTTGGGCGGGATGGCAGCAACCAGAACTGGGCATATGGCTG
>CAIQIV010000003.1 GCA_903871905.1 uncultured Chloroflexota bacterium | reverse complement strand
GCGCCAGCCTGCTCCTGGCGGTGCTGGCCTTTGCCCTCTTCGGCCTGGTGAGCCCTATCGCCAGTGCCATCCGCCGCAAAGATGGGTCTCTGGGGTGGCTGGTGGGTTTCACCCTCCTCCTTGTGGCCCTGCTGATCGGCCTCCTCTACAGCACTTCCATGTCCAGCACATCCCCCGGTGATTCCGTCATGCTGGGCGGCGTGGTGGCTTACGGCGCGGCTCTTCTGGCTCTCATGCTGCGCAGCACCGCTTACTTCTTCGAAAAACGTGCATTCCCCGGGATCGCCCTTCTCGGCCTGGCCAGTTTGCTCCTCGTGGGAGCGGTCATCCCCTTCTCCATGGGCGGCGCCATGGCTCCCCAGAACGATATGGCACGCGGCATGGGCGGTGAGATGATGGTCATGGAAGAGGCCATGCCGGCTGTCATGGCACCCGCTGCCATGCCCACTGCCATGGCTGCCGACGAGCAGAAGGAAGGCGAAACATCAGGTGCCCAGCCGGGTCAGCAGCAGGCTCCCCGCCTGCGCCAGTATTTCCCCGAGACCCTCCTCTGGCTGCCCGACGCCCTCACCGACGCCTCCGGCAGTCTCCAGGTCGACTTCACCGCCGCCGACAGCATCACCACCTGGCGCGTCACCGCCCTCGCCTCCACCCAGGACGGCCGCCTCGGCAGTGCCAACGCTCCCCTGCGTGTCTTCCAGGATTTCTTTATCGACATCGATCTGCCGCTCTCTCTCACCGTCGGCGACCAGGTCTCCGTCCCTGTGGGTGTCTTCAACTACCTCCCCGACGAGCAGACCGTTCGCCTTGAGCTGCAAGAGCAGGATTGGTTCCAGCTGCAGGACGAGGCTGTGAAAGAGATCACCATCCCCGCCAACGACATCACCGTGGTCTACTTTACCATCAAGGCGCTTGATTTCGGCATGCAGCCCTTCCAGGTGACCGCCTGGGGTTCGGTCATGTCCGATGCCGTCCTGCGCCAGGTGCAGGTCTACCCTGACGGCAAGCCCATCCCCTACAGCGTCTCCGACCGCCTGCAGCCCGGCACCCCCGTCAGCCAGCAGGTGCTCATCCCCCAGGGAGCCATCCCCGGCACCCAGCAGCTCCTGGTCAAGATCTACCCCGGCATGGTCAGCCAGGTCATCGAAGGCCTCGACAGCATCCTCCAGATGCCGTCCGGCTGCTTCGAGCAGACCTCCTCCACCACCTACCCCAACCTGCTGGTCATGGACTACCTGCAGCAGACCGGCCAATCCTCTCCCGAGGTCCAGTTCAAGGCCGAGGAATACATCAACCTGGGCTACCAGCGCCTGCTCACCTTCGAGGTGGATGGCGGCGGTTTCTCCCTCTTTGGCGATGCCCCCGCCGACCGCATGCTCACCGCCTACGGGCTGCAGGAGTTCTCCGACATGGCCCGCGTCCACGATGTGGACCCCGCCCTCATCCAGCGCGCCGCCGACTGGCTGCTTGCCCAGCAGTCCTCCGACGGCAGTTGGGAGAACGACCGCGGCCTGGTGCACGAGTCCACCTGGTCCAACCTGGGCAACGACCGCCTTCCCGTCACCGCCTACATCACCTGGTCTCTGCTCGAAGCCGGTTTCTCCGATACCGCCGGTGTCCAATCCGGCCTGGACTACATAACGGAGTTTCAATCCCAGGCCGAGGATCCCTATGTGCTGGCCCTCGTAGCCAATGCCCTCGTGGCAGGTGACCTCGCCGGTTCAGGTGAGCTCTCCTCCTCGACCATCGCCGTCCTCGACCGCCTGGCGGGCATGGCCCGCACCGACGGCACCGTGGCTTACTGGGAAAGCGGCGTGGCCACCATGATGGGCAGCCAGGGCTCCACCGCCAGCGTCGAAACTACTGCCCTTGCCGCCATCGTCTTGCAGAAGGCCGACCTCCACCCCGACCTGGTGCGCGGCGCCCTCACCTACATCATCCGCAGCAAGGATCCCGCCGGTACCTGGTATACCACCCAGGCCACCGTCCTTTCCCTCAAGGCTCTCCTGCAGAGCCTGCGGAATGACGCCGAAAATACCAGCGTGAGCGTCACCGTCACCCTCAACGGCGGGCAG
>CAIQIV010000002.1 GCA_903871905.1 uncultured Chloroflexota bacterium | reverse complement strand
GGAAGCCATAATCGATCTTCCAGGATGCCGGGGCATCCGAGCCGCGGAAGGAGACGCGGTAGTTGCGCCACTGCCCGGCCCAGTTGTCCTGCCAGGAACCGCTGCGCAGCACCCGGGCGGTGCCGCTGGCGGGACCGGTCGGGTTGTTCCAGGTCGCCTGAGAGCTGTAATAATCACCCTGGTACCAGTCGCTCACCCATTCCCAGGCATTGCCCGCCATCTCAAACAAGCCCATGGCGCTGATACCCTGGACGTAGCTGCCCACCGGCATGGGGGCGCCCACGCAGGCGCTGGTGAGGAAGAAATTCCCCAGTGTGCAGGTTGGGGCGGTATCGCCCCAGGGGTAAGTGCGTGTGTCACCGGCGCCGCGAGCGGCCATCTCCCATTCAGCCTCGGTGGGCAGGCGCTTGCCATCCCAGGCGCAGAACGCACTGGCCTGGGCCCAATCCACCCCGGTCACCGGGAAGGTCAGGCTGTTCGGATCGGTGCTGGTGTAGTGCGCCACGGTGCACTTGCCGGCGGAGACGCAGGCATTGTAGCGGGCATTGGTCACCTCAAACTTGTCGATCTTGTAGGCACTGAGGGTCACGGTGTGCAGCGGGTTCTCGTTGGCCTGGCAGTTGGCATTGCCGGGTGGACAGCCCATCTGGAAGCTGCCGGCAGGGATGGCGATCATGTCATCCGGGAACGGCGGCGGGGTGATCGGGACAGGGGTGGGGATAGACGGGTCAGTGGGTTCCGGGGGTGGGGGCGTCGCGGCATCCTTCTTAAAGGTGGTCAGCGGCAGGTAGACTTTTTGATTGAGAGCCGCCAGCCAGGCAGGAATGCGCAGGCCGGGGGTGGGCGTCCCTGGGAGCTGCACCCGGGCAGGGGCTTCGCCAGGCAGGCTGATATTCGCCGCGTAAGACGACTGGAGCGCCGCGCTGTTCAGCCACCCGCTGAGCGGCAGCAGCACCGCTAAAACTGAGAAGATAACCATTGATCGAAAAAGCAACTTGTATCTCACAACCTCATCTCTCCAATTCAAAACAGGCAGTCTCAGGCGGAGGCCAGCAAAGACTGCTGTGCAGCCGCCAGGCCTGCGCCGGCCGGGAACTTCCAGCCCAGGGCAGCTAACCCGCCCTCCAGGGCGCCCAGGGTGGCCAGCAGGTCAGATGAACCGGAAGCGCCCATGTGCCCCACGCGGAAGTACTGCGCCCGGATTGCAGGCAGCAGACCCCCGGCCAGGATCGCCCCGCGGCGGCTGACCTCAGCCAGCAGGCGGGCGTCCACGCCCTGCGGGTAGTAGACGGCGCTCAGCGTGCTGGCTGCCAGCGATTCGCGCACAGGCAGCATGCGCAGGTCCAGTGCCTGCAGCCCGGCGCGGAACGCCTGCCCCATGCAAGCATGGCGCTTGAAGCGCGCCTCCATTCCTTCCGCCAGGATCTGTTCCAGGCTGACCTCCAACGCCCGTACCAGGTTGACCGGTGGGGTGCCGAAATACGCCGGCTGGCCAGCCTGGTAAGCCTGCATCACCGGCAGCCAATTGGCGAAATCCAGGTAATACCCGCGCACCGGGGCCTTACGCCCCTGGAAGGCCTGCATGGCGCGCGGCCCGGCTACCAGCAGCGCCATCCCAGGCGGGACGCCCACCGCTTTCTGCGAGGCAGTCAGGTAAACATCCACACCCCACTCTTCCTGGCGCAGTTCTTCGCCGGCTGCAGCAGCCACGCCATCCAGCACAAAGAGAGCGCCGTACTGACGGGCAAGGCCAGCCAGGCTGCGGGCGTCAGAGCGCACCGCAGTCGAAGTGTCTACGTGGGTAGCCACCAGAAGCTTATATCCGCCGCGGCGCAGCTCCGCCTCGACCTGTTCCAGGTCCGGAGTATCTCCCACCGGGGCCTCCAGGCAGGTGACCTGAGCCTCGCAGCGGGCAAGCAGGTCGCGGTAGCGCAGACCGAAGTACCCGGCGCTGACCACCAGCACCTTATCCCCCGGTTCCAAAAGGTTGGCAGCCGCCATCTCCATAGCCAGCGTTCCGGAGCCCGCCACAACAAACGGCTGCCCCCCTGGCGCAAGGAAGACCTGCTTGAGCATATCCAGCGCCCGGCCAAACGAGCGGATAAAATCGGGCGAGACATGGCTTTCAGTCGGCTCGCTCATCGCTGCCAGGACTGCGGGATCAAACTCCACCGGTCCCGGGATCATCAATAATTTTCTGCCTTTCATGGTTCCTCCAATGTATTCATTTTGAAAAACGAAAGCTTATTTTTTTCGTTTTTATTCCTAATTTTGTGAAGCCAATGATACCCGAAAATTATTCTTTTTTACGCCCTTTTCCCACCTCTCCTGGAAAACTAGCCGGGTAACCATACCAGCTTAAGCCGCGTACAGTTCCAGCACAGCGATCTCCGGCGGGCAGTTGAAGCGCACCGGGACTATCGCCCAGCCGATGCCGCGGGAGATGAAAAGCTGGGAACGTCGGGCCTGCAGCAGTCCGTCGACATATCCCCGGTTGGAGACCGGCAGCTTGAGGGCGCCCAGGAAGGGCAGCTTGACCTGGCCGCCGTGAGTGTGACCAGACAGAATCAGGTCCACCCGCGCCTGGTACGGCTCGTCGGCTGAATCGGGGTTGTGGGAGAGCAGGATTTTGCACTCCTGATCCGGGGCGACCGAAAAGGCCTGGTCGATGCCCAGGTCGTCTTCCCACAGGTCGCCGGCGCCGCCCAGCCACAGGCGCTGCCCCTGGCGCTCCAGCGCCACCGCCCGGTGGCGCAGCCCCTGCCCGCTGCGCTCCAGCCAGTACAGGGAGCGGTCCAGGTCGGCCCAGTGGTCGTGGTTGCCCAGCACCGCATATACCCCCAGCGGCGCCTGCAGCCGGGACAGCATTGGCCATACCCCATCGATCTCCCGGGTGGTGTTGCGGGTGTGGACGTAATCACCGGTCAGCACCACCAGGTCCCGGCGCAGGCGGTTGGTCTGCCACACCACGTATTCCATCACCAGGCGCGGCACCAGGGGGCCAAAGTGCAGGTCGCTGAGGTGGACGATGCGCAGCCCATGGAAGGCCCGGGGCAGGTTAGGCAGACGAATGCGGTAAAGGTTGGTCTGGATCCAGTAGCGCTCGATCAAGAACGGGTAGCTGGCAGCCAGCGCGCCGATCCCGGCCGCGCCGGCTAACTTTAAGAACTCTTTGCGGGTGATCCGGGAGCCTGGCATACGCAGCAGAGCCTGCCAATCAGGAAATTTCAAGAGCGGGCGCTGCGGGTGGAAAACCACCTGCCGCACCCGCTCTATGAGAAGGAGAATGACTCGAAAAGTCGATCAGGGACACTTATGTGAAGCTGGGCAGCGGGAAGAGCTTGTTCAACATCTCGCGGCGCTCATCACAGCCGCAGGGTTTCCCGGTAACCTGTTCATACACCTGGGCGAGTTTATCCATCCCGGTCGACTCGGTGACCTGAGCCACCACGTCGCCCATACCAAGCCCAGCTTTGAGATCCGTACGTACCTTCATGGATGGTTCACTCCTTTCAACTGCCCAGATTCTAACCCAACTGCCCGCTGGCGTAAATAAGACAAATGTCGCGACTTCACCCCGAGGCGCTCAGCGGTCCAGGGAGGACAGGGCCAACGAAGCCGCCAGCCCGTAGTGGTCGGATGGGAAGAGCAGGCTGTCATGCTCCGCTGGCTTGTTGAACAGCACGCCACACTTGAGCACGTGAATGCCGCGATCGATGAAGATATAATCCACCGTCCCCTGCCAGGCAGAGCGGCGGCGGTCGATCACCTGGCCAATCAGGCGTAGGGCGGCGCGCCGCGCCGAGTGACGCAGACCAGGCCCGCGCTTGAGAGGCGTGGGGAAGGTGAAATCGGGCTCCCGCCCATGGTGCACCACATGCGCGGAGGCAAAACGCTGGCGCAGGTGGGTCAGCGCCTTGTAATGCGGCAGCGAGTTAAAATCGCCACACAGCACGGTGGGCAGGTCATCCCCCAGCCAGGCCAGCAGGCGGTGTGCATGACGCCGGCGGATCGGGTCGTCAAAGGGGCTCCAGTACAGGTGGGTATTAGCCACCACCCAGCGCTGCCCCCCCTTGAGCAGCATGGCGCGCTGTGCGACCCGCCCCTGCTGGCCAAAAGCCAGCGTTTCATGCTTCTCCACTGGCAGGCGGCTGAGGATGGCCAGGCCTTCGTGAGCGCCCAGGCCGTTGCTTTTGGGGCACAGGTACACCTCGTACCCCCCCAGCTGCTCGGCGATCCAGTGGGCATTGCTGATCTGGACGGATACTTCCTGCAGCGCCACCACATCGGGCATGCTCCGGCGCAGCTCACTGACAATCAGCGAGCGGCGTTCCTTCCAGAAGGTCAGATCATTTAACAGGTTCAGCGTGGCAATATTCAAATAAGAACAGGTCATCACATTAATGTCGCTTCAGGGATGAGCGATAACCAGCAAAGTTTTTGCGCGCTGCAGAACGCAGCGCATGGCTCTACCCAGGTTCTCCGGGTCGAGCGCGCCGAAGGATTCATCCAGAATCACCAGGTCAGCATCCTGCAGCAGAGTGCGGGCGATAAACAGGCGGCTGCGCTCCCCGTGGGAGAGCTGCCAGCCGGATTCGCCGACGATCTGCTGCAGCCCCGAGGGCATGCGCCCCAGCAGTTCGCCCAGCCCCAGCTCGTGGCAGATCTGCTCCGCCTCCTGCAGATCCTCAGAGCGCGGCGGCCAGTGGCGGCCCATCAGCAGGTTGAAGGCGAAGGTCTCGGCAAAGACATGGTTCTCCTGGAACTGCGGGGCCATGATCACCCGCCGGCGCCATTCCTCACCGCCCAGGATCTGGCGGTCAAACCCCCACAGCAGCAGCGAGCCCGTATCCGCCCGGCGCAGGCCGGTGAGGATGGCTGCCAGGGTGGTCTTGCCGCCGCCGGAGGGCCCTTCAAGCAGGATGCGGTCCCCCTCATAGACCTGCAGGCTGCAGCCCTGCAGCACCGGCTGGCTGCGCTCGGAATAGCGGAAGTTCAAATCACGGGCAGAGACTACCGGCTGGCGGTCCTTGTTCAGCAGCGAGGCCTGGTCCTGGCGCTGGGCTCCTGCCTTCCCTTCGTCCCCCGGGGAAAAGACAAAATCCAGCGCCTGGCTGTCGCGCGGCCGGGCTGCGGCATTGAACAGCGGCCCCACCTGCTCCCAGGCAATCACAATTCCGGCCAGGCTTTGCGAACCGGCGGCCATGCGCCCCAGTGCTCCGGATGCCATCAACACCCCACCCAGGCTGACCGCCAGGGCCGGCGCCGCCTCGGGGGTGGCGACAAAGGCATATGCCACACCTGCCAGCCCCACCACCAGCCAGCCGCGGGAGATAAACGCCTGCAGCTGCGCCCCCAGGCGGTCCAGGCCTTCGGAGTAGCTCAGGTACTCTTCCAGCATGCGGTCTTCTTCGTCATGCCAGTGGCGGCGGTCCTCCTGCGCCAGGCGGGTGCGGTGACCCACCATGCGCTCAACCAGGTCGTTGGTCATCTTGCGATACGTGGTGGACCAGTCACGGGTCGATTGGAAATAACGCCACAGGATCAGGGCGGTGAAAATGGACCATACCAGCAGCAGGCCGACATGCATCATCCCCCCGGCGCCCTTCGACAGCACCCAACCTGCCATGACCAGCTCAATCACCGCCAGCACGGCGGTGAATCCGCCGCTCAGAGCCAGCATTTCCACCGCGTCCGAGTCCATCACCCGTCCCAGGAACTGCCCCATCCCCTGGTGGCGGATCTCGTCCGATTCCAGCTTCAGGGTACCATGCAGCAGGCGCTGCTTGAAGATCGTCCCCCCGCCCATAGAGAGCACGCTCTGCGCATCGCTTACCAGGATCTGCAGCGGGATGCCAGCAAACAGCAGGATCCCCCAGGCCGACAGCCAGGCCAGGTCAAAATTCCCCTGGAAGACGCCGCGCCCGATCAGATACCAGGAGACCAGGGTCAGGACCTGCTGGAGGATATAAATCACCAGCAGGGCGATCATGGGGCGAAAGAGGTGGGCATACCGGTACTGCCGCAGGAGAGGTGAGCCGGGGGAAGGGCGCAGCATCCAGCCGCCAGTGATGCGCAGCGGGCCAAGCTGTTCGCGCAGGATGGCGCTGCGAGCGTGCTGCAAGCGGGCCGGTGGAACCTCGGCATCCACCAACAGTTGGTCCACCGGCTCTAACAGCATCGATTCGAATGGAAAACACAGGGCATCACGGATACGCTGGATGGATAGACGCCGATCTTTGTGATCAGGGGTGATAACCAGGGCAGAACGCCCGCGGCCCTTGAGCACGGCCAGCAGCAGCGGCTCATCCTGGCCCAGGTCCCCGGGCAGCCGGATGATCGCCGGGCCGCCGGCGCGCACAAAATCTTCGACCTCGGGATACATGGCCTGGATGGTCTCCGCTTCCAGGCCCAGGTCGCCGGCAGCCACGTCAATCCAGCGGCCGATCTGCTCATCCCCCAGGCCTGCCAGGGTAGACGGCGGTCGGGGAATCGACTTGGGCCGGGCGGACAGCCCGGAACGGCGCGCCAGGGCCTCGATCAATTCACCCAACCGGGAGACCGGCCAGGCGTAATCCGATAACTGTGAAGAAGGCATCCAGAACCAGCATGATCACCAAAAAGCGAACGAGGTGCTTGCCCAGCGGACCAGCACCTCTGCAGTATATCTCAAGCTTGAAACTGGCGGAAGGTTAAACTTGCGCAGCGCAGTTCCAGAAACCCTGCATCTTTGCCCAGGCTGCCAGGGCTGCCTTGCTGCCGGTATCATACCCACCCTTCGCCGCCCCAAGAGCTTCATTGGCCTTGCTGTTAGCATCCACCAGGAAGGCAGTCACGTCTTTCACGGCAGTGTCCGCCTGTCCCTGGGCGTTTTGCAGAAAATTACCCGCTTTGAGATCTGTTTGTACTTTCATCACTTTCTCCTGGCACTCTTCTTGATAAACCGGATCACACTCTTGGCTGCTAGCACCAGCCGCTGTGGTCAGTCACCCCAGCCGGCCGCGGCAGGGAGGGGTTGGTGGAGGGCTGCGGCGTCGGGTAGACAGGCGGCATGGGGTAAACCGGGGGAGGGGGCAGAGGCGGCTGTGGTGCAGGGGGATACACCCCCCCGTTGGCGATGGTCTGCATGCGCTGCGCCTGGGCTTTCCAGTAGTCTCGATCACGCTGGCACTCTTCCAGGGTGGTATAACCTGCACAAATATGCGTTGCGATCTTCATTCCATGAGCTCCTTTCGACTGCGAGAAACGCAGCCCGGGCTGCGTTTGCGGCAGTTAAATATAACCCCGGCGGCGGGCGACATCATACCAGAGCTGATACTGCTCCTGCCAATATTGCACATTATCTGCGCAGCCCTGGATATCCTGCCCGCTGCGCACGCCGGCACGGACCGACAGCTGCGGGACTCTTCCCGGCTGAGCTGAGGACCGGGGCCGGTCCTGGTTTGTGGTCTGACTTTCCATCTTTGACACTCCTGCTGTTCGAGGGTTTCCCTGGCCTGAGGCTACGGCCATTTCCAGCATTCCATGGGCGATATTACCACGCCGGGTGCCGCGGGGCAAGGGTTATTTGTCCCCCTGATCCTCTCAGATGATCTAAGTCATTTGTCGGAATTTTCCGCACAATGCCCGCCCTGGTTTCACCCGCCAGCCAGATTTCTTTTATAATACATCCCTGTACTATCTCTTTCGCCTGGTGGAGTCGGCGCGTGTCCATTCAATTTTCCCGTTCAGTTCGTTCGCTGCAGATCGACAGCTCCCGCCTGACGCTGGTAGGGTTGGGCCTGGGGATCATCATGATGGTCGCGCTGATCCTGTGGTTTTTCCTGGCGCGCATCACGCTGTTTGAGATCAGCACATCGGCCACCTTCGACCAAAACCGGCGGGTACAGGCCACCTTCTCCCCCGAGGGCCTCAGCCGCATCCAGCCCGGCCAGGCTGCACTGGTGCGCCTGAGCGCCCCGGGTGACCAGCGCCCTATTGCTATCCCGGCCATGGTCTACGACACACAAAAAGGAAAGGGCCAGGTGGAATTGATCCTGCTGGAAGATCCCTTCGGGCAGTCAGGCATCCCGTCGCAGCTCTCGGCGCGCGCCGAGGTGGAAGTGGAATATATCAACCCGGCGATGCTGGTGATGCGCGCTTCGGGGAAATTCCTGAACCGCTCACGACTGCCGGTCAGCCCGCAAAATCTGCAAACGAATGGGGCGCCCGCTCAGCCATGATCCTGGAGACCCCGGTTAAGGGACAGCGCTTCTTTGCGCCCGAGGTGGTGCAGACCTCCGCCATGGACTGTGGTCCTGCCGCCCTGAAGGCGCTGCTGGAAGGGTTTGGCATCCCGGTCAGCTACGGGCGCCTGCGCGAAGCCTGCCAGACCAACGTCGACGGCACCTCGATCAATACCCTGGAGGATATCGCTAACCAGCTCGGGCTGGAGGCCGAGCAGGTGATGCTGCCCATCGACCACCTGCTTCTGCCTGAGGCACAGGCGCTGCCGGCGATCGTAGTGGTGCGCCTGCCCAGCGGGCTGACCCACTTCCTGGTGGTGTGGAACCGGGTTGGCAACTTTTTACAGATCATGGACCCCGGGAGCGGCAGGCGCTGGCCCAGCTGGCAGCGCTTCCAGGACGAGGTGTATATCCATTCATTCCCTGTGCCAGCCGAGGCATGGCGGGATTGGGCGGGCAGCGATGGCATGCTGGCACCGCTGCGCACGCGCCTGCGGGCGTTGAAGGTTCCCGAAGCCAGCATCACCCACGTGATCGAAGAAGCAGCCGCTGATCCCAGTTGGCTGTCGCTGGGCGCATTGGACGCTGCCACGCGCATGTGCTCGGCGCTGGTGCGCTCAGGGGCGGTGATTGCCGGCGTACAAGCTGGAAAAGTGCTGGAGCGTTTTTACCACCAGGTCCTGGAGCCGGGTGGAACAGGCCCCGCCTCCTCGCTGGACGAGGGCCAGCCGCGCCGTTCCATCCACATCCCGCCCGAGTACTGGTCGGTGCAGCCGATGAGCACCGGGGGTGAAGAGGTGCAGGACCCGCGCCAGGCAGAACAACTGCTGCTGCGCGGGGCGGTGCTGGTGCGCATCACCGGCCGTCACGCCGGGTTCTATCCAACCGAAGCCGGCGCGCCCCAGGAAGAGGAAGCCGAGACGCCAGCTCAGCCGCCGCTGTCCAGCGAGCTGGTGGCGGCGCTGCAGGAACCAGCCTACAAGCCCGAAAAGGAGATCTGGAATGCCCTGCGCCAGGATGGGCTGCTGACCCCGGCGGTCGTTACCCTGGCCATTCTGCTCTCCACCATGGCAGTCACCGTGGAAGCCCTGCTTTTCCAGGGGCTGCTGCAGATCGGGCGCAGCCTGGCCCTGGTCTCTCAGCGCCTGGGGGCGCTGCTGATGATCTTCGTTTTTGTCACTGCGGCTTTCCTGCTGGAGTTTCCCATCTCTTCCTCGCTGCTGCGCCTGGGACGCCACCTGGAGACGCGCCTGCGCATCTCCTTCCTGGAGAAGATTCCCCGGCTGAGCGACCGCTACTTCCACAGCCGCCTGACCTCGGACATGACCCAGCGCGCCCATGACCTGCGCTCGCTGCGCACTCTGCCCTCCCTGGGCTTTAGCCTGCTGCGCCAGACATTTCAGATCATCCTGACCACCTTCGGCGTGATCTGGCTGGACCCCATCAGCGCCCCCCTGGCCATCCTGGGCACCATTTTCTTTGTGGGCATCTCCTACATCACCAACCCGCTGATGGAAGAGCGCGACCTGCGCATGCGCACCCATACCGGCGGCCTGAGCCGCTTCTACCTGGACGGGCTGCTGGGGCTGATCCCTGCCCGGGCGCACAGCGCCGAGCGTGCCATGCGCCGCCAGCACGAGGGACTGCTGGTGGAGTGGGTGCGATCGGGACGGGAGTACTACCGCTGGGGCGCGGGCATCCAGGCAGTTGGCACCCTGCTGTATTCAGCGTTTGTGCTCCTGATCGTGCTCAACTACATCTCGAAAGGCGGAGAGGCTAACGAGATTCTGCTGCTGTTTTACTGGACGCTGAACCTGCCCATCCAGGGCCAGGCCCTGGCTGACCAGCTCAGGCAGTACCCGATGATGCGCAACCGGGTCTTGCGCCTGCTGGAGCCGCTTAGCGCCCCGGACGAAGATGAAGCCGGCAGCGCCGCAGGCAAGGCGCAGCCTTCCGAGCCAGTGCAGGAATCCCCCCTGGCAGTGGGGCTGGAATTTACCGACGTCAGCATCCAGGCCGGCGGGCACACCATCCTGAGCGAGGTGAACCTGAACATCGCTGCGGGTGAACACGTTGCCATCGTGGGCCCTTCTGGCGCAGGCAAATCCAGCCTGGTGGGGCTGCTGCTTGGCTGGCACCGCCCGGCGAGCGGCGTGGTGCTGGTGGATGGCGTCCCGCTGGACGGCGAGCGCCTGCCGCGCCTGCGCCAGGAAACCGCCTGGGTCGACCCGGCTGTGCAAATCTGGAACCGCTCTTTCTACGATAACCTGCGCTATGGAACCGAGCACCGCCAGGCCGCGCCGATCGGGGCGGTAATCGAGGCGGCCGACCTGTACAGCGTGCTGGAAAAACTACCTGCCGGTTTGAAGACCGAGCTGGGGGAGAGCGGCGGGCTGGTCTCTGGCGGCGAGGGGCAGCGCGTGCGCCTGGGACGGGCCATGCTGCGCCCGGATGTGCGCCTGGTGGTCCTGGATGAGCCGTTTCGCGGCCTGGACCGGCAGAAGCGGCGCAGCCTGCTGCGCCAGTGCCGCCACCAGTGGCAGGCCGCCACACTGCTGTGTGTCACCCATGACGTCAGCGAAACCCTGGCTTTCCCGCGCGTCCTGGTGATCCAGGATGGCATGATTGTCGAGGACGCCTCGCCAGCCGACCTGGCCGGCGAGCCTGGCTCACGCTATCGCGCTCTGCTGGATGCAGAGGAAGATGTTCGCACCGGCTTGTGGTCAGATGACACCTGGCGGCGCGTGTGGCTGGCAGGTGGACACCTGACCTCCCCTCCGGAACTTGAAGAGCCGGTAGAGAAAGGATAAATACCCATGCTCGATCGCTTTCTAAACTTTGTCACCATCATCGCCTGGGTCTTATTTGGGGCCTATTCCATCATCTATTTCCTGCGCGCCTGGCAGCAGGCCGGTTGGCAGGAAGCGCTTAAAAAGCTGTTCTCCTTTCGTTTTGTCATCACCCTGTTTATCATTATCGCCATCTCGCTGATCAACATCAGCATGGTTTTCCTGGAACCCCAGGAGGTGGGCGTGGTGATCTCGCTCTTCTCACGCGATGGCTACCGCCAACAGCCGATGCGCTCCGGGCTGCATTGGATCACCCCGCTGGCTGAGCAGGTTGTACGCTACCCGATCTCCTGGCAAAATTACACCATGTCATCGGATCCATTGGACGGGGCCAAGCAGGGCAATGACACCATCGCTGCCCGCTCATCGGATGGGCAGGAGGTCTTTATCGATTCCTCTGCCATCTTCCAGATCGACCCGAACGAGGTGATCCGGGTGCACATCGAATGGCAGGGACGCTACATGGATGACTTCATCCGCCCCCTGCTGCGCGGCTTGATCCGCACCGAAGTCTCTCAATTCACCGCGGATGAGATTAACAGCTCAAAGCGCAAGGTGCTGGAAAGCAACCTGGACACGCTGCTGCGCGAGGCGCTGCGCGAGAAGGGCTTCAACCTGGACCGCTTCCTGGTGCGAAAGATTGCCTTCTCCCCGGAATATGCCGCGGCAGTGGAGGCGAAGCAGGTTGCTGAACAAAAGCGCCTGGAGGCCGATTACCAGGCGGCGCAGATGCGCAAGCTGGCCGAAGGCCAGCGAGACAAGATGAAGCTGGAGGCAGAGGGGCGCGCCTCGGCCAAGCTGGCCGAGGGGGAGGCGGATGCCAAGGTCATTGTCCTCAGGGGGCAGGCCGAAGCCCAGGCGCTCAAGCAGGTCGCCCAGTCACTGGAAGGCAAGCCGAACCTGCTCACCTACCGCTATATCGACAAGCTGTCCCCCTCTCTGCGAGCGATGCTGGTCCCCAACAACAACCCGTTCCTGCTGCCGCTGCCGGACATCCTGAACGAGCCAACGGCGGCTCCCACGCTGACCAGCACGGTGATCCTCTCGACCACGCTGCCGGTCAGCCCAACCCTGGAACAGGCCACCCCGGAGCCCACACCCCGGCCCTGACCTGCCCAATTCTTCCAGTGGATCGTGCGGCATGGTTCTTGACCATCAAATCAAATTATGATACAGTGTATTAGCCTGCTTCGCGGCAGTTACATTGTAGGGACACCGATTACACAAGATAAGGAAGGCGTAAAATGACCCTGGTTATCCTTTTAGTCGTCGCTTTTGCTATCGGTTGGTTTATTGGCACCCGCCAGAAGAAGGTCTAAGACCAGCCTTGAACACCAGCCGGCGCCGGGAGTGCGCTCAAGGGTTTTCTCTCCTGGCGCCTAACATTCACTGAGGAGTAAACCAATGGAATTACTAATCCTGGTATTGATTGTCTTTGTGGTGGGCTACCTGCTGTCCCGTAACCAGACTACCATCGTAAGCCAGACTACCAAAACCTCCAAGACCGTCACTGAAAAATCCAAAAGCCTGGGCACAGGCGCCAGGCACGGCTGGAACCGGTTGTTCGGCCGCTGGCAGAAGAAGCCCGATTTTACCACCTGGGCTGTTGGGCCAGGCGCGTCTGAGCTGCCAGATGACTTCAAAGAGTGGCTGATCAGCCTACCGGAAAATGAGAAGAAGGAATTTGTCGAGGCGCTTTCGGCTTACGCCAGCGGGCTGGATTTTGACCTGGTGGCGCTGATCGACGGGCGCATGGAAAGCCAGCCGCAAATGAAGCGGGTTTTCGTTGAGACCATTGTGATCTACAGCAATGCTTACCGCAAGGTCGCCAAGGCGCGCGCCGAATCCGAGGCGCCCGTAGCTGAACCGCCCAAAGAAACCGGCAGTTCCGGGGAGCGCCAGCCCGCCGAGAAGGTCAAGAGCCGGCGCAGTGCAAACCCTGAGATGGTTGAGCCTGCGGTGATGGCATAAAGAACTCTGGCATCACCAGAAAGGGTTTCTGCCTGAGGGTAGAAACCCTTTTCTTTATTAACCGGCAGCCAGGATGATATCGACCAGGTGTGCATATTCCCTGGCGGCCCGGTTGTGACGATCCAATTCGAAAATTGTCTTCCCTTCCACAGCGCATTCGCGCAGCACGGTAGCACGGTGCACCGGCGGGAGCAGCCACTCGCCAAAACGGGAGGATAAGTCATTGAAGGTGGCCTTGCTCTCCCGGGTGACCTCGTCATAGAAAGTCGGCAGCACACCCAGTACTTTACCCGGCCATGTGGACTCGCTCTCCAGTTTTTTCAGGGTAGAGACGATGCTAAACACCCCGTCAGTGGCCAGGTAATCCGTGGCGCACGGGATCAGCACCCGGTCAGACGCCCACAAGGCCTGTTCCTGAAGCTCACCCACGCTGGGGGAGGTGTCCAACAGGATATAATCATACCCGTCTGAGGCAGCGATGGGGTCCAGCTTATGGCGGGTGAATGAGATGGGGGAGCGTTGGACAATCAGCACTGTCTGAGCCGTGGCGGTACGCTTATCACCCAGGATCACATACAGGTTTGACCGGTCCGTCGAGCGCACCACTTCCCTGGGAGGCAGTTCTGCAACCAGCAGATTAAATACCCCTGACTCTGGCTTGAGGCCCAGGATGGTAGCGCACTGCCCTTGTGGGTCGAAATCCGCCAGCAGCACCTTCTTGCCGCGCAACACCAGCCCATGCGCCAGGTTCACAGCAGTGGTGGTCTTTCCAACCCCGCCCTTCTGATTGGCAATTGCAATGATCACAGCGTACTCCCTCCCCGGGGATGATTCAGGCAGCTAACGCAGCGGAGGCGTGAAGTCCTCCGGCCACTCTGTCCTGTCATCATATTTTACACCGGTCAGGTCAGCCCGCAGGATCACTTCTTGCCCAATAACAGGCAGTCGCTTGAATAGAGTCACATAGGGCAGCGACACCCCGGACAGGTCCGAGCCGCTCATGTCTACACCTGACAAATCCAGCGCGGGCAGCTTGCCGCGGATGGTTGCCCCTTTGAGATTGGCTGTACAAATGAACGCCACAGCATCCTGGTATTTCTGGCGGGCATACCAGGCCGGATCCAGGTCAATAAACAGGTCAAAAGCCCGCCACTGCAGGGCACCCGAGGCGTCGGTCAGGAACCTGCCCCGGGCGCAGCCAATCTTCTCGTAAATCTCGTTGAAATCATAGGTGGATACATCCGAGGCAAGGGAGATCGAGATAGGCTGGAAAACGCTCAGCTGGGCGCCATCCCAGGTAACCGTATCCAGCAAGGAGTCGCTTAAGTCTGCGCCAGACAGCGACGCCAGCTGCAGGTCGGCGTTTGAGAGATCTGCGCCGACCAGGATAGCGTCTCGCAGCTCAGCCCTGGAGAAATTGGCGGCCTTCAGGTTGGCATTGGTCAGATCAACAAAACGCAGGTCTGCGCCGCTGAAGTTTGCCCAGGTCAGGTCTGCCCCGGCCAGATTATTACCGGTCAGGTGCGCCCCAGCCAGGTTTGCGCCCACCAACGAGGCCTGCAGGTTGACCGCGGCGCCCAGGATCTCACGCCGGTCTACCAGCACAATCCCCTCCCCGCCCCCGCGGCTCATATCTGCACCCGTGAGATCAGCGCCGCTGAAATCGGCCCCAGCCAGATAACTCTCCTGCAGATCCACGCCGCGCAGGTTGGCGCCCTGCAAGCTGGTCCGGGAAACGCGATTCCCGATCACGCTGATGTCCAGGCGCGCGCTGTTCAACCGGCCGTTCTCCAGGTTGACCCCATCCAGGCTGGCGCCTTCCAGGCGCGCCTGGGATAAGTCAGCACCTTCCAGGTTTGCGCCATCCAGGTACGCCCGGACCAGCGTGGCGCCGTTCAGATTGGCCTTGGTCATCACTGCCCCGGACAGATTGGCGCCCAGGAACGAAGCGCCAGCCATGTTGGCATCCGAAAGGATAGCGCCAGCCAGGTTCGAGTCTTCCAGCCTGGCACCCAGCAGGCTGGCGCCCCCCAGGTCCGCACCTTCCAGGCTGGCACGCGTCAGATTTGCCCCTTCCAGGCTGGCTCCGTTAAGATAGGCGCCGTTCAGATTGACATCCTGGAGCCGGGCGCCGCTCAGGCTGGCATTTTTCAGGTCAGCGCCGATCAGACTGGCCTTGTCCAGGATCACCGCCGTCAGGGTCACCCCCTGGCTCAGGTTGACCCCATTCAAGGTCGCACCGGTCAGGTCTGCGCCGCCCAGGTTCGCCTGATCAAGCTGTGCAGAACTGAGATTGGCCCCGCGCAAATTGGCCCCCACCAGGTTAGCCCTGCTTAAGTCAGCGCTGACCAGGTCAGCATTGGTCAGGTTTGCCCCGCCCAGGTCCGCTTCAGAAAGATCGGCATCGCGCAAGATCGTATCCCGGAAATCTACACCGCTCAGGTTTGCCCCATGAAAATCCGCGCCGCGTAAGGAGCGCCGGCTGAGGTCTGCCCCGGTGAGATCCTCGTCCCGGCACATCAATGGGCAGCGAATATAATTATAGATCAGGAATGCCAAACCCAGGCACGCCACAAAGGCAAGGATCATCACCAGCAGGCAAGTGAGCTGCCGCTTGCGCTGCGGCGGCTGCGATGGCTGCGATGGCTGCGTGGGAGGGGTTGCGGTCACGCTGGCGGAAGTGGTCATAGGCTGTCCTGGATTACCACACTCAGGTTTTCTTGATTATTCAGTCCGGTAAACCGCTGAGGCAGGTACCTGGAAACCCAGCGGCCAGATGGTGCGGCTATCATACAGCGCCCCTTGAAAGTTTGCATCCACCAGGAGCGGCAGCAGGCGGGTGTCTGTTAATTCAGAGACAGCCGTATCGCTCAAGATGCTCCTCATGCGGGAAAGGTTGATGGCAAAGCGCAGGTTGTCACCCGAGAGTTCAGCATAAGAGAAACCGGGCTTATGGGTTTCAGGGAGAGGCACGGTAAGGACTGCCCCGCTCAAATCCGCCCCACGCAGGTCTGCGCCGCTCAAATTGGCGCCCACCAGGGTGACCCCCTGCATGCGGGCGTCCACCAGCTTGGCACCGGTCAAATCCGCCCCAAACAGGTTATCGCCTACCAGGTCCGCGCCAGTCAGGTCAACCCCAACCAGCTTGACCAGGTTCAGCCAGGCGCCGCGCAGCTTTGCTCCACGCATCTCAGAGCCGCTCAAGTCGGATTCGCTGATCGCCGCCCCGTTCAGGTTGACACCATTCATCCTTGCCCCGCTCAGGTTCGCTTTGCGCAGCTCAACCCCGGCCAGGTCCACCCCGCTCAGGTCTGAGCCGATCATCTCTGCTTTGCTCAGGTCCACCCCGCGCATAAAAACCGTGGTCAGGTTGACCCGGGTGAGGATGGCTCCATTGAGATTCGAGCCGCTGAGCACAGCGCCTCCCAGGTTGACGCCGCGCATATTGGAAAGAGAGAGATCCGCCCCAATCAGCTTCGCCTGGCTGAGATCCGATCCCTCCAGGTTGCTTTCGTTCAGTTGGGCGCCGCGCAGATCCGCCTGGGCTAACGTGGTGCGAACCATGCTGGTTTTGCTTAAATTCGAATCCGTCATCTCCGCGCCGGTCAGATCCGCGCCGTTCAGGTTTCTGCCCGTCAGGTTGACACTGACGCAGCGCGGTGGGCAGCCTACTGGCAAAGATGAGCCACACCCGGCTATCAACAGGGACAGGACCAGGATAAGGGCAAACAATCGCAGGGAGCGCATGTTCTGGATAACTTTCCTCATTCAGCAGCCAGACGGGGATAGTTCCCCGAGATGACAGACCGATTATAGCATTGATCCTTTATCCATCTAAAACAAAACTGATCGCCCGGTCCGTCGCGACACTATGACGATCAGTTTGTCAACCTGGTTGAGAAAGATCAATAGCAGAGCTTCTTACAAATGGCGGGATCGTCCTTCGTCCCACTGCAGGATTTACAGATTGAGGGCAGATCATCATATTTATAATTTCCGGTGTAAGCGAACCAGCGGCCTTTGCGATCGTCAAAGCACATAATCCGCCCTGCCTTCAAATCAGAACGAATCTGCAGTCCCTGTATAGCAATCTTGGTATTCATAGGCTAGCTCCTTTCCCTTATATTTTAATGGATTCCATAGGCATGGCAATACGACTTTTGACTTAATCTACATTCTCACCCCACCACTACTTTTGACTGCACTTTTGCTACCAAATTGCCAAAAGCGGTTGACAGCCAAAAAAATTGGATATAATCGACTTGTCCTTGACGAAATCGAGAGGCCATTTGTTCCTGAATTTTTTAGACACTATGAGGAAGCATGCAAAATACAACCAAAACCAGTGGGTCGCAACGGAACCGGCAAAATAAGCAGCGAGCTGGCATGATGCTGCTTGGCATAACCTTACTGGTCCTGGCAGGGTTAACCGCCTGCAGCAGCCAGCCAGAGGTCAAATCTAACAGCAGCGTAATACAACTGCAGGCCATGCCAGCCTCGGCCCAGGCAGATAACAGCCTACCAGCCAAGGCAAACGCGAGCCTGCCGGCTAACAATGCCCAAACCAGCGATGCCACAGCCATTCCCCAGCCTGCCCCAGTTGATCCTGGTTTGGAAGCCCAGCAGCCCGCCGCGGTCCAGGCCGATCCACTTCCCACTGCCATACCGGTACTCCCCCCTGTGCAGCCTTCTCCGACCCCGGCTGAGCCAGCTCCGGTTCCTCAACCAGCCCCGGCCCAGAACCTGCTCCCCCCCGACCAGCTCCCCTCGGTAGCCCCCACCAAAGGCCACCTGGCGCCAGACTTCACCCTGCAGACCATCGACGGCACCTCGATCCACCTGGCTGACCTGCGCGGACAGCCCGTCATTGTGAACTACTGGTCCACCTGGTGCATCCCCTGCCAGGAAGAACTGCCGGCGCTGGAACAACTGCGCGCCGAGTTCCAGGGGAGCGGGATTAATATCCTGTCGATCAACGCCATCGAGCAGGATACCATGGAAGATGTCCAGCAGACGATCGCCCAACACGGGCTGACCTATCCCATCCTGCTCGATAAAGGCGCCGCCTTCTATGACGCCTACAACGTGCTCTTCTTCCCGACCTCCTTCTTTATTGACGCCAATGGCATTATCACCGAGGTCCTGCTCGGCGGCGCAACCCAGGATGAATTTCGCCAGCGCATCCAGCGCCTGCTCAGCGGCGGCTAAGAAGGCGGGATGACCACACGGACCCGAGGCAGGGAGGATCTGCTTCAAGAAAATGCCGAGCTGCGGCACCAGGTCAGTGAGCTGCAGCAGCAGATCCGTCGGCTGTCCGGGGCTCCAGTTGAACCAGCTCAAAAAGGCGACCAATGGCCAGGTGAGCGGCGTGCTGCCGCTCACCTGGTTGATTCTGCCCGCCAATCGATGCACCAGGACAGCCAGCGGCTGGAAATCCTGCTGGAGATCGACCGCTCGATCCTGACCACCCGCGATCCGGCTGCCACTGCTTCCAATACGCTTGTGCACCTGGCAGATTTTATCCCCGGTTACCTGGGCAGCCGCGTGCTGCTGATTGACGCGGCCAGCCAGGAACTGCTGGTGCTGGCCTGCCACGGATGCCAGGGCATCCCGGACTGGGGAGACGTGGAGCGCCTGCCAATGGACCAGGCTGCACCGGGTCTCGAGTCACTGAAACAGGGCGAGGTCCTGAATATCTGCCGGGGACAGCCCGGCGCCGAACAATTCCAATCTCTCTTGGCTGGCGCCCAAACATTCCTGGCTGTTCCCATGCTGGCAGGCGGCAGCCTGATCGGCATCCTCGAGCTGATCTCCAGCACCAGCGAGGCGTTCCAGACCAGCCAGGAGCAGCTGGCGCGTGAGATCGCCATCTCCCTGGCTGTGGCTATTGAACAGGCACGCCAGTTCAAAGCTGAGCAGCAGCGGCGGCAGGAAGCCGAGATCATGCGGGATGTGATGGCCACCCTGGCCAGCTCAGTGGACCTGCGCCAGGTGCTGCAGGTGATCCTGCTGAACCTGGGGAAGGTCGTGCATTACGACCGGGCTGCTTTATACATGCTGCAGGAAGACCCGCAGCAGGCCAGCCAGCCCGCACCGGATCCCGGGGAGGAAACGCCGCTTGTCCTGTCTCCCGAGGATCCGCTGGTGATCGCCCTGCGGCGCATCCGCAGGCCGTTGATCATCCCGGATATCCATGACGACCGCCGCTTCAGGCACTGGCCAGACCGGGTGCTGGTACACGGCTGGATGGGGGTGCCTCTTTTTGCAGGGGACGAGATGCTGGGCGTGCTCAGCCTGGGCCAGCTATCACCGGGCGGATTCAACGAAGCTGACGCCCAGACCGCACAGCTTTTCACCAACCAGGCCGCCGATGTGCTGGCCAAGGCGCGCCAGTACGAAGAGGCGCACCGCCGGTCCACCGAGCTGGAGCTGCTCACCAGCTTTTCTCTGGCGCTGCGCCTGGCCGAGAGCCAGGACAGCGTTCTCACCACGCTGATGGATCAAACGACACGCGTCTTTGGCGCGACCAGCGGCACGTTCTTGATCCTGGAACGGGACGAGTCGATGCTCCAGGTGTCGTTCAGCCAGGACAAAGCCCTGGTTGGCGAATGGCACATTCGCGGCAGCGATTTGCTGTGGGAGGTTCTATACTCAGGCGCGCCGCTCTTCCTATCCGACGTAAGCCCGGTCATACATAAAAACCCGCTGCGCATCTACCACCTGCTGCTGCAAGGGATGGCTTCGGCGATCCTGATCCCTCTCCACAGCCCAGATTCGGTGTTTGGGCTGCTGGTCTTTACCTTTCAGTACCGGCGTGATTTTTCAGCCGAGGACCAGCGCCTGTTCTCCGCCATTACCGAGATAGCCGGCACGGCTCTGAGAAGGGCTGCCATCCTGGAAACCCTGGAGAAGCAGGTGGCCACCCGCACCCGCCACCTCTCCACGCTGTACGAGATTGGCTCCGCCTCCAACGAACCGATTGAGCTCGCCCTGCTGCTGGAGCGGGTGCTGAGCATCACCCTGGAAACCATGAACAGCCAGCGCGGCGCGGTGATGCTGATCGATGAGAGCCGCCGCGATCGACTGGCGCTGGCAGCAGAACACAACCTCCCCGAAGAAACCCGGCAGCAATGCGCCAGCTTATCCCTGCACCAGGCTTTCTGGGATTCCCTGGCGCGTGCAAATGAGCCGGTGATCATCCCGGACCTGGCAGAAACCAGCCAGGCGCCGGGCTGGCTGGCGCTGGCCGGTGGCAGGGCGCTGCTCGGAGCGCCGGTGCGCGCCAAGGCGCAGCCCCTGGGTATCCTGTGGATGCTCAGCGAGAGCACCTCCGACTACACCCTGGAGGATATCACCCTGTTCATGACCATTGCTGACCAGATCGGCGGCATGGTGGAGCGCGCCCGCCTGTACAAACGGGCGGAGCGAGCAGCGGTGGCCGAAGAACGCCAGCGCCTGGCGCGCGAGCTGCATGACTCGGTATCGCAGCTGCTCTACAGCCTGGTGCTGTACGCCGGCGCCGGGCGCAAGGTGTTCAAACAGGGCGACCTCAGCCTGGTTGAGCAGTACCTGGAGCGCATGGATCAAACCGCCCAGCAGGCGCTGAAGGAGATGCGCCTGCTGGTGTACGAGCTGCGCCCGTCGGTCTTTCGAGAAGAAGGTTTGGTTGGCGCTCTCAATCACCGCCTGCGCTCAGTGGAAAAGCGCACAGGGATTAATGCACACCTGGTGATCGAAGGCCAGCTGTCCCTGGACGAAACCTATGAGCTGGCGCTATACCGCATTATTGAGGAAGCATTGAACAATACTCTTAAGCACGCCGGGGCAACTTCCGTTACAATAAAGATGATTTCCAGCGAGAATCAGGTTGACCTGACCATCTCCGATAATGGCCACGGATTTAAGCTGGAAGCAGCGGAACAATCAGGCGGGCTGGGCCTGCTCGGCATCCGCGAGCGGGTCAGCAACCTGGGCGGTAGCTTTTCAATCCAATCAGAACCGGAACTGGGAACCACGCTGCACATCCGGTTGGAGGTATCAAAATGAGCGAAACAATCCGCATCTTGATCGTCGATGACCACACGGTGGTGCGTGACGGCCTGCAGGCGCTGCTCAGCGCTGAGCCTGGCATGCAGGTGGTTGGCCAGGCCTCCGATGGCGTGGAGGCGGTTGAACAGGCAAAGAAGCTAAAGCCAGATGTGATTCTGCTGGACCTGATTATGCCGCGCAAGGATGGCGTCCAGGCGACCATCGAGATCCGCCGGGATAACCCGGCGGCGCGCATCCTGATCCTGACCAGCTTCGCCGAAGACCACCAGGTCTTCTCAGCGGTAAAGTCCGGCGCCATGGGATACCTGATGAAAGACACCTCATCCGAAGACCTGATCCTGGCAATCCGCGATGTGTACCACAACCGCCCGGCGCTGCAGCCGGCGATCGCCCGAAAACTGATGCGCGATATTCAAAAAGGGGCAGTCCAGCCGTCCGAGGATGCGCTGACCGATCGCGAGGTAGAAATTCTGCAGCTGGTGGCCCAGGGCAACACCAACCAGCAGATCGCTGACACGCTATTTCTTAGCGAGCGCACCGTTCGCACCCATATTACCAACATCCTGGCCAAGCTGCGCCTGGAAAACCGCACCCAGGCTGCGCTGTACGCCCTGCGCGAGGGGATCGCCCACATCCAATACACCACGCCCGGGCAGACAACAGAAGAAGAGGAAGATTTCTGATCCCCATGGAAACCACCATTCACATCCTGCTCATCGCCCGGCCCGGCATCCACCGCAACGGGCTGGCAGGGGTTATCGCCGCCCTCCCCCGGGCGAGGCTCCAGTTTGCGGAATGCAACCCTGCTTCAGTCCAGGTAGCCCTGTCCCAGGAGACCCCCAAGCTGGTTCTGGTGGACACCCGGCTGCCGGATAAGAACCTGCTCAAAGCCATCACGCTGATAAAAAGCTCAGCCCCTGCTGCCAAGGTGATTATGCTGGTAGATCACATCTCCCAGTATTCCATTGCCCGGTCGTATGGGGCAGACGATGTGCTGTCCCACGGCACCACAACCGGGGATTTTCTCGCGGCGGTTGCCGACCAGGTCACAAACCGCCACCAGGCCCGGTCAAAATCCATCATCCCGGCCTATTTGAATTGATCAGCCCTGCCAGCCAGCGTCATCTGGGGGACGAGGCAGGCTGCAGCTTTGGCCCTTCTGGCGTGTCCAGCACCTGCCAGCCAGCAGCTGCGATGCGCTGACGCAGCGCATCAGACTGCAGCCAGTCTTTGCGCTGTCGGGCAGCCTGGCGTTCCTCTACCAGAGTCAGCACTTCCAACGGAGGAGAGGCTGGCTCAGACATCCCCTGGCGCGCCTCCTCGCGCTGGGAATGAAGCTCAAGCGCCTGACGCCAGATCTCTGGAGCCAGCCCCTCGCCTGGATGTGGCATGCGCACCGGGCAGCACACCTCCAGGGGAAAAGTTTCCCCGTTCAGGTAGCGATGGACATGCATACCGCTCCGTTCAGCCACGGCCTGCAGCCAGCTGTCTCCCGGCTCTGCCGTTGGCAGAGCCGGCAGTTCAGCCGACGGGTGTTCATGCGCGCTGTGCAGCAACACCACCCCTCCCAATCCAAGCACCTGGCAGGCGCCGGTATGCAGATCGAGTACCAGGGCAGTTTTTTCATCGATGCCAAGCAACGTCAGCCCAGGCGGCAGCATCTCCATGAGATGGATAAAGCGCTGCTTCCCCATGAAACAGCAGCTGGTATCCAACTCATCCCCGCCGTCATTGTTGTTCCAGTGAGGGATAACTACCATGGGGAAGCCCAACAT
>CAIQIV010000001.1 GCA_903871905.1 uncultured Chloroflexota bacterium | reverse complement strand
TGTCAGGGTTGGTCACCACCACATCATAGACCCCAACGGCTATCCCGGCGGGAACACTGGCCTGAAGGGTGGCGCCGTCCACATACACCACACCTGTCAGCGCAATCCCCCCCGGCTCAAACTGCACAGTTGCCCCATTCTGGAAGTTACTCCCCTGGACAGTGATCGCCACCGCCTGGTCATTCGCCCCAGACGCAGGAGTAACCCCACTCACCACAGGCGCGGGAAGATGCACGCTGTAAGCGCCCGGCAGCGTATCACTCTGGCTGTCGGGGTTGGTCACCACCAGGTCATAAGTCCCTACGGCTGTCCCAGCGGGAACACTGGCCTGCAGGGTGGTGCCGTCCACGTACACCACACCCGTCAGCGCAATCCCCCCTGGCTCAAATTGCACAGTAGCGCCATTCTGGAAGCCAGTCCCCTGGACAGTGATCGCCACTGCCTGGTCATTCGCCCCAGACGTAGGAGTAACCCCGCTCACCACAGGCGCGGGCAGCCGCACGCTGTAAGCGCCCGGCAGCGTATCACTCTGGCTGTCAGGGTTGGTCACCACCAGATCATAGACCCCAACGGCTGTCCCAGCGGGAACACTGGCCTGCAGGGTGGTGCTGTCCACATACACCACACCCGTCAGCGCAATCCCGCCCGGCTCCAGTTGCACACTCGCCCCATCCTGGAACCATGAACCATAGATATCAATTATTACTGGGTTATTGTTAGCTCCCGCCGTTGGAGTCACACTGGTGATCAATGGCGGTGGGATGGGAGGTTGCCATGAAGGACTTTCATCATTACCCAAGTGATAATTGGATATGTTACGTGGACCAATCCCTTCCTGGTTCATAATATAGATTTCAGAATCGCCATCCTGATTGCTCGTATATGCGATCCAGTTCCCATCCGGAGACCAATCAGGAACCATATTATAAAAGCCGTTATTCGTGATTGAATGCTGGTTCGTCCCATCCGCATTCATTACGAAAATATCATATTGCCCTTCATTATTGCGATTGGAAGTGAAAGCGATTTTCACACTGTCAGGTGACCATTCACCAGCCCAGTCCACTGATGCACTGTTAGTCAGGTTTACTATACCGCTTCCATCCGGGTGAATTTTCAAAATCTGGTGTCTACCCGTCCCTGGAACAAGGTGAAACGCAATCCATTCACCATTCGCAGACCAACTGGGATCTCCTTCATAGTCAGGAGTGTTGGTCAAATTGTATGGATTGGAGCCATCAGCATTTATGATGTAAATTTCATGGTTACTGCTGCCATCAACCATACTTTCATAGGCAATCTGGCTGCCGTCCGGCGACCAGGAAGCACCCACATCATACACTCCAGGACTGTTAGTCAGGTTGACAAGGTTGGAACCATCCTCGTTCATCACATAAATATCATAATTCCCGGTTCGATCTGAAGCAAATGCAATCCGCGTTCCGTCCGGCGACCACGCAGCCCCAATATTATTCCCTGTTGCGCTGTTTGTCAGATTAACCTGGTTGCTTCCATCTGCATTCATTATATAAATATCACGATTACCATCACGGTCTGAATTAAAGGCTATTTTCTGTTGCGCATCAGGAACAGCAAGTTGCACGCTGTAAGCGCCCGGCAGCGTATCACTCTGGCTGTCAGGGTTGGTCACCACCACATCATAGACCCCAACGGCTGTCCCCGCGGGAACACTGGCTTGCAGGGTGGTGGCGTCCACGTACACCACACCCGTCAGCGCAATCCCCCCCGGCTCAAACCGCACACTTGCCCCATTCTGGAAGCCACTCCCCTGGACAGTGATCGCCACCGCCTGGTCATTCGCTCCCGAAGTGGGAATGACCCCACTCACCACGGGCGCGGGCAGCCGCACGCTGTAAGCGCCCGGCAGTGTATCACTCTGGATGTCAGGGTTGGTCACCACCAGGTCATAAGTCCCAACGGCTGTCCCCGCGGGAACATTAGCTTGCAAAGTAGTGCTGTCGATATACACAATACCTGTCAGCGCGATCGACCCTGGATCGAGCCGGATAACCGCCCCATTCTGGAAGTCGGAGCCCAGAATGGTGATCGTCGCCGCCTGGTCATTCGCCCCAGAGGTGGGGTTGACACTGATCACCGTGGGAGGCAGGGATAGAGCCATGCCTCCGAAAGCCAGGACGCTGTTCTTAGCATCCAGGTTGGTGGTCACCACATTGTAAGTTCCGGCGGAAATTCCAGCAGGAATGGTGTCTTCCAGGGTTGTGCTGCTGGGCGCAGAAATGTTTACCTGCGCAATCGCCCCCGCTTCCAGCCAGGATAAGTCATATCCCCAGCATTCTAGCTTTCCGCCATTTAGCAAGACACAGGTGTGAGAGTTCCCAACCGCCGCATGGGTGACATTCTGGGGCCATGCCGCTGCCTGTGGAGCAGGAGCAGCAGTACCGGGAACGCTGCCCGGCATTGCCAGGAAGAAGAGGGTAGATACGATGCAAAGATAGAAAAGACCTCGGTTTATCACATTAACCTCCTGCGAAGGGGGGATTGATGAAATGGGTGCGAAGCATCCATTTCATCGAAAAAACTATCTCTTTTGAATCAGGGCGCGCACCTGCGCGCGCAGTGGCCCCAGCCCGCGGGCAGGCGGCAGGACAGGCGGCAGGGGCGGCAGCGCCGGAACAGGCAGGCTCCAGCCGCTCAACTCCCGGAGTCGCTCGCGGTAAATCTGCAGAGCATTGTGCTGGATCAGCCGCTCGTATCGTTCCGCTGCCTGGGCGCGCGCCCGTTCGCCGTCTGGGTGACCGGGCAAAAGCTTCCATGCCTGGTAATCCAGTTCAGCCTGCAGTTCGTCGCCGCTCCAGGAATCACACAGGGTCATCAAGTCTCTGGCGGCTTCGCTGGCGCTGGACTCGTGCAGGGCCAGCCGGAGCAGAGGAGCCAGGACCTCGCAGCGGAATACGACATCCTCCCGCCCAATCTCCTGAGCCATGGCGCGGGCTTCATCGTTGGCGGCGCGGGCTTCGCGTGGACGGTTACAGCGTCCCAACTGTTCCGCCTGGGCCTGCCGGTAGTCGCACAATTCATAGGGCATCTTCAGTGCGCGCGCCAGCACTACGGCCTGTTCCAGCACTTCCAGTGCCATCGTATCCGCGTTACCCGGATACAGATCTCCTTGCATCCCAAACAGCTTTCCCAGGTGCCAGAGACCTTCCGCTACACCATGCGTATCCCCAATCGCCAGCGAAAGGGATAAACTGTGCTCAAAACAGGCTCCCGCGTTTTCGCGCCCGGCCGGGCTGTCCGCTCCGTACAACAGGTACAGTTCTCCCAGGTTCCCGGCGGCAATGCTCATTTGCAGGCGCGAGCCGATCTCAAAAGCAGCGCTGTAAGCGCGTCCAAAAACTTCCAGGGCCCGCGCAAAATCTCCCTGCTCCACCGCAATCACGCCGCGGTTATTGAGGGCGTTAATCATTCCACGCCGGTCACCCAGGGCAAAAGCCAGGTCATAGGATTCGTTATAGAACGGCAGAGCAGCCTCCAGGTCTCCCTGATCGTGATAGATCAAGGCGCACTGCCCCAGGGCGCGGAACAGGCGCGCGCGGTCACCGGCAGCGCTTGCCAGTTCCCTGGCTTTTTCAGCATCCGCCAGCGCCTCGGGGTAATGCCCCAGGGAACAGCGTGCCTCACTGGCAAACAACAGGGCATCGCACAGGTCGCCCTCTGCGCCGTGCGCTTCAAAGGTCTTCTGGGCAGCAGCCAGCCATTTCAGCGACTGCTCAAAAGTGTTTTGTTTATTGCTCAGGTCCCCCATAACCGACTGAAAACGCGCAGTTGCCAGGTCGTCATGGGCTTTTTCAGCCGACTGCAATCCCTGTTGGAGGATGGCCTTGCACTCCTCCCAGGCGCCCGTTAAACGATGGACGCGCGCCAGGCGCAGGCGAACCTCACGCTGATCGTTCTCGTCCACCAGGGGAAGCATCCGCTCATAATAACGCGCAGCGGCGGCATTGGCGAAAGCCCGCGCCGCGGCGTCAGCGGCGCGGCGGAAATACTCGATCTGCTTGGCCTGGTTCGCGCTCAGCCCGTAATGGTGCGCCAGCAGGTCCAGCAGGTTCAAGGGCGACTCCGGCTGCGCCAGGTCCTCTTGCTGCAGCTTCTCAATAAAAGCGGCGTACTGCTCATGTAAGGCGGCGCGGGTAGCAAACGGCAGGGTTTCGTAAGCCACTTCTTGCGTGATGATGTGCTTGAAAAGATATTCTAGCTCGGCGGTATCATACACCGGCGTGATCTCAAACTGGGCCAACAGGTCCAGGTCTTCGCGCAAAGGATGTTCTGGGATTTCCAAAGGCGGGTAATAGCCGCTCAAGTGACTGTAACGAAAGACCCGCCCGATCACGCTGGCTGCCTTGAGGGTGATCTGCTGGCGGGTGGAGAACTGGTCGATCCGGCTCAGGATCAGGCTGTGCAGCCCGGCTGGCAGTTCCAGAGATTGGATAGCCTGGGCGTTATCCAGGCTGATATTGCGGTCGTGGACCCAGTTAAGCAGTTCTTCAAGATAAAAGGGGTTGCCCTGGGCGCGGGTGCGGACGCGTTCTATCAGAGCCCCCGGTAAGGCTCCGCTCCGTTCAGGGTAAAGTTGAGCCAGCTTGGCGCGGATCACCAGGATGGATTCTTCATCGCTTAGTTCTTTCAAGGTGATCTCGGTAAAATTAGAGCGTTCCGCAAAATGCAGCGAAGAAACCGTGCCGCGCAGCCCCAGTGGACGATAGGCGGCGATCACCAGGATAGGCAGGTCGGTAATGCGTGCGACCACAGCTTTCAACAGTTCCAGCGAAGCCGGATCAATCCAATGCAGATCTTCCAGCACCAGCAGCAGCCCCTTGCTGGACTGGCGCGCCTCAGCCGCCAGGCAGTCCAACAGCAAGGCCTCCATCGCCGATTGGCGGGCCTGAAAGTCCAGCGCCCTGGTAAATTCGTTGTCCGGCAGAGCCAGGCCCAGCACCGGGCCCAAAAGCGGCAGGGCCTCCACGCGATCAGGGGCGCGGTCCTCAATTTCACCTTCCAGATGACGCAGTTGGCGGCGCAGAGGCGTGTCGGGGTCCACGCCAAAAAAGGCCTGCCAGACAGGCTTCCACACCTGGTACGAGGCGCTGGCCGACTGGCATGCGCCCCCATAGCCAGTGAAGCCGCGCCGGTGCGCCAGCCGGGTGGCCTCGGCAGCCAGCCGGCTCTTGCCCAGGCCAGGGTCGCCGCGAATACCGATCACCTGACCCTGGCCCGCGGCAGCCCGTTCCAGGCAGGCCGCGATCGTTTCAAGCTCGCCGCTGCGCCCGATCATCGGTAAAGCATACGAAGGCTCTTCCAACCGCAGGGCATGGCGCGTGATCGGCGCAATGGCCGCGAATACCGGCATCGGCTCGGCCTTGCCCTTCAGCAGCACTGGCGCGCGCGGCTCATATACCAGGGTATTGGCCGTGGCATTGCGCACGCGCGGGCTTACCAGGATATCGCCGGGTTCAGCCTTGCTCATCAGGCGGGCAGCCGTAGTGACATCATCGCCGATCACCCCATAGGTACGGCGCGTGCTGGATCCATAAGAGCCGGTGTACATCATGCCATGGCTGATGCCAATTTGAACAGGTGGAAATGCCGGGTGGTCCTGCCCGGCAGTCCGCGCACTGAGTTCAGCCCGCAAATCGATCGCCGCCCGCGCCGCCCGCAGGATATCATCTTCGTGCGCCACGGGAGCGCCAAACGAAGCGTAAAAGTAGCTGCCTTTATCGCCATTCGAAAATTGCAGCAGGGTGCCATCATACGCGCTCATCACACCCTGCGCGCGGCGGATCAAAGCATCCAGTTTGGCCCCAGCTTCCTCATCGCCATCGTAATCAATCCCAGAGAAACGCAGGAATAAAGCCGCCGCCGGGCGCAGCTCGGTCATCAAATCGCCCAGGCCAAACTCAATACGCTCCCAGGTGGCAGACAGCACGTAGGGACGGAAAGTCTGCAAGGCTTGAGCGTCAAAATCTTCCATTGGGCGCGGATCAGAGGCTTCCAGGGCAGCAAAAACCGGAGCGTTCAGGTCGATCACGCAGTAGCTGTCGCCGCTGCTCGGGTGAGTGCGCCTTTCGCGCACGGGCCAGGCGGCAGCCGTGGCTTCATCCACCAGGATCTCTCCGGGCCGGGTTAGCGGATCAGCCGCCGCCATGCGATCGAGGGTCTGACCGGCCAGGGTATCGATCAATTGAATATCCGGGTCGCCCACCACAAAGCGCCGGGCCGGGCCGCTCGCGGCCATCACCTTAACCGCCAGCGCTACCGGCGGCTGCCCAGGAATCTGCACCGACGAGAAAGCCTGCATGGCCTTTTCCATCTTGACCGCGCAGGTGACAGCCGCGGAGGCGCTGCTGCCGGTGACAGCGTTAACATCATCAAACCAGCAGGTAATGGCATCCCCCATAAAATTAATCACCGACCCGCCGCAGCAGTCCAGCTGGGCGATCAGGGCCTCAAAGACCTGGTCCAATTGGCGCAGTAAAGCCTCAGACCCGCGCTGATTGCCATAAGCGCGCGCCAGCGCTTCAGCCAGCGGGGTAAAACCAGAGATATCGGCAAACAACGCCACCCCATGAGCATGATCGGGAAGCATCTCCCCGCGTGCTAACGCCAGGCGGCGATCCTGAGGCAGGTAAATCACGGCTCCCTGCAAATTCATAGCCCCTCCGTAAGGTATTTGCCGTTATATATAAATCTACCGATTGCTAAGTTTTACAAAAATCGACAAAGAGCTTTATTGGTAATGTATAAATAAACAG